>CAZTOE010000163.1:0-10129 GCA_964615045.1 uncultured Spirochaetales bacterium
CCTGGGTAAGCTCCCCCGGGCGATCCTCGTGGAGCAGTTCGTCGCGTCTCGTGATGGCGATCGTTTCTGGTACGCGAACGTCCTCTCGCCCGATGAGATCCGAGAAGTAGAAGGGACGCGGCTTTCCGACATCATTCGCCGCAACACGTCCATCGGACGCGAACTGCCGGACGACGTCTTCCACGTTCGCGGCAACGACAAGAGGCATCGGCGCAAGAACGTCAAGCGCTCAGGTCGCTAGCGCCTCGGCGTCCGCCACACAGCGTTCGACGTCTTCGGCGAGCAGCAATCGCTCTCGCTGCAGCGCTTCGGCGGCGTCCCGCACCGCGGCGGCGTAGTCACCGTGGCTCGGATAGCGCTCTTCGAGCGAAGGGCGCGGGTCGCCGTTCGCGCTCCGTTCGGCGCGGGTCGCCGCAAACGGGAAGCAGGAGCCCACCACCATCAACGCGCCCTCGGCGAAGCTCCGGTCGCGCAGATTCCAACCCGTATACGTAGCGCGGGGCACCGCGACCTCGGGCAGGCGGATGCCGGCGATTTCGTTTCCGTCGGCGTCGACCTTCGGCACCAGCAAACGATACTGCGTGCCAGCGATCGGCGTCGGCGGCTGTGTCTCGTAGTTCCTGGCGCTGAGCTCGTTGATGAGAGCGGGGTAACGCACGCCCGGGATCTCCGGAAACCCCTGAGTCTCTTGCGGGAAGGGAGGGACCAGCGTGCCGTCGTCGACCCGTGGAAACCTGCTCTCAGGGGGCGCCTCGCCGCCGCTCGCCCACGTATCGAGGGCCGCGATGAGAGCGCGGTTCAGCGGCGCGTAGTCGACGTGGTTCAGCGGGTAGACCGGATCCTGCGAAAAAATTCCGGCGTGTTTCATCATCACCGGCCCGGCGTGCTGGGTACCGGCAAAGAGGTAGCAGCGGACCTCCTCTGGCATGGCGATGTCGCGCCCGTCTTCGTCGGTAACCAGCAAGGAGCTCCGCCCCTGCCAGAACTCGGTGCTGGAATCGACGTGGATGACCTTCGGGCAGGTGTTGGTGGTGGTGGCCCGGGCGAGGATTCCATCGGTCTCCCCGCTCCGGGGATCTTTGCGGGTCGCGTAGGTGAAGGGAAACTGGTCTCCCGGATACAGATGATCTTCGTGTTGGCGCTGAAAGCGCCCGGGCTGCGCGAAAGGCGCGTTGAGGTCAATGCGGCGCGACCCGGCGATCGACACGTAGATGCCGTCGAAGACCGGTCGGCCCTCGCGATCTTCGTTGAACCCGAGGCGGACAAACTCGCGCAGAAGGCGCCCGGGCTGGGAGCGCCCGTAGGCAATCACGCACTCGGCCGCCGGGGCACCGCCACCGGAACTCAAAGGATTTTCGTTGCCGTCTTCGTCGCGCGCCTCGCGGCGCATGAAGGCGACCACGTCGCGCACGGCGACGAAGCCCAGACCCATGACAATGGGATCGCGCGCGGGGTAGATGAACTCGTAGAGGGCTCCCGTCCCGAAACTCGCCACCGGATCGATCTCGATCAGGGTCGGCGAGAGGTAGCGCCACCGAGTTCGAGGCACCTCCTGGCGGGGATCGCGCTCGTGCTGTCGAACGCTGAGCGTCGCCGCGCTCTGCTCCGTGGTGTGGGCGGGGTAGGAGAGTGGCGCGGGCGCTGGGCCCTCGGTGTGGCCCAGCATGATTTCCTCGCGCGCTACGGCCACGATCGGCGCGCCGTGGTCGGTCGCGACCGGGAAGCCTGCGAGCATTTTCTGCTCTTCGTCGGCCACGCCCCCCTGCCAGGCGCTGAACAGGATTGAGTAGCCGCGGCGCATCAGAAAGCCGTTGCCGGCGTCGGCCGCGCTCACGGGATCGTTGGAGGTCGGTCCCTTCTCGGCGCCGTTGAGGTCGATCAGCGCCAGCTTGTCGCCGCGGTTTGAGGTGTCGTAGAGCAGATGCCGATTGCCCAACGATAGATCGACGGGTTTCAGCAGACAGAAGTCGACCCAGTAGTCGACCCGACCGGCCGCGTTTCGGGGCGCCTTGTCGAGGTTCACGATCGGCCGGTCCAAGGGGTGGTTGGGATCGGCCTCCCCGTGGAAGCGCCCGACGATCTTCTCGTAGGCGCCGACGGCGCCGAACGACACCCCCCCAAAGGCCCCCTCGACCCGGTCGATCTGCATTCTCATGAGCGTCGCATCCCCCCTGTGTGCCGCCGCGGGAGACTTTCGAGGACTAGGCCGCGGTCGAAGCGCGCGGGGTCGTCTGCCCCCATTCCGGAAAATCGGGTACCTCAAGCGCGGGAAGCACCCGCTTCATGAAGAGCTCGAGCTCATCGATGACCGACTGTTTTGGCGACTGTGCATAGTGCCAGATGAGGCACAGGTACTCGCACGGAACCCGCTCGAGCAGGGTTCGCCAGTAGGCGATTTGTTCGTCCACGGTACCGGTGGGGAAGAGGCCGGTCTCGATGATGCGGTCGATCATATCGGTCGCGCCCGCGACGAGGGGCGGGAAGAAGGAACCGTAGATATTCCGATAGAACTCCTCATCCTGCTCGGCCAGGATCCTGCGGGTGTCCTCCGGCCCGCGCGAGAAATGGGGCCAGCGGACGACGCACTGGCGTTCGCCGAGTCGATACTCGCGGCCCTTGCGGCCGCCGTGGGCAACGTAGTGTCGGGCCATCTCGACGACACCCTCGAGACCCGTGAAGTAGACCGGGACAATCCCCCGCTCCGAGCAGAATTCGATCGACTCGAGACTGGCGCTGACCGCCATCAGCACGGGTGGGTGTGGTTTTTGATAGGGCGACGGCACCACCGAGACGCGCCGCACCGCGCCCGCGTCGTCGATCTCGCCCGGTGCACCGAGTCGCTCCGCCACATCGCGGGCGGGAAAGTTCGCGATGCCGGTATCGTGTGGGTAGGGCGCCTGATAGAACTTGCCGTCGAACGAGACGCTCTCCTCAGTCCAGCAGGCGAGAATCTGGTCGACGCGCTCCTCGAAGATCTCGCGGTTCGCCTTGTCGCCTTCGCTCCCGTCGGAGACCGTGGCCTGCGTGTCGGTGTACTGGCCCATGATCTGGGTCCAGCGGTTCTGATAGCCGCGCGCGAAGCCGGCAAAAAACTTGCCGCGCGTCAGGTGATCGATCACAGCCATTTCCTCGGCGACGCGAATCGGATCCCGCGTACCGACGACATAACCGAGCGCTCCCACACGAGCGTGTTTCACCTGGCTCGCCCAGTAGGCGTTCAGGACACCCGGGTTCGGGGACACCTCGTAGCCCTCAGAGTGCAGATGGTGCTCGATCGTACTGACGCCCCAGACCCCGAGCTCGTCGGCGGCCTTCACCACGTCGGTCATGTCGTGGATGACTTCGTGGTAGAGGACACTGTCCCGTCCGAGCGGACGCCGGGCGCTGCGTTCGGCTTCGTCTTTCGCGGGGAGCACGGGATAGAGATTCACGATGACTTTGGGCTGGGCCATGCGTTTCTCCTGTCAGCCCCGGCGCCGCTCCGCAGGACCGCGAGACGAACGGCGGGGGTGGGAGGGATGTTCGCACAGAATGGGCTCGAGAAGCTCGGATCCCGGACGGCCGGCCAGCGTCGCGTCGCCGATCTTGTGGCCGGTCGCCCCGTCCGGCATACCCGCCCGCTCATCCACTCCACAACTCGTGTCGGTAGCCTCCGCCCGGTCGATTGCGAGGTTCCGATTTGTTCCGAACGGGTGGGGGGGTACGCGTCAGAACGCGGGGCGCGATCGGCCTCGAGTTGTTAAACATTGGTGACCGACGCGCGAAGGACCGAGAAGGGCTTGTGGCCGGGCCGGTACCCAGATGGCCGTCGCCTCCTGAACGGAGCAGAGATCCATGTCGAGCGGACTGCAAACAGCCTACTTCTCAATGGAGGTCGCGCTGGAGTCCGGAATTCCCACTTATTCTGGCGGACTGGGGGTGCTGGCGGGGGACACGATCCGATCGGCCGCCGACCTCGGCCTGGGCTTCACCGCGGTGACCCTGCTCCATCGGAAGGGGTTCTTCCTCCAGCGGCTCGGTCCGTCGGGCGAGCAAATCGAGGCGCCCGATCCGTGGCAGCCCGAGAATCACCTCGAGGAGGTCCCAACCCGCGTCTCCATCGACCTCGAGCACCGCTCGATCACGGTGAGAGCGTGGCGCTACTTGGTGCGCGGACGGAGCGGAGCGACCGTCCCCGTCTACCTCCTCGATACGGATCTGCCCGCGAATCTCCCCGAGGATCGCAGGCTCACCGACGACCTCTACCTGGGGGATGACCGGACCCGCCTGCGCCAGGAGGCGGTGCTCGGCCTCGGAGGGGCGGCGCTGCTCGACGCACTCGGCCTGCACTTCGATCACTTCCATCTGAACGAAGGCCACGCCGCCCTAGTCGGTCTCGCCCTGATCGAGCGGTTCCGCGCGATGCCGGGCCCAGTCGGTCGCTCGGCCTCAACGGCCCTCAACGCGGTCCGCGCCTCGTGTGTCTTTACGACCCACACCCCGGTGCCGGCCGGCCACGACCGCTTCGACCAGAGCCTCGCCCGCTCGGTGCTCGGCGATGCGCGTTGCGAGGTCCTGGCCGAGATCGGAGTCAAAGACGAGCTGAACATGACCGAGCTGGCCCTCGCCTGCTCCCAGTTCGTGAACGGCGTGGCCGTCCGCCACGGCGAGGTCTCGCGGAGCATGTTCCCGGGCTACCCGGTCCGCTCGATCACGAACGGGGTGCACCCGGGGACCTGGATCTCTCCCGCGATGAAGGAGCTCTTCGACCTCTACATCCCGTCGTGGCAGCTTGACCCCTTCGCGCTTCGCTACGCCAGCCAGATCCCGGCGGTCGAGATCGGCATCGCGCACGGTCGCTCGAAGAAGCGACTCTTCGACTTCATCCGTCGCGAGACTGCTCGCGTCTTCGATCCGGACGCGCTCACGATCGGCTTCGCGCGCCGCGCCACGGGATACAAGCGGACCACTCTCGTCTTCCACGACCTCGAGCGGCTCGCTCGGATCGCCGAACGCCACGGCCCGATCCAGCTCGTCTTCTCCGGCAAGGCGCATCCCTACGACGAAGAAGGGAAGTCCCTGATCCGCCATGTCTTCGACGCGGCCCGCCAGCTCGGGGGTCGGATCGAGGTGGTCTACCTGCCGAACTACGGCATGGATCTAGGGCTACTGCTCGTATCGGGGGTCGATGTGTGGCTCAACAACCCGATCCCCCCGCTCGAGGCCTCCGGGACGAGCGGCATGAAGGCCGCGATGAACGGCGTGCCGAGCCTGAGCATCCTGGACGGCTGGTGGGTCGAGGGCTGCATCGAGGGCGTCACCGGCTGGGAGATCGAGGACGGCTTGGTGGACGTCGGGGAGCATCCGCAGCGTCTCGACGCAAACCACGCCGAGGGGCTCTACCGAAAGCTCGACGAGGTAGTGGCGCCGCTCTACTTCAATTCTCCGGAGGAGTTCCTGAAGGTGCGCCGCCACGCGATCTCGCTCAACGGCTCCTTTTTCAACACGCACCGCATGGTGCTCCAGTACGTTCAAGAGGCCTACCTGGCGGACTGATCGAGCTTCGGGCAAACGATCGAGGTCTGACAAGAGCGACGACGCCGCGGGAGGAGCTCTCCCGCGGCGCTGTGCGGTGGCGGCGTGTGCCTATCGTCCTGATGCAACTCGATTCGGGCTAGAAGCCGGCAACTTCGGTGAGAATCCCGGTCGAGACGAGTTCGGCCGGAGAATCCTCCGCAAAGGCCCGAGCCTGCCACTGCTGCATCCCCGCGTCGTCGTTTCCGCCGTCCAACCAGGCACCGTAGTCGACGCCCTTGGCGAACTCGCAGGTGTAGATCATTGTGTTCAACGGAAACTCGGTGTTGCCGGCGGCCACTTGCAAGAGTTGCTCACTCTTCATCTTGAAGCGCTTCGCGATAGGTCGCCAGTCTTTTGCGAGCTTGAGGAAATCTTCATTGCGACCGGGACGAACCCGCCAAGTCGCTACGAATCGAACTGACATCGCAATTCCTCTCCGCTGCGCTCATACTTTGCAGCGCGTTCGTGAACCGAAAATCAGGCGATCTGCTTCCACCACTGATCTTGAAGGCTGCCCTCGACCGCGAGCTCTTCGCCCCGACCCATCAACTTCGCCCACTTGCTGTCGTTGCCAATCTTCTCCTCCAGCTCGCCGACGGCGCCAAGGTTCTTATAGCGGCCCAACAAGCCGATCCTCAGCGGATCTCCACCGAGCTGGGTGTAGACCTCGACCTTCAGTCCGTGGGCGCTCTCGAGATACTTCGCCGCCTCCTGAGAGAGCGCGACGAGCTCTGACATTTTGCCAATTCTCGATTGGTAGGTTCGAAACCAAGAGATCATGATCTTCCTTTCGAACAGCGTACTACTGCTCGATCCATGTTGATCACGCGACCGGGTCGAGCCAAGACGTGGAACTACGCAATCCTCCCGCTAAATCTGCGTCTCCCCTATCCTTCGTAGGGGTTCGAGCATGAGAAGCGGTCTCGGAAGGAAGGAAACTCGCGATGCGTCCTACCGTACTCGTCACAACGTCTCTCGCTGCGACCGCTCTCGGTTTCTGGGTGGTGGCGAGCCGGGCTCAGGTCATCGACGGCACCCCCTGTTCAGACGCCTGCTATGAGAAGAAGGCAGCATGCGTCACAGGATGCGGGGAGCACCAGAACCCGATCGAGTGCGAAGAGGAATGCGAGGAGACCCTCTCCGATTGCCTCCGTGAGTGCCAGGACGAGTCCAGAAAATTGAGACATGGCTTCGCTCGGCAATCCCCACGACCGCGGAGCGCGACACGGGGTGCGCTCGCCAAACAGTGGCCAACCTGTAGTTGGGTGGCGGATGGCGATCGAGGATCCACGGAGCGCGATGCCGTCAAGTGCGGTGGTTGGGAGGCATCGATCGAACGCGTCGCGATGCGGACCCAGGTCTCAGCTTTGGGTCCGAAGCCGGTTGGAACGCCTTGCCGCACGGGCGAGCGCGGCAAGGGCGATGAGCGCTGAAACGACTGGTGCAGGTTCGGGGACCGCGATGATTGCGGTCGCGGCGGTCCCACCCGTCAGGAGCGCAAAGAACGCTGCCCCGCCGGCAGAGTTGATCGAGGGGTTGCTGGGCAGTATCAGGTAGCTCCCGCCTCCGGTGTCGGGGACCGCGTCGCCCGCTTTGGCAATCAGCTGTGCGAATTCCCCGCTCGGCCCGACGAACAGACCCTGCATGCCGCTGGGGCTCAGAATCGAGCTGAAGCCGACCGCGCCCGCGTCGTTCGCTGTGAGCTTGGAAATCGAGAAGGAGAAGTAGTTCAGACCGCCCGAGTCGGGCGCCGCTTGCCCCGGAAGTACGACCGCGGCTTGAGTCGTCATGGAATCGACGAACAGTCCCTGCGTTGCGGTACCTCCGGATACCCTCGAGTGAAAGAAGACCTGTCCGGATGTGTCGATGCCGGGCGTGGCCGCGAAGTTGAACTCCGAGTACGTACCGGCGCCCGTGCCCGGCGCCGGATCTCCGATGAGCGCGGCGATCTCGTCCACTCCTCCTGACTCGACGACGACGGCAGTCGTGAAGGCACCTTCCGAAGGATCGATTCCGGCGAGCGCCACGACGTTCCCGGCAGCGTTGATGGCCGGGTCGCTGAGGCTGAAGTAGGTGCCCGGCAGGGCCGCGGGCGTCGAACCTCCCCGGAGAAACACCGCCCGAGAACTTCCGCCGCCCTCGACGAAGATGCCCGAACTCGTATTCCCGGCCCCCGAGACGTCTCCGTGAAAGGCCACCTCGCCCGAATCGTTCAGGGAGAGCCTCGGTCCAAAGGCCGCGTAGAGGCCGCCGTTCGTACCGGGAGCCATGTCCAGGTTCGTCGCAACCGCCGAGAGCACACCGCCCGAATACAGGAAGAGTCCAGTGCCTACTCCGGCGGTGCTATTCGACACGGTCGCCGCAAAGACGAGGTCTCCCGACGCGTTCAGGGCGGGTTCGCCGACGATGCCGAATGTGCCACCGCCGGTGCCGGGCGCGACCTGGCCCGCAACGGCAACGGCAACGAGGCCATGGCCCGCATCGAGGAAGACCCCATAGGCGGACGTCCCACCGCTGATGCTCGACTCGAAAGCGACATGGCCGAGATCGTTGATGACGGGCTGCTCCGAGAAGAACTGAAAGCTTCCCCCACCGGTGCCAGGGGCAGCCTCGCCTTCGAGCGCGATCACAACCTGTGCGTGAGCCGAGCCCGGGACCAGCCACACGATGAGAAAAAGCAGGGAGAGCGTCTGAGTGCAGAGACGGTTCATCGAGGGATCCAGTCCGGTAGCAGCCTCTGAACGCGCCGGTCCTGCAGGCTAGGTGCCGGATGAAACCGACTCGTTTGGCGGGCGGATTCTACGTCTTCGGGAAGGACGCAGCATCGGCGTCGCGGCTTCGAATCCCCCCGCTGCGTCTTCCTGTCTTCCTAGAAGAAGACATAGGAGCGGACCACGACATTCTTGCGGCAGGGAGCGTCGTCAGGTGCACTTGGGTCGATGCAGGCAGTGTGGAAGGACCAGCGCGAGACGGAGCCGTCGGTGACCGAGTCGTAGCACTTGAGCATCGAGACCTCGGTGGGCTTCTGCTCGGGAAGCCAATACCATTCGTGGTCGGGGCGGTAGGTGAATCGGGTGGTCTCGCCAACGCGATCGTCGTAGACGCGGTAGTTGGTGATGTACGGCTGGTCGGCGAAAGAGGGCCAGGCGCAGAGCACGAAGGGGTTCTGGCGCACGGTCTCCATCGGCTTGGCGAGGTTGATCGACATGAACCGCCGCGACATCTTCGCGTCGGCCTGCTTCTCCGTATAGTGCAGCTCGCGCCCGAAGTTCCGCAGGTTCTTCGTGAGCAGCTCGCGGCAGCGCACGCGCCCGCTATTGTCGTTCAGGTCGTTGTGAACGATGTTGGCGTAGCTGGCGTTCACACCCGGGTTCTTGTTGTCCTGGTCCTCCGTGCGGTCGCCCGCGTAGTCCTTGTCAAACACGTCGTGGTTGTACACGAGCGCATCCGATGCGTCCGGGAAAAACTCCAAGAGGAGCTTCTCCATCTCCGGGTAGAACACGCGCTCCACCTCAGCCGCGTCGTAGAAGTTCTCGCACTTGGACTCGCAGTGCGCCAGCGCGAGGCCAAGCTTGTCCATGCACTCGGGGCTGTTGGGCGAGAGACCTGGGTAGTACTCCTTCATTCGTCGCGCGTCGCGCAGCACCTGCGGAAAATAGAGGCACCGCCGTCCGATGTCCTGCTCTTCCTTGCGCAGCGCCTTGGCCTCGGCCTCGCGCGTCGGGTCCCGCCAGAGTGCGTTGGACGAGACGATGGAGTAGGACGGCTGCTCGTGGACGGTGTAGCGCAGCGGAAGTGCTAGGCCGCCTTCAGGCGCTTCGATGTTGCTTGCCCGAATATATTCCAGACACTCTGAGTAGCGACGAAACCCAAGACCCCACTGGGTCTCGATGGGGCCGGAGGGAGCGTTGTCGAGCATGTCGATAAGCGCCTGCCCCTCCCCCTCGGCAATCTGGATGAGAGCCGCCTCCGTGGCCGCAGCGGTTCCCGCATCCCCGTTCCGATCGAACGACGCGTAGGACAAACCTCCGTTCGCAGCGATGGGGGGTGGCTGTCCTTCTGTGAGTTGGGGCGGAGGCACATAGACGGACGAAACTGCCTCCGCAACCGCCGCAATGTCATTCGCGTTGGCCTTGACCTGGTGCATAGCCTCCCCTGGCAAGCAGACCCTATCGTGGCACACAAGGCTTGCACTTCCCAACCCATGTCGGGGCGGCGTGGCCACTTTTCGCCTCGAGTCCGGAGCAGAAACCCATCCATTCGATCGCCGTTCCGCCGCTCGAGAATCCATCAGGGGATTCGGAGCAGGAACACGTTGTAGACGGGATGACGGAAGCCCAGTCGATCGGGTCTGAGATCTACTCCATCGGAGGGGGATCGTGGCATCTCGGGTCGCCGAGCCCCATCGGCGCGCGAGAGGCTTTGTCGCGCGGTTCCGTTTTGTTTCCGGCAATCAAGAGGCGATTTTGCGCAGAACCGCAGGTGCCCGATTCGACTGGTCGGGCCGGCGAGATTCGAACTCGCGACCTCCTGAACCCCATTCAGGCGCGCTACCAAGCTGCGCTACGGCCCG
>CAZTOE010000164.1:0-10112 GCA_964615045.1 uncultured Spirochaetales bacterium
CGACCTCCTGATGTTTTTCGCGATGCTGTGCTGGTCCCTCTACACGGTGATCGTCAAACGAAAGCCCAACGAGCTCGCCCCGGCTCCTTTCCTGGTCGTGATTCTTACGGTGGCCGTGGTGGCGCTCCTGCCCTTCTATCTTTGGGAGACTTGGACCCAGCGTGCGGTGCCCTTCACCGGCGAGGCGGTTTTGGCGTCGGCATACGTCGGCATCTTTCCCACCGCCCTGGCGCTGCTGGTCTTCAACCGCGCTGTCTCAATAGTGGGGGCCAACCGCGCGGCGCTCTTCAACCACCTGGTACCCGTCTTTGCGACGCTCCTGGCCGTCGCGTTCCTGGGTGAGCGCCTGGCCGCCTTTCACCTGGTCGGGGCCGGTTTGATCGCGATCGGCTTGCTCCTCAGCACCGCGCAGCGAGCCGCGAGCGGGCGCGGGCGAGAGACGATGGCCTGAGGCCCTAGCGGCGCGCAGAATCCCCGATACGAAGTCGGCCCCGCCAACCCCCAGCGCTCTCCTCAGGTGGGGGGAGCCATTTGTGGGTGCCGCCCCATTCGGAGACCATTGCCCAGGCTCGATCCGCCGCGGCGTCGAGCTCTTCACTACCGAATACACGAGCCATCGCACCCCCCTCGGTGAAGCAATCCACGGTATTCTTCCCACCGACGGAGGATCGAGGGCCAGCCGCGTCTCGTCGCCCGAAGCACGGGCACGACGGACCGTGAAGGATGGACCGACCTGCGAGGAGAGCAACGATGAGCGGAACGGGTGTCAAAGAGCTTGGCTATCTGCGGCTTGAGGTCGGCGATCTGGAGAAGTGGCGCAGCTTCGCGACCGAGGTGCTGGGACTCGCCGCCGTCGGTTCGGACGCGGACGAAGGGCTGCTCTTGCGAATGGACGATCGCCATCACCGCTTTGCACTCACGGCGGGCTCGCGCGACGACCTGGCGGCGCTGGGCCTCGAGGTATCGACGCCGGGCGATCTCTCCCTGCTCGCCGAGCGCCTGGGCGCTGCGGGATGTTCGGTTCGTGCCGGAACGCCGGAAGAGTGTGCGGCGCGGCACGTAGTCGATCTGATCCACTTCCAAGATCCGAGCGGTATCGCGTGCGAGGCCTATTGCGGGCCCCTGGTGCAGCGCGACCGCCCGTTTCGGTCGCCGCGCGGCCTCGGAGGCTTTGTCACCGACGGAAAAGGGCTCGGTCACATCGTCGTGACCGTCGACGATCTCGAAGAGAGCGTGCGCTTCTACTGCGACGTGCTGGGCTTCCAGTTGAGCGACTGGGTGCGGCCCCAGCCCGAGCGCGGGGTTCCGTCGCACCTGAACCTGGTCTTCCTCCACTGCAATCCGCGGCACCATTCGATCGCGTTTTGGGAGTCGCCCGGCGCGCCCAAGCGGCTGCACCACTTCATGCTGCAAATGCAGCGCTTCGACGATGTGGGCTCGACCTACGACCTCTGCCAGGATCGCGGGGTCCCGATCGAGCTCACGCTGGGTCGCCACACCAACGACGAGATGGTGTCCTTCTATCTGGGGTCGCCGTCCGGGTTCTGGGTCGAATGGGGATGGGGCGCCCGCGAGATCGACGACGCCACCTGGAAGGCGGAGCTCCACACCACGGGCAGCAGTTGGGGCCATCGCCGTCCGGCCTGACCCCCCGGGTTCCCGCGGGTGTGAGGGTGCATGACGGAGTGGCAGGTCTAAGCTTCCCCCTCGGCGCCTCAAGCGACGCGCCCAGCCCCAAGGAGCGAGCGTGACGATGTCCCGAAACAACCCCAGAAGCGCCGACGAACTGCGCGGTGTCTACGCCTATCTGCTCACCCCAGTGCGCGACATCGAGCTCGATGTCGATGCGCGCGACGCGGTGGACTACGACGAGGCGGCGCGGGCTACCGACGCCCTGATTCGCGACGGCGTCGCCGGAATCTGCCTGAACGGCACCTTCGGCGAGCTCCCCTCGCTCACCTGGGAAGAGCTCGAGCGCTTCACCGCCACGGTGATCGAGGCTGCGGCCGACCGGGTACCGGTGTTCGCCGGTGCGACGACGCTCAACACGCGCGACACGGTCGCGCGGGCGCGCCGCTTCGCATCGCTCGGCGCCTCGGGTCTGATGATGGGTCGGCCGATGATGTCGCCCCTCTCCGACCCGGACATCGTGCGCTTCTACCGCGACGTAGCCGGCGCGCTGCCCGAGCTCGCAATCTTTCTCTACGACGATATGGAGGCCTTCAAGCGCCCCATCACCACCCCGGTGTACCGCGAGCTCGCCAAGATCCCGCAGATCATCGGGGCCAAGTACCGCACGCGACTCCTGATCTCGGAACTCGTCGACAACTCCTACAACGCCGACCTCGAAGCCGTCGAAGGGCGCATCAAGCTCATGCCCGGTGAGTTCGACTGGTACGCCGCCTACCGTATGTTTGGGATCGACGCCTGCTGGTCGAGCGCCGTCTGCGGAGGCCCAGCGCCGGTGACCGCTCTCCGCGACGCCCTCTACGGGGAGCGCTGGGACGACGCCAGGACACTGACCCGCGAGCTCGCCCGTTGCTACGAGGGGATCATCCCGAACCGCAGCTTCGACGTCTGGCATCAGGACAAGATCGCCTTCATGAAGGCGCGCTTCGCCACCGCGGGCTACCTGAGGCCGGGACCGGCGCTCCCCCCCTACCATTACCTCGCGTCGGAACGGCTGGCGATCGCCCAGGAGTGCGGGCGCCGCTCGCGGGCCCTCCAGGAGAAATACGCCGGCGTGGTGGCGCGGCGCGACTGATGCGCGATTTCGCAGCCCTTGTTGACGTCGAAGGACGCCGCGTCGATCCGACGGTCTTCGTCGATGAAGAGGTCTATCGCGCCGAGCAGTCGCGGATCTTCGGTCGCTGCTGGCTCTTCGTCGCGCATGAGAGCCAGCTCGCTCGCCCCGGCGATTTCCTCACCACCACGATGGGCGAAGAGTCGGTGATCGCAACCCGCGATCCCGAGAGTCGACTCCGCGTCTTCTTGAACTCCTGCCGCCATCGAGGAGCCCGCGTGTGTCGTGTCGATCGGGGCCATACGCGGATGTTCCACTGCCCCTACCACGGCTGGAGCTACGACACGCGCGGAAAACTCCGCGGCGTCCCGCAACTCGAGAGCGCCTACCACGGGGACCTCGATCTCGACGCCTGGGGGCTGATCGAGGTGCCTCGCGTCGAGAGCTTCTGCGGACTCATCTTTGCCTGCTTCAATGCCGAGGCACAGCCGCTTCGCGACTACCTGAGCGAGATCGGCTGGTACCTGGAGCTCATTTTGAGGCGCACCGCCGGCGGGACCTACGCCTTGCCGGGCGTCCACCGCTGGATTCTGCCGGGGAACTGGAAGCTCGCTGCCGAGCAGTTCGCTGGCGACAACTACCATACCGGCGCGCTGCACCAGAGCATGGTGAAGATCGGCCTCGGGCCGAGCGGGGACTATCGCGGCGACGATCCCTGGCGCGTCGACTTCCAGGTGAAGTCGCGCAACGGCCACGGGTGGATCAATTTCAAGGTACCGATGGCCGGTTTGCCCCCCGCCGTCGAGGCCTATATTCAGCGCACTCAGCGCGAGGCGCGCGCAACCCTCACGCCGGAGCAGGCCGAGCTCGTACACTGCGCGCAGGTGGGCGGGGTCTTTCCCAACTTCGCGATCCTGGCGTTCCTGGGCTTCGTTTCGATCCGCGTGTGGCATCCGCGCGGCCTCGGGCAGCTCCACGTCTGGTCCTATGCCCTCGCCGACCGCGACGCGCCGACCGAAGTGGTCGAGTTCGCCCGTCGCATGCAGACGCTCACCTTCTCATCGTCGGGGATTTTCGAACAGGACGACGGCTGTATCTGGGGCGATATGTTCACGACGCTCTCGGGCCGCCAGCGCCGGCGGCATCCGCTCAACTACCAGATGGGAGCCGGCCATGCGCGCGAGCTCGACGACCGCCCCGGCCTGATCCATCCCCCCCCCACCGAGATCGGCATCTTCGGTTTCCACGAATATTGGCGCGAGCTCATGAGCCGCCCCGACTAGGGGCTACGCCGCTTCGCAGCTTGGCTGAACTTCGCTCAGGCTTCGCCTTCGCTGCGCGCTCCGCGGCGACGCCGCTGCGCGACTTGGCTGAACTTCGCTCAGGCTTCGCCTTCGCTGCGCGCTCCGCGGCGACGCCGCTGCGCTTGCTGCAGGCGGTCGGGGGTGAAGGGGGTTGCGCGCAGCCGCAGGCCGCTGGTGCGGAACACGGCGTTGGCGATCGCCGCTGCCGTGGGTCCCGCCGCCGCCTCGCCGGCGCCGAGATACGCTTCGCCCGGACGATCAAGAAGGCAGACGTCGATTTCGGGCAAGCCCGAGAAGCCCAGGATCGGGTACTGCTCCCAATCGAGGGAGGCCGTCATTCCCGTGCGAAAGCGCACTGCCTCGCGAAGCGTCCAGCTCGCGGCCTGGAGAAAGCCCCCCTCAAGCTGGTTCGCGAGTCCGCTCGGGTCGACGATCTGCCCCGCGTCAGCAGCGATCACGGCGCGCCGCAGGCGAATTTCACCGTCGGAGTCGACGGTGACCTCGACCGCGACAGCGGCGTAGGCCTTGTCGTTCTCATAGCGGGCGAAGGCCAGGCCGCAGCCCGGCGTCTCGCTCCAGCCGATGCGTGCCGCTGCCGCTTCGATCACGGCGCGCGCTCGCGGATCCGCGAGGTCGCGCAGGCGGAACGCCACCGGGTCGATTCCGACCGCGGCGGCGAGTTCGTCGACCGCGGACTCGATCGCGAAGACGTTCGCGAAGGCCCCGAGGCTCCGCAGCGCGGAAGTACGGAGTGGCTGCGCCGTGATGAGATGTCGAACGATCCGCGTCCGCGACCATCGGTAGTAGGGCGTCGCGTTGCGGTACTCCCCGATCTCGGATCGCATCCACGGCGTCACCGGCGGGCGGGGGAGCGGCGCTCCGCGCAGCCAGCTAGCGGAGAGTTGAGCAGCTCCGTTCGGCGGGAGAGGTCGCGCCACATGATCGAAGCTGCGCACCTCATGGTTCCAGTCGATTACGCGGCCGTTGCCGTCGAGGCTCGCGCGGAGGTCGACCAACATCGCGGGTCCCAGGGGCTCCCAACGATTCTCGTCTTCGCGCGTCCACTGGAGCTTCACCGGCCGGCCGGGCACGGCCTGCGCGAAGAGCGCTGCGTCGAAGGCCGCGTCGTCTGCCCCGTTGTGCCCGTAGCATCCGGGCCCATCGCGGTGGACCAGGCGCACAGCGTCGCGCGGGCGGCCCAGTCCCTGGGCGATCGCGTCCCGGGTCGGTGAGACGCCTTGGCTGTGGGTCCAGATCGTGAGCCGGCCCGCGTCTTCGAGGGCGACGGCGGCCGAGGGGCCAATCGACGCGTGGAGCAGGAAGGGCCGCAGATAGCGTGCCGAGAACGTCACCGCGGCGCCGCGCGGCTCGGCCGGAGGATCGGGGGTGCGATCCGCGGGGGCACCGCCGACGACCGGGTGAGAGACGACCGGCTGCCCGCGCAGGAAGGCCTCCAGAGCGGCGTCGCTCTCGAGGTCGGGCACGCTCGGGGACGGCACACGCCATTCGGCGCCCGCGGCGAGCGCTTCCCGGGCGCGCTCGGCTTGCTCCTCGCGCTCCGCGACGACTCCGAGGAAACTGCCGTCGCGCACGACCGCGATCACACCCGGGAGCGTCCGCACGGTGCGCTCGTCGACGCGAAGCAACCGTGCTTCGAGGCTCGGCGGTCGCAGCACCCGCCCGAAGACCATTCCGGGGAGCGTCATGTCGTGGACGAACGCGCCCCCCATCACTTTGTCGCGAAGATCGATGCGAGGTCCGGGTCGGCCGACGATTCGGTAGTGCCGTGCGTCCTTCGGGACGACGTCCCGCGAGATGCGCTGATCGAAGCGACGCCCCTCCCAGAGCCTCGAGAAGCCGACGCTGCGCTCGCTCCCCGCCTCCCAGACGCGGCCCTCGGCGACCCGAAGCTTCGCAATGTGGATCCCGAGCCTCTCGGCGGCCGCCTCGAGCAGGAGCTGACGCACCTGGGCCGCCGCAATCCGCACGGCGTTCCCGCTCTGCTCGAGCGAGAGGCTTCCCGCCGTCAGAAATTCGTCGGGTCCGGCGCCCGTGTCCGCCATCTCGACCCGGACCCGCTCGATGCCGATGTCGAGCTCCTCCGCCGCAATGCGCGCCAGTGCGCTCCGAAGCCCCTGGCCGAGCTCGGCCTTTCCGCTGCGCACGACAACGGTGTCGTCGGCCTCGACGCGGATCCACGTATCGAGTTCGGGGTTGTCAGCGAGACTCCGGCCGCCCGCTCCCGGTCTCAATCGCCGCGCTCCCGCATCCGCTCGGCCGCCGCCTCGATCGCCCGGACCATCCGCCGCTGCGACCCGCAGCGGCACAGGTTGCGGGTCAGCGCGCGCTCGACCTCGGCGGCGCTCGGCGCGTCGTTCCAGGCGAGCAGTGCCGCGGCCGCCATGATGACGCCGGGCACACAGTAGGCGCACTGACCCGCCTGCTGCTCCAGGAACGCTTCCTGGAGCGGATGGAGGGCGTCGCCCTCGGCGAGCCCCTCGAGCGTCCACACCTCCCGATCACCGACCCGTCCGATCGCGAGAGAGCACGCGTGAACCGCTTCGCCGCCCACGATCACGGTGCAGGCGCCGCACTGTTCGAGTCCGCACCCGTACTTCGCGGCGCGCAAACCGAAATCGTTGCGGAGCACCGTGAGCAGCGGCGTCGCCGCGTCCGCGCGCGTCTCGAGCATCGCGCCGTTCACGACGAGCTGGCGGGTCTCGGACATCTCCAGGCGCCTCCTCGGAGTCGCCGGGCCTCCGCCATCCGGCGGCACCCGGCAGTGGCGGAGTGTACGGGCGAAGTGCGGGCGCGGAAACCGAACGGAGTTCGCGCGTGGTTGAGCTACAACCTGTCGGGCCCACGGCCCCCACCGCTGGAGTCAAGTTCATGAGCACCTTTCGCTGCGCGTTCTCTTCCACGACATCGGTCTCCGCGTCCCCTGCGCCCTCGCAGCGCCGTGCCCCTCGGAGCATCGATATTCACTGTCACGTGCATAGCGAAACCGCAGCCGAGCTGGCGCGGGAGATCGCGACGCCCGAGCGCGAGCCCGCGCTCCACTACGCGACCGTCCACAGCAACGAGGTCAACCGGCTCCAGATGGCCGGTCTTCACCCGAAGCTGACGCAGGTCGAAGCGCGCCTCGCCGACATGGACCGGATGGGGATCGACGTGCAGGCGATCTCGCCCTCGCCATTCCAGTACTACTACTACGCCGATCCGGAGCTCGGGCGCGCGCTGGCGCGTGCTGTGAACGAGAACCTCGCGTCGGTGGTCGCCTCGCACCCGGACCGCTTTGTGGCGCTCGGCACGGCGCCGCTCCAGGAGCCACGCCTGGCCGTCGAAGAGCTCGACCACTGCATCCGCGCGCTCGGTATGCGCGGGATCGAGATCTGCTCCCATGTGAACGGCACCGAGCTCTCGCGTGCCGGCCTCGACGCCTTCTTCGGGCGCGCCGAAGCGCTGGGCGCGCTGCTCTTTCTCCACCCCATCGGCTTTACGCACGGAGAGCGCTTCCGCGAGCACTACTTCAACAACGTGATCGGGAACCCCCTCGAATCCACGCTCGCCGTGAGTCACCTGATCTTCGATGGGGTTCTCGAGCGTCATCCCTCGCTCAAGCTCTGTGTCGCCCACGGTGGCGGCTACCTCCCGACCTACGCCGGGCGCATGGATCACGCCCACCGTGCGCGCCCCGACTGCCGCGAGCACATCGCGACCCCCCCGAGCGAATATCTGGCGCGGCTCTACTTCGACACCGTGGTTTTCGACCCCGACCACCTCGCCTGGCTCGTCCGCCGCTACGGCGCCGACCACGTGCTGCTCGGCACCGACTACCCCTTCGACATGGGCGAGGCCGACCCGGTGGGCCTGGTCGGGCGAATCCCCTCACTGGGTGAGACCGAGCGGGCGGCGATCGTCGGCGGCAACGCGGCCCGCCTGCTGGGCATTCCGGTTTCGGCGCCAGCGTAGCCCGCGGGATGTGATCCGCGGCGAGATGGGTCGGGCTTCGAGGATGCGGCATGCTTGGGCGGCAATGGGACGCCGAGGAGAAAGATCATGAAACCGGCCGCGGCGCGGCGTACCTGGCTCAGTTGGAGCAGCGGGAAAGACAGTGCGTGGGCGCTCGAGACGCTGAGGCGCGATCCGACCTACGACGTCAGCGCCCTCGTGACCACGGTCGCGCCCAGCCAGGGTCGCGTGTCGATCCACGGCGTTCGCCTCGAGCTCTTGCGCTCCCAGGCGGAGGCGATTGGTCTCCCGCTTCACCTCGTCGAACTTCCTTCCCCCTGCAGCAACCTTCAGTACGAGGAAGCCATGGCCTCGCTCATCGCCCTCGCGGAACATGAGGGGGTGGAGCTCATGGCGTTCGGTGATCTCTTCCTCACCGACATTCGCGCCTACCGGGAGAAGATGCTCGCCGCCACCCGTATCGACCCCGTCTTCCCGATCTGGGGCTTGCCCACCGCCTCGTTGGCGAATGCAATGATCGACACCGGATTGCGCGCCGTGATCGCTTGCGTGGATCCCGAGCAGCTCGATCCCGCGTTCGCAGGGCGGCAGTTCGATCGCGCCCTGCTGCGCGAGTTGCCCGCCGGGGTGGACCCCTGCGGCGAGCGCGGCGAATTCCACACCTTTGCCTACGCCGGGCCGATGTTTCGCCAACCGCTATCGGTGGTTGTGGGAGCGCGGATCGAGCGCGATGACGCGATCTATGCCGAGCTCGCAGCCGGCCCTTGACTGGGTCGGCGCACCGAGGCGAGAGTTTTCTCGAAGCGGCGCGCTTCGACGACGAGTACATGCGGGAGAGGGGATGGCGGTCGCCGGAAGGTCCGTGAGATGACCCCGGCGCCCTGTTTCACGGTGCCGCTGAGCGAGGGCTGGGCGGTCGAGAACAAAATCCAGAGGGTGCCGCAGCGACCGAGGCCAGCGGCGCCGAAGACGGAGGCGGACCATGGGCGAAGCCCCTGATTTCAACGCCATGCTGCGGGCCTTGCGTGCTGGCGAGGACCGAGAGCTCGCGCTGCGCGCGGCGTCGGCCCCCTACGCGGAATTCCCCGTTTGCGAGTACGCACGCCGCTACGCGCGAGCGATCCGGCTGATGGAAGAGACGGGGCTGGACGCGCTCTTGCTCACCCACGAGCTCAACGTCCGCTACTTCACCGGCTACCTGACAATCCTCTGGGAATCTCGCTTCCGTTCGCTCGTGGCGCTCCTGCCGCGGGATCCGAAGCTAGGACCGACGCTGATCGTCCCGGGCCAGGAGACTGGGAACGCGGTCGGGACGTCGTGGGTGCCCGACCGTGTGATCTACCCCGATCAGGAGAATGCGATCCCGTACGTCGTCGGGGCACTTCGCGACAAGGGCCTGGGCTCGGGCCGGATCGGGATGGAGCTCGGCTTCGGACAGCGCCTCGGGATGACGCAGGAGGATTTCGAGCGGCTGCGCAGCGAGCTCGCCGAGGCGCGCATCGAAAGCGCCACTCCGCTCCTCCAGACCGTGCGCATGAAGAAATCGCCCGCGGAAGTGGAGTGCATCCGGACCGCGTGCGAAATCTCCCAGCGCGCGGTGCGCGAAGGCTTCGCCGCGCTCCACGAGGGGATGACCGAAAAACAGTTGGCTGCTGCGCTCGGAGCGGCGATGTACCGGGAGGGCGCTGAGTTGAGCTCGCGGCCCAGTTTTCTCACCGTCTCGAGTTATCCCGGACGCGCGCTGATGGTGAACTCGCTGGCCAGCGACTATGCGGTCCGACCGGGCGACATGGTGATGGTCGACGGAGGCGCGACCCACCAGGGCTATGCCACCGATTTCATCCGGCAGGCGTGCATCGGCCAGCCGAGCGAGGAACAACGCCGCTGGTTCGAGATCTGTATCGAGGCCAACAACGCCTGCATCGAAGCGGTGAAGCCGGGCGTCACCGGCGCGGATGTATATGAGGCCGGGCTGGGCGTCTTCCAGCGCTATGGGCTCGAGAAATACAACTTGATCAACATCGTCGGTCACGGTACCGGCATGGAAGTGCACGAGCTCCCGTGGCTCGGCGAGCGCGGCGTCGTCTACAGTG
>CAZTOE010000165.1:0-10046 GCA_964615045.1 uncultured Spirochaetales bacterium
TCGGTGTTTCCGATCTCTCGAGCAAACGGAAGACGTTGTTCTTGTGAAGATCGAGTTTGCGCGAGAGATCGGAAACACCGACCTCGGCCTGATGCTCGAACGCCTCGAGCGTTCGCAAGGCGTTCACCACGGTCTGGATTGAATAATCGCTTTTTGCGCGGCGCATATGCTCGTCCGACGTGAGGGGTTGAGGGCGTCGCGAGCGATCCGAACCACGGTGCTGGTGACGGCGTCCGCCACCGGTTCCCGTCGAGCAGAACGATGCGTTTATTGCATGGTGAAGGGGGGGTGTCAAGAACGCGAAGGGCGTTTTCCCGACGAGAAATCGCCCCGCGGTGGCATCTTACACCAGAAAGTGTTTGCAGGGGGGAGGTGGAGGTGCCGAAACCGAAAGTGCTTCGGACAACCAAGCCGTGTGCAGCGACGAGGAAAATTACTTCGGCGATCCCTCGGGGTCGGGGCGCGCCTCCGCTTCGGTGGCGAGTAGCTCGAGGAGGAGAAGCCCGACTCCCACGACGATCCAAGAGTCGGCCAGATTGAAATCGGGCCAGACGAAATCGCCCCAAAGGCGGAAGAGAAGAAAGTCGACCACCTCGCCGCGCCCGACCCGGTCTACCAGGTTGCCGGCGGCTCCACCGAGAATGAGTCCCAGCGCCAAGGCAGAAAAACGATCCCACGGGGGCAGTGATCGATAGAAGGAGGCGACCAGCGCAAAGGCCAGGCCACTCACGATCAGAAAAAAGGGCAGTCGAACCCCTTCCGGCAAGTTCTGCAACAGGCCGAAAGCCGCGCCCGGATTGCGAACGTGGGTGATCGCGAAGAAACCGTCGACGACATCGACGTGCGCCGCGGGCGGAAGGTGCGCCACGATCCAAAGCTTGCTCAGCTGATCCGTCGCAAAGGCGATCAAGACAGCAGGAGCGAACGTCTTGAATTTGGGCGTTCCGAGTCCGTTCATCGGCGTTGGCGCAACCTATCACACCAAGGTCTAGAGGAGCTCTGCGGCCGTGAGGCGACCGTCGCCCCACACCGACGGGGCTCGCCGCGCGGCTTCGGTCAGCAGCGGCGCCGCCCGCTCATAATCCCCCGCCAGGCGATACGCCTCTCCGCGAAGACCAATCAAGTGCACCTCGACCCTGGGGGCCAAGGGCCCTTCCAGAAGAAGTCGGGCCTCCGCCTGGTCGAGGGCCGCGAGCGCTTGGGTGGGCTGTCCCCACACCAGCTCTTCGCGGGCAAGCGCCAGGTAAGCCCAGGGATTGGTCGGGTCGACCTGCAGCGCCCGCCGGATGCGCTCGACGGCCCGGGATGTGTCGGCGCTCTCATCGCGAAGCGCTTCCTCGAGCAGGCGGTTCGATGCGCGACGGGCAGGATCTCCGTCCTCGAGGACGAGTTCTAACCGCCAAGGCTCCTCGTGCGACGAAGCGGGCGGGCGCGAACCCGCGCACGCAAGACACAGCGCTGTCCCCGCGGCGGCACCCGCGAGTCCGCGAAACAGTGCAGTCCGGCGCGAGCGGCAGCGACTCATCCCTGGTCCCAGAGCCAGCGGTCAAAGAGGCGCTCGAGCAGCCCGGGTTTCGAATCTCCGTCTTGCGGCCAGGGGCGCCCGGGACACGTCGCTTCGGGAGCGGTTCCCGCGAGGAAGTACTCCAAGCGGCGCCGCGGACAGGCGGCAAGCGCCCGAGCTCCGGTCAACGGATCGATCTCGATGCGCTCGATTCCCGGGGGCGGCAGAAAGGCACCTCGGATCCGGCCACCGGTCGCCTCGCGCACGAAGCGCAGCCAGATCGGGAGCGCGATCTGGCTGGAGGCGTACTGCATGGACTGGGGCTCATCGAAGCCAACCCAGACCACTGCGACCAACTCCGGAGTGATCCCCGCGAACCACGCGTCCCTCGAATCGTCACTGGTGCCGGTCTTTCCGGCGACCGGGCCGCTCAGACCCCGGCGCAACCCTCGCGCTGTGCCGTTGTCGACGACCCCCTGAAGCAGCGACACCGCGAGGTAGGCGGTCCCCGGATCGATCACGCGCTCGAAGGCAATCGCGCGTCGCTCGAGGGTGCCACCGCCATCAACCAGGTCTTCGAACAGTCGGATCTCGGGCCGCACGCCACCGTTCGCGATAGTGGCATAGGCGCGCGCCAGCTCCAGCGGGGAGAGATCCGCTGCCCCGAGCGATAAGCTCGGAACCATCGGCAGCTCGCTTTCGATGCCGAGCCGATGGGCCATGATCACCACTCGATCGATGCCGATTTCCTGCGCGAGCCGTGCGGTTGCCACGTTGAGCGAGCGCTCGAGTGCTTCGCGCACCCCGACGTCTCCATGGAACTCGCGATCGAAGTTGGATGGGGACCAGGGCCCAATTGGTGTCTCGACGGTAAGCGGCGAGTCGTCGAGGGTTGTGGCCAACGTCGCCGCAGGGCCCGAATCACCGCTCAGAGCCGCGATGTACACGAACGGCTTGAAGACGCTCCCGGCCGGGCGCCGGGCCTGGGTGCAGCGATCGAACTGCGATGCCGAGTAGTCGCGACCACCGACGAGCGCGAGGACTTCACCGGTCTGAGGTCGCAGGGCGATCAGGCAGCCCTGGAGACGTCGGTCACCCTGGGGTGCCAGGGCGGGAAAACGCTCCTCCAGGCTACGAAGCCCTTCGCGCAGCGCGGCGGCGGCGTGCTGCTGAAGGCGAAGATCGAGGGTCGAGTAGATGCGCAGGCCTTCATTCGCCAACACATCGGCGTCGTAGTGATCGGGGAGCTGTCTGCGCAGAGCATCGAGGAAGTAGCGGGTCTCGCGGGGCTCCTCGAGTATGGGAGCGAGCTCGATGGGAGCCGCCGCGGCTCGCTCCAGTTGAGCGCTCGTGATGCGCCCTTGGCGGTGCATCAACTCGAGCACGAGATTGCGGCGCGCCTGGGCCGCCTCGGGTCTTCGGTAGGGTGAGACTCCGTTGGGGCTCTGGATCAATGCGGCCAGGAGTGCCGCTTCATGGAGCTCTACACGCTTGATCGATTTCCCAAACAGAGTGCGCGCGGCTTCCCCCACGCCGTGGATCGCGGTGGAACCCCGCTGCCCGAGATAGATCTCGTTCAGATAGGCCTCGAGGATCGCGTCCTTGTCGTAGCGGGCCTCGACCAGTAGAGCCATCAAGGCCTCATGAGCCTTGCGGCGAAAGGTTCGCTCAGGAGTTAGGAAGAAGTTCTTCACCAATTGTTGAGTGAGGGTACTTCCCCCCTGACGGATTCCACCGGCCTGGAGATTGGCCCACATCGCACCGATCACGCGACGCCAATCGATACCCCGGTGCCGCTCGAAGCGTTGATCCTCGACGGCGAGGACCGCGTCGATCATGGCGTGCGGAAGGTCTTCCAAGCGCACGAGCTCGCGCTGCTCGCGCGCAAGCCCATAGTACGAGCCCACGGGTTCGGGCTCGAGGAGAACGGCGGGAAGTTCGCGGCCCGCATCGAGATCGTAGATGGCCTCGACCACGCGCCCGGCGAGCTTCATGCGAATCCGGCGGGCCGGCTCGGGGCGGGTCGGATGTTCGAAGGCCCGCAAGTGGAGGTCAAGGCGATGCGCGCCCCAGTGGAACCCCCCGGGCGTGGGGATCGAGGCCGCGCGCTCGCGCCGATAGCCAAGGCGGTCGAGGGTTTCGGTGAGGTCCACGCGGTCGATATCGACGCCCGGGTACAAGATCGTCGGCGCTGCGTAGACGCGCGAGGGGACTTGGAAGAGTCGGCCTTCGAAGCGAGCCTTGACGAGGCGATCGAGACGAACCACGACGCGTCCCGTAGAGATTCCTGCTCCGAACGCCAGTAGTGCGAGCGCAATCAGGAGGGCCCGTCCCAGACGCCCCGCAAGCGGAGTCCTGGTTCGCGGATTGCGGCGCGAGCGCTCGTGGCGGTCGCTTTGCTTGGAACGGCGCGGCACTGCCTATCGACATCGGGGGCGGAGGTCGTCTGGTTGAGCGGCTCCACCTTGGGAGGAAGCCGAAGCCTTGCCAAAACGTTAGGCCTTTCCGAGATTTGCGACCATGGCAGAACGAAAGCCGTGGGGCGGGCGCTTTACCCAGGCAACGGATCCGGCGGTAGAACGGTTCACTGCTTCGGTGCATTTCGACCGGGCCTTGGCGCGCTACGACGTGCGGGGCTCGATCGCCCATGCGCAGATGCTCGGGAAGACGGGCATTATTCCTGAACAAGACGCCGCGACCCTGGTGCGCGGCTTGGAAGCGATCGAGGCCGACCTCGAAGCCGGCCACTTTCCTCTGGACCCGGCCCTCGAAGACATCCACATGAACGTCGAGGCACGGCTCCGGGAGCAGGTCGGGGAGGTGGCGGGCAAGCTGCACACGGGCAGGAGTCGCAACGACCAGGTTGCGACCGATTTGCTCCTCTATCTGCGCGACGCGGCGCAGGCGGCGCGCAGGGGTCTTCTCGAGCTTCGGCAGGTGCTTCTCACCCGCGCCCAGGAGCACATCGATACCGTGCTGCCCGGTTACACCCACCTCCAGCGGGCTCAGCCGGTTCGCCTCGCTCACCACTGGCTGGCCTATTGCGAGATGTTCGGCCGCGATGCTGGGCGCTTTCGCGATCTGGAGGAGCGCATCCAACATTCGCCGCTGGGATCAGGCGCGCTGGCCGGGAGTACGCTTCCCCTCGATCGCGCTCAAACGGCCGCGGCGCTGGGCTTTGTCGCACCGAGTCGCAACAGCATGGATTCGGTCGCTTCGCGCGACACCACCCTCGAGCTGCTGTCGGCGTGTTCCATCGCGATGCTGAACTTGTCGCGGCTCGCCGAAGAACTCGTGCTCTGGTCCTCGAGCGAATTCGGCTTCATCGAGCTCGCCGACGCCTACTCTACCGGGTCGAGCCTCATGCCCCAGAAGAAGAACCCCGACGTTCCGGAGCTGGTCCGGGGCAAGACCGGGCGGGTACTGGGAGCGTGGGTGACGTTGGCAACGGTCGTCAAGGGTCTCCCTCTCACCTACAACCGCGACCTGCAAGAAGACAAGGAGCCGCTGTTTGACGCCGTGGCGACGCTGGGTGATTGCCTCGAAGTCATGGCGGGCACGATGGCGACCTTGGAAGTACGCGTCGGACGGATGCGGGAGGCAGCCAACGACCCGCTGCTGCTCGCCACCGATCTCGCCGAAGTCCTGGTTTTGGAGGGAGTGCCGTTTCGTGCGGCCCACGAGGTGGTGGGGCGGATCGTGCGCCACTGCGTCGAAGGAGGTCACGATCTCCGCGAGCTCGGCCGGGCAGCTCTCCAGGAGTTCCACCCGGCCTTTCGGGACGATACCGGCGCATTGCTCAGCCTCGAAAGTGCCCTCGAACATCGGGCGGGCAGCGGCCAGACCGCGCGCGAGCGCGTCGAGGAGGCGCTCGTCGAGGTCGAGGCGGAGCTCCTCGCTGAGGCCGAGGAGTTGGGGGAGGTCCCGGCGTAATGGGGCTCCGAACATGGGCCTCCAGAGCGGCGCCGAGAATGACCCGCTGGGGCGCCGTGCTCGCGTTTTCGGTCGCTTTGAGTTTGGCCTGTGGGCGCTACGGTCGGCCCGTGCGCACTCCCCCGCCACCCCCCCAAGCTACCCCGGCCCCCGCGGCGGTCCACGAGCCCGACTCCAAACCGACCTTCGACCTCCAGACGCCGGATTTTGGCGTCGGGGACGACAAGGGGCTGGAAGAGGAGGAGGACGACGAGGGAAACTAGTCCCCGGAGGTCGCGCCATGGGTCAAGTACTCGAATTCACCAAGATGCACGGCGCGGGGAACGACTTCGTCGTCCTCGATGGACTGCGCGAGGAACTCCCCGAGCTGGATTCACTCGCGGCGGAGCTCCTGCACCGCCGCTTCGGAATCGGCGGCGATCAGCTGCTGGTTGCCCGGCGCGGCCGCGCGGCGGAGTTCTTCATGGAGATTTTCAACCCGGACGGCTCGCGCGCGGAGATGTGCGCGAATGGAATCCGCGCCTTCTACAAGTGGCTGCGCGATCGAGGCTACACCGACCGCGATGAAGTGGAGGTCGAGACGTTGGCCGGCGTGGTACGCCCGCGCTGGGCGGGGCCCGGGCGCGTGAGCGTCGACATGGGACCGCCCACCCTCGCCCCTGATCAGGTTCCGACCCGCTTGCGGTCGGGCTCCACCGACCCGAACCACCCGGTCCTGGACGCTCCCCTAGAACTGGCGGAAACGACGGTCAAATTGAGTGCGATTTCGATGGGCAACCCCCACGCAGTGATTTTTGTCGAAAGCACCGAAGGCGCCCCCGTGGCGTCGCTGGGAGCGGAGATCGAAAGGCACGAGGCGTTTCCGAACCGCACCAACGTTGAGTTTGCCGAGATCGTGAACCGCGAACGCATTCGTCAACGCACGTGGGAACGGGGCACCGGTGAGACCCTCGCGTGTGGCAGCGGAGCGTGTGCAGTGGCCGTCGCCGCGATGTTGCGCGGTGTTGTGGAACGCCGCGTGACGGTCGAACTATTGGGCGGCGAATTGAAGATCGAGTGGCCAGCACCCGGATCGAGCGTGATCATGACGGGACCTGCGGCCGAAGTCTTCACGGGTCGCTTTCCCGTCGAAGGAGCCTGATCATGTTCGAGGGAGTTCTCACTGCTCTCGTTACTCCCTTCGCCGACGGAGCACTCGACGAGCGCGCCCTCCACGAGCTCGTCGAACTGCAGGTCGCAGCCGGGGTCGACGGTATCGTCCCCTGCGGCACCACCGGCGAATCGGCCACCCTTTCCCACGCCGAACACCGACGCGTCGTGGAGATTGTCGTTGCGGCGTCGCGCGGGCGCGTGCGGGTCATCGCGGGGACCGGTTCCAACAGCACACGAGAAGCGATCGAGCTCACACTCCACGCCAAGGAAGCCGGGGCGGATGGCGCTCTGCTGATCTCCCCCTACTACAACCGTCCGACCCAGGGCGGCATCATCGAGCACTTCGCGGAGGTGGCGCGCCGCTCCGGCTTCCCGCTCATCGTGTACAACATTCCGAGCCGCACCGCGTCAAACATCGAAGCGGAGACAATGGCGCGGCTTGCCGAGATCGATCAGATCGTCGGCGTCAAAGAAGCAACCGGCAATCTCGGTCAGGTCTCGAAGATCATCACTTTGTGCCCGCCGGACTTTGCGGTTCTCGCGGGTGACGACCTCCTCACCCTGCCCATGCTCGCCATCGGTGGGCGCGGCGTGATCTCGACGGTGTCCAACGTCGCACCCGCCGAGATGGTGGAGCTCGTGCGGGCTTTCCGCAGCGGCGACACCGAGCGCGCCCGCGAAGCGCATCTGCGTCTAGTGCCCCTAGTAGAAGCGCTCTTCCGGGAAACGAATCCGATCCCGGTCAAGGCCGCCCTGGCCATGATGGGGAGGATCCGCGAGGAGCTCCGGCTGCCGCTGGTGCCGCTCTCGGCGTCGCACCGCGAACCGCTGCAGGCTGCACTGAAGGAGCAGGGGCTCCTTTGAGCCAGGGCGGTCCGCTCCGTGTCGCCTGCGTGGGCGCCTTGGGGCGCATGGGCGAGCGCGTGCGCGCCGCCGTCGCCGACCACGAGGACACGACGCTGGTCGGCGCCCTAGAAGCGGCGGAGCGCGCGGCGCAAGCCGGCGCGATGGGAGTCGCCGCAACCAGCGAACCCGCCGAGGCCTTTGCGCGGGCCGACGTGGTAATCGATTTCTCGATCCCGAGCGCGACGCTCACTGCCCTGGCCGCCGCCGCAGACCTCAATCTGCCCTACGTGTGTGGAACGACCGGCTTTTCGAACTTGGAGCGCAAGGAGCTCCAACATCTGGCCCAGCGGACGCCGGTGGTGTGGTCGGCCAATTTCTCGGTCGCTGTGAACGTGTTGATCCACCTGGCGAGCGAGGCCACCGCGCTGCTGGGTCCCGCCTACGACGTCGAGATCGTCGAGCTTCACCATGGAGCGAAGCGTGACGCACCGAGCGGCACGGCCTTGCGTTTGGCCGAGGCCGTCGCGGGGCGCAACCCGGCGGCGTGGGTGACCGAGCGCAGCGGCGAAACCGGTCCGCGGCCTCCCGGTGTGGTGGGAATTCAGGCGCTGCGGGGCGGTGACAACCCTGGCGAGCACACTGTGATGCTGCTCGGGCGCGGCGAACGCATCGAACTCGCCCACCGCGCCACCACCCGCGACCACTTCGCCGCGGGCGCGGTGCGGGCAGCGCAATGGGTCGTAGGACGCGCCCCTGGGCTTTACGGCATGGAAGACGTCCTGGGCCTGTCATCGTCGGCCGAGCGTTCAACAGACCTCCTCCACGACCCGCAGTAAATCGAGGGCGGAGAGCACTCCGACCAGACGACCACGATCGACCACCAGTAGGCGTTGCAGGCCGCGCTCGCGCAGGATGTTGGCGGCGATCGCCACCCCGGTGTCGGGAGCCACCTTCGCCACGCGCATCTCCATGACCTCACCGACCGGGGTCTCCCCCGGATCGTCGGGCAGCGACCCCAGTTCGGCGTATTCGCTCTCGTCGCTGTAGAAACTGCCCGTCTCCAGCGCCGAGGGACGCTCGGAGCTACAGCGCATCAATTCCTGAGCGGTGACGACACCCAGGACGCGCCCTGCGCCGTCCAGGACCGGTGCCTCGTTCACCTTGTGGCGGGCCAGCTGCCGCTGCGCTTGCCGCACGGTTGCGCCCGGATGAAGGACGAGCGGGGCGGGTTTCATCAGCTCGCTCACCACGCGCCGCCGCACCACCACGGTCCGCTGCGCAGAGCGACCACCTTGAGACGGCGAAGCCCCGCCGACCGCAGGGGCCGGCGGGGCTTGCTTATCGCGAGGCGCCTTGCCGGGCCTAGGCGTCGAAGTAAAGCTCGAATTCATGGGGGTGCGGTCGGACGCGGAGCTGGTCTACCTCGGCCTCCCGCTTGTACGAGACCCAGTTCTTGACCGAATCATCGGTGAAGACGTCTCCCTTCAGCAGGAATTCGTGGTCGGCCTCGAGCTCCTCAAGGGCCTCTTCCAGGCTGGCCGGCATGGTCGGGATCCCCTCGAGTTCCTCCGGCGACAACGCGTAGATGTTCTTGTCGAGGGGGTCGCCGGGATCAATCTTGTTCTCAATCCCGTCGAGTCCGGCCATCAACATGGCGGCAAAGGCGAGATAGGGGTTGCATGTCGGATCCGGATAGCGGACCTCCACCCGCTTGGCCTTGGGACTCGCGGAGTACATCGGAATCCGGCACGAGGCGGAGCGGTTGCGCGCCGAGAGCGCCAGGTTGACCGGAGCTTCGAACCCCGGTGTGAGTCGCTTGTAGGAGTTCGTCGTGGGGTTCGTGAAGGCGGCGAGGGCCCGCGAGTGCTTCAGGATCCCGCCAATATAGTGGAGCCCCAGTTCGGAGAGCCCGGCGTAACCATCGCCGGCGAAGAGCGGGGTGCCATCCCTCCAGATCGACTGGTGCGTGTGCATGCCCGACCCGTTGTCCTCAAAGATCGGTTTGGGCATGAAGGTCGCCGCCATGCCGTGCTGCCGCGCCACGTTCTTCACGATGTACTTATACTTGGTCAATTTGTCGGCCATGGCAACCATAGTGTCGAAGCGCATGTCGATCTCGCACTGCCCCGCGGTGGCCACTTCGTGGTGCTGTGCTTCGACGTCGAGGCCGAGCTGCTGCATGATCAACACCATCTCGGTGCGCAGATCCTGGAGGGAGTCGGTAGGCGGCACCGGGAAGTAGCCCTGCTTGTAGCGCGGCTTGTAGGCCAGGTTTCCGCCCTCTTCTTCGGACCCCGAGTTCCAGATTCCCTCGACCGAATCGATCTGATAGAAGCTGTGGTTCGAACCGGTGCTGAAGCGGGCGTCGTTGAAGACGAAGAATTCGGCTTCGGGCCCGAAATAGGCGGTGTCGCCGATGCCGGTCTGACGCAGGTACGCCTCCGCCTTCTTGGCGATATAGCGGGGGTCGCGGGCGTAGGGCTGGTGCGTGATCGGATCGATGATGTCACAGATCATGACCAGCGTTGGGTGCTCATAGAAGGGATCGATGAACGCGGTGGTCGAGTCGGGCACCATCAACATGTCGCTCTCGTGGATGCCCTGCCAGCCG
>CAZTOE010000166.1:0-9950 GCA_964615045.1 uncultured Spirochaetales bacterium
GCTGGTCGAGGCGGGGATCCTGGACATCCTCCTCGTCACCGGCGGCAACTACGCCGGTCACTTCCTGCAGCTGCTGGGTAACGGCAAGGAGTTCGGCCTCAAGGAACTCCACTACACCTCCCAGGAGGGTGAGGGCGGCATCGCCGGTTCCGGGCGGAAGATCGACTACGAGATAATCGAGTTCGCCCCACTCGACGTCGGTCAGAAACTGGCTGATGAGGCCGTGCACCATCGGACCTCGCCAGATGACCGGGGAGTCGTCGGTCAAGAAGAAGCCCATCGACATCAGCTTCAGGCCGTAGCCCTCGTGGGGAAGAATGCGCTTGTCGCGCGTGGCGGGCCGGCCGTGGACGCCCGTCAAGAGCGGCAGGGAAGGCCCGTAGACGTCCGCGTCCATCAGGCCAACCGAGGCGCCACTCGCCCGCAAGGCTAGCGCCAGGTTGACCGCTACGGTGCTCTTGCCGACGCCGCCCTTTCCCGAAGCCACCGCGAGGACATTGCGGACGCCGGGCAGAACCGCTTCCGGCGCAGCGGCCATGGGCCGGCCGCGAGTCTGCGCGGTCATTGTGACTGCCACCTCGTCGACGCCGGGCAGCGCCGCCACGCGCTCGCGTGCGGCGCGTTCGAACTCCGCCTTGACGGGGCACGCCGGCGTGGTGAGCTCGATGTCAAAAGACACCCGGCCGCCCTGGATCGACAGGTTCTTCACGAAGCCCAGCTCGACAATGCTCTTGCCGAAGTCGGGATCCACGATCGGCCGCAGCGCCTCGAGGACTTTCTGTTCCGTCACGTCAGCCATCTCGCCTCCTCAATTGAAGGAGGTTAGCGTCCCGCCATGGATTGGAGCGACACCCCGCTTTGGCTGGCCTTCGGTTTGCTCGGGCAGGCCGCTTTTGGCTGTCGGTTCTTCGTTCAGTGGATCGCCTCGGAGCGCGCCAGACGGAGCTACGTCCCACTGAGCTTCTGGTACCTCAGCATCGTGGGTTCATTGATCCTCCTGGTGTACGCCATTCACCGCAAGGAGCTGGTGTTTACGCTGGCCTATCTGCCCAATTGCGTCGTCTATACCCGCAACCTGATGCTGATCCGCAAACGCGGCGCCCGCGAAAGCCCATCAGCACGCGCCGACGAAGTCGGCACGCGTAGCGAGCCGTAAGGCGAGCGAAGTCGACCAAGACGCGTTTCCGCTCAGCAATTGAAGCGAACGAAGCCCGTCAGAAAGGCGGGATCCGGGCCGGGGCGATCGGCTCGGGATCGGCTTCGCCCGGCGGGCGCGACGACGCGCGTTCGAGAACGGCGCGATAGCCCCGCGTCACGAGGGCGTCGTCCAGAAGACCGCGATCGCGCAGCATCGCGTGCATCCGCGGAAGCCGGAAATGGGGAACGGTCATCAGCAGGTGATGCTCGAGGTGAAAGTTCACGCGATTGGGCGCGAGGAGGAGCCGCTCTCCCAGATTGGCCAGGGTCGTGCGCGTATTGCGCAGCGGATCGCCCGGGTCGGGGACCATGGCGTGCTCGGCGATCGAACGGACCCGCGTTGCGAGCGGATAGGTGGTGAACCAAGCACCGATCCAAAGTAGGTAGAGCCACCCGGAGCCGAGCGCGGTCAGCAGGGCCAGCAACAGCGCGTTGGTTACGGCGAAACCGAGAAAGGCACGGCGGCCCTCGTGATCGCCCGCGCGCCAACGCTCGAAGGAACGCTTCCACGCGCCGGCGGCGAACTTGCGTCCCGTCTGTCCGGAGAGATCGCGCCCGATCTTGCGCCAGAGGCTCCTCCGGGTGACCGGGAAGGGCTTCACCAAACCGATGTCGGGGTCTTCCGCAGTCCAGTTCTTGGCGTGGTGCTGGAGGTGATACGGACGGTAGGTCTCGAGGTCCGACCACACCGGATAGGCACACAGCCAGTTGCCAACCCCATCATTCAGGCGCCGATGGCGAAAGAGCGTGCGGTGCGAGGCCTCGTGCATCAGCACTGCGCAGCCGAGCTGACGCCCGCCGATCACAAAAAGCGCCACGATCACCGTGATCGGATGGGGCCAGGCCGCCACCGCCATCGCGAGGCCGACGATTGCCCAGTTTGTCGCGACCGAGAGCGCGCCGCGCAGATCGCTCTTCGAAAGCAGCTCGGCGATCTCCTCGCGCGAGAAACGCTGATGCCACGCCTCGTTGGTGCGGGCGTCCGCGCAAAGCTCGATGGGGTGGTTGGCCATGGGGTCCTCGCGGCGTTCTCGAGGATGGCAAAGGCCGCTTCCCTAGTCGAGTTGATCCAGAAAGGTCGCGACGGCTTCCGCCGCCTCGCCGAGATTGTCCTCGAGGCTCCGCCCGGAGCGTTTCCGGGGTTTGAGGGAATGGTCGCCGTCCTCGAGCCAGTGGACCCGGATCGCCGGCGAAAGCGGGTAGCCCGCGACCTCGTCCGGGGTTCCGAAGGGATCTCGCGTGCCCTGCAGGATCAGGGTCGGCGTCTTCAATCCCGCGAGGTGTTCGGTGCGCACCTGGTCCGGCTGGCCGGGTGGGTGAAAGGGATATCCGAAACACACGAGCGCCCGGGCGCCGACTTCGTCTGCGATGAGGCTCGCCATGCGGCCGCCCATCGACTTGCCGCCAATCGCCCACCGGGCCCCGCCGCCCAGCTCGGCGACGACCGCGCGCCAACAGTCGAGGAGCGTCGGTGTGCGATCGGGTCCGCGCCGCCTTCCGTCCGCGCGACGCTTCTGCATGTAGGGGAACTCGAAACGAAGCACGCAAACTCCCCGCTCGACGAGTCGCGCGACCAGCGCGCCGAAGAACGGATCGTCCACGGGCGCTCCCGCGCCGTGGGTCAGCACCACCCGCTGCGTTGCTCCGGCGGGTCCGTCGAACCATCGGTTCGGTGTCGCGTTCACCATCACCCTCCTCGCCGCGGGCGGCTAGAATCGCGCGCCGATGCAAATCCGCCACCTCGTACGTGCCTGGCCGGCGCTGGCGATCGCCGCCGCCCTGGCCCTCCTTTGGTGGGCGACGTCCCAGCGCACCCTCGGTGTTGGCGAAGGGGAACTCGCGCCGCCGATCTCGATCCGGACGCCCGCGGGAAATCGGACTCCGGTGGAAATCGGGGGGGTGCGTTTCTTCCTCGAGGTGGCGGCGGATCCGCGAACCCAGGTCCGCGGCCTCGGGGGCCGCGAGGTGATCGCTCCCGAGGGCGGCATGATCTTCGTCTACCCGAACCCGCGTCCGCTCACCTTCGTGATGCGCGACTGCGCCGTGCCCATCGATATCGCCTTTCTCGATCGCGAGGGCCGGATCATCTCGGTCCACACCATGGAGCCCGAGGCTCCCCGCGGTCCGGGCGAGTCCCCCGCGCAATACGAGTCGCGCCTGCGGCGCTATCCGAGCCCACTGCCGGCACAGTTCGCGATCGAAACCGCCGGCGGCCGGCTGGCCGCGCTCGGCGTTCGAAGCGGGGACCTGGCTCGTTTCGATCGGCGTGCCCTCCTCGCGCGGCTGCGCTGAGGGCCGGCGCCATCACGAGCCGGGTCGGAGCTCCTCGAGATCGCGGAAGAGTTCGAGCGCCTCGGGGTTGGCGAGCGCCTCGCGATTGCGCACCGGGCGCCCGTGTACGATGTCGCGCACCGCGAGCTCCACGATCTTGCCGCTCTTGGTGCGCGGGATATCGGCGACCTGGACGATCACGGCGGGGACGTGTCTCGGGGTGGCCTCGGCGCGAACCTGGCGGCGGATCCGAGCCCGGAGCTCCTCATCCAGCATTCGCCCTTCGCGGAGTTTCACGAACAGGACAACCCGTACATCGCTTTCCCACTGCTGGCCGATCACCAGGCTCTCGACCACCTCGTCGACGCGTTCCACCTGGCGGTAGATCTCGGCGGTGCCGATCCGCACGCCGCCCGGGTTCAACGTGGCGTCGCTGCGGCCCAAGATCACCATCCCTCCGTGCTCCGTGAGCGATGCAAAATCTCCGTGACACCAGACGCCCGGAAACCGCTCGAAGTACGCGGCGCGATAACGTCTGCCGTCGCTGTCGCCCCAGAAGCCGATCGGCATCGAGGGAAAGGGCCGCGTGCAAACGAGCTCTCCCGCTTCGCCGCGCAGGGGCTTTCCCTGCTCGTCGAACACGTCGACCGCCATCCCGAGCCCGGGCACCTGGCACTCGCCGCGCCACACCGCCCCAGTGGGATCACCACAGACGAAGCAAGAGACGATGTCGGTTCCGCCCGAAATCGAAGAGAGGCACACGTCGGGGTGGATCGCGTCGTAGACGTAGTCGAAGCCTTCGGCCACCAGGGGCGATCCGGTCGAAAGCACTGTGCGCAACGCGGGGAGCCGGTGCGTCTCCCGGGGCCGAAGGCCGGCCTTGCTCGCCGCGTCGAGGAACTTGGCCGACGTGCCAAACACGGCGATCGCCTCGTCCTGGGCGAGATCGAAGAGCGCCTCGGGCCTGGGCTCGAAGGGCGACCCGTCGTACAGCACGAGCGTGGCGCTGCAGGCCAGCCCCGACGCGAGCCAGTTCCACATCATCCAGCCGGTGGTGGTGAAGTAGAAGAAGCGGTCGTCGGGGCGCAGGTCGACGTGGAGCCGCTGCTCCTTCAGATGCTGGAGCAGCGTGCCGCCGGCACCGTGCACGATGCACTTGGGCGGCCCCGTGGTGCCCGAGGAGTAGAGGATGTAGAGGGGGTGATCGAAGGGAAGCTGCTCGAAGGTCGTCGGGCCGGTCGGCTGCGCGTCGGCAAAGCGCCGCCAGGGGAGGGCACCGACGAGGCCCGCCGCGCTGATCGCGCGCTCGAGTTCGGCATCGGGATGCGTGGGGTCGATCAAGTTGGGCACGACCACGCAGCGCTCGACACTCGGAAGTTCGGGCAACAGACTCGCGACCCGCTCGAGGGAGGGATAGGTCTTTCCGCCGTAGGCGTAGCCGTCCGCACAAAAGAGCACGCGCGGTTCGATCTGGCCGAAACGGTCCAGCACCCCGCGTACCCCAAAATCCGGCGAACACGATGACCAGATCGCGCCGAGGCTGGCGCTCGCGAGCATGGCGATCATCGCTTCCGGCAGGTTGGGGAGAAAGCCCGCCACGCGATCGCCCGGCCCGACCCCGACGGAGCGGAGCCCGGCAGCCACGCTCGTCACCTCGTCGCGCAAGGCGCGCCAACTCCACGAGCGTCGCAGGCCGCGCTCGTCGCGGTAGATGAGAGCCAGGCTCGAACCAGGGTGCCCCAGCAGATTTTCGGCAAAGTTGAGGCGGGCCTCGGGGAACCAGCGCGCCCCGGGCATGCGTTCCCCGTCGACGAGGACGCGTTCTCCGCGTTCTCCGATCACGCCGCAGAAGTCCCAGATGGCGCCCCAGAATTCGTTGGGGGCTTCGATGGACCAGCGGTGCAACGCGGCGTAGTCGGGAAGCTCGCGTTCCACATGCGCCGCCGCGAAACGCCGAAAAGCGGTGAGCTGCGCCAGTTCGGCGCGCTCTGCGCTCGGCCGCCAGAGCGGCGTGTCGCCGGGCTCGCTCGCCGAGGTCGCAGGTCCTTCGTTCACGGCCTCCCGACCCCTTCGCCATCGATGTCGCGATTTCCGATCTGCATGGCGCGCAATGGCACCTCCGGAGACGTCTCGATACTAGCTCGGTGGGCTCGGCACAACTCCTGGTAAGCTGCCGCGATGCGTGAACCGCCCGCGGGCCTGGATGTGGAAGCCATCGGCGAAGCGGTGCCCCTGCTCGAAGGCATTCGCACGACGCGCGCGATCCGGCGCCTGCGCAGCGAGACCGTCCCCCCCGCGCTGATTCGGAAGGTGTGCGAGGCGGGCACGTTCGCTCCCAGCGGTGGAAACCGGCAACCTTGGACCTTCATCGCCGTTACCGAGCCCGAGCGCCGCGCCTGGATCGCCGAGCGTTACCGACGTGCAGCGGAGCCGTACTTTGCGCCGCTCCTCGAGGAGCTCGCTGATCCGAAGTATCCCGAGCGCAAGCGCCGCAACCTGCGGGCCGCGGTCCACCTTGCCGGGCATCTCCACGAAGTTCCCGTCCATCTCTTCGTCGCGGGCTGGACGCGGCGCGGTCAGCCGCAGGTTCAGGCGCTCTTTCCGGCGGTGCAGAACATTCTGCTCGCGTGTCGCGCGGTGGGTCTCGGTGCCTCGCTCACGACGTTGCACCTGCAGTTCCGCGAGGAGGTCGACGCGTACCTCGGTCTCCCCCCGGAGCGGCCGAGCTGTGCGCTGCTCCCTATCGGCTGGCCGGCGGGTCGCTACGGGCGCCCGCCCCGCCGCCCGGTGGACGAGTGTCTATTCTGGGAGCGCCTGGATCCCACGTGAGGCGCGACATCGCCCGCGGCGATGCGGGTGGGCGAGATCGCTTCGACCGCCACACACCTAGCGTTGGAGACCTCGGAACATCAGGTCGACGCTGGTTTCGATCGAGGCGCGGCAGCTCTCGGCATCGAGCAACCCGTGGGCCCAGGCGATGCGGGCACCGAGGGCCGCGTAGTAGAGCGCCCGCGCGCCGGCCACGACGTCGGCGCTGCGCGCCAGTTCACCCCGGGCCCGTCCCGCCTGCAGAATCTCGGCCACCAGCCCGACGCTGCGGTCCTCGAGCGCCAACACCTGGCGCGCCACCTGCGCCTCGGGGTGGGTGAGAGCGCGCAGGGCGATGGTGGTGAAGTCGCGATCCTCGGAGAGCAGCGCCTGATGGTGGTCGAAGAAGCCGCGCAGCCGCTCGCGCGTGTCGATGGTACGCCCGCCCTCGGCGCGGAAGCGCCGCCAGGCCTCCTCCTGGCGCGCTGCCAGATCCTCGATGAGGAGCTCTTCTTTGCAACGCACATGGCGATAGATCGAACTTGCACCCATGCCGGCGCTTCGCGCGATCGCCCGCAGCGTCGTGCCGTCGAAGCCGCGTTCTCGAAACAGCGCGCGGGCCGACGCGAGAATACGGGCCCGGCTGCGCCGGCCGCGCGCCAGGCGACCGTCGTCGGAGCGCAGCGTCGGGCGCTCGGGGGCCGGCGGGGAGGTGGGCAATGCCATGGTGGGTCGGCGCCAAGATCGCGAATCCCAGGCGCGGCGCGCAAGGCGCTCGCTCTGCCGTATGATCGGGCCATGCCCGCCCACGCCCACTGAGCCATGAAACCGGACGAGCTCGCCCTCCGCGTCGTTCTCTATGTCGCGTTCATATTCTCCGCCACGTTCCACGAGGCGGCCCACGCGTGGGCGGCCAAGCGCGGCGGGGATCTCACCGCTTATCGGGGTGGACAGGTCACGCTCGATCCCCGCCCCCATCTTCAGCGCGAACCCTTCGGCATGGTGGTGATCCCGATCATTTCGCTGCTGGTCTCAGGGTTCCCGCTCGGTTTCGCCAGCGCGCCCTACGATCCGCACTGGGCGCGCCGCCACCCTCACCGCGCCGCGTGGATGGCGCTCGCGGGTCCCGGCGCCAACTTTGCATTGTTGTTGACGGCCGCCGCCGGCGTTCATCTGGGCCTGGCGATCGGCGCTTTTCACGCACCGGACGCGGTGAGCCTCTTTGCCGTGACGGGAGCCGCGGAAGGCCGTCTAGCCGTGGGCATGGCAACGCTTTTGAGTGTCGGATTTTCGCTCAATCTCTTACTGCTGACCCTCAACCTGATTCCCGTCCCGCCCCTCGACGGAAGCGCCGCGGTTGCGCTCCTCATGAGCGAGGACACCGCGGTGCGCTACCAGGATCTGCTCGTCCAACCGGCGCTCGGTTGGGTGGGAATCCTGCTGGTGTGGAGTTTCTTCGGCAAGATTTTTGACCCCGTCTTTACGCTTTCGCTTCGCCTGCTCTATCCCGCGCTTTCCTACGGATGAGGAAGCCAAGATGACCCGAGTTCCGATCCTTCCCACCCTGACGGTTGGTTCCTACGCGGCGCCCGGTTGGCTGTTTCTCTTCCGGGAACACATCCGCGATGGGACGGCCGGGCCCGCCGACATCGAGGAAGCGTTCTCCGACGCAACGCGTCTGGCGCTCGGCGACCAGCTCGAGGCGGGGATCGATATCGTGAGCGGCGGCGAGATGCGCCGTTCGCGTTTCGTGTACGAACTCTTCGGGCGTCTCGAAGGCCTCGAGCGGATTCCACCCGCGCGGCGCCTGGGGGTCCCCGGCTACGACCGGGCGCCGGGCTATCGCGCGGTGGCTCCGCTCCGCGCTCCCCGCGGCCTCGGGATCGTCGCGGAGTACGACGAGCTACGCGCGCTGTGTCCCGATCACCCGGTGGCAATCGCGTTTCCGGGCCCGTTGACTTTCGCGGGCCGCATCGCGACGGGGAGCTACGGCGAGGGTCGAGCGGCGGGCGCGAGACTCCTCGAGGACCTCGCGGCGATCGCGCGCGATGAACTGCGCGCGCTGCTCGCCCGGGGGGCCGAGTTTGTGCAACTGGACGAACCGGGCCTGCCGCGTCCTCCCTACGGTTTCTCCTTTGAGGAAGGCGCCGAGCTCATCAATTCCATCGTGGGCGAGGCGCCCGAGCGCTGTGCGGTACACGTCTGTTTCGGCAACAACGCCAGTCGACCCGCTGTCCGCAGGGACCTGGGACGCCTCTACCCGAGTATCGGCCAGCTGCGCTGTCGCACGCTGTTGTTGGAATTCGCCAACCGCGAGATGGCCGACGTGGAAGGGCTTGCCGACCTGGCGTCGAGCCACCACATCGCCGCCGGGGTCGTCGATGTGAAGTCGTTCCACGAAGAGTGCCCCGAAGAAGTTGCCGCCCGACTCCGGCGTGTACTGCGCTTCGTTCCCGCCGAGCGGCTCCTCGCCACGATGGATTGTGGCCTATCCGCGCTGCCGCGCTGGCTGGCGCGGCGCAAACTCCACGCGCTCGTCGATGGTGCGCGCCTGGTGCGCGACGCGCTCGGCAGCTGACCCACCCCAGAACGGAGCGCTTCCGCACGCAACCGCTGCGCAACTGCTAAAGGCCGGGCGCAATCTTCGCTTCCCGGTGAAAATCGTAATAAAAACAAAGAGTTTCCATCGAGGTTCGCTTACGGCCTTCGACTTCCCAACCGATAAGGGAAGGCGCTGAGACGCTCCGTAGGGAAGGCGTTCCGCTTGGTTCGGGAGAGCGGCACTCTTCGATGGCAAGAACCCCCGTCACTCGGCACGCGCTGGTCGCGTGCGCGGCATGGTTAGCCGCGTCGGTGTCCCCGGCCTCCGCCGGTACGCCGATCGGATTGTTTCGCAGCCTTGCCGGCAATATCCAGTACACGGGAACCGCCGGCACGCTGCGCGCGCAGCCGAATGCGGGCGACTCCTGCGCGCTCAATCCCAGCAGCACCGCACCGCTGAGTGGTCTTCCGATCGGCGCCACAGTTCGCGCCGCGTACCTCTACTGGGCGGGCTCCGGAAGCGCCATCGACGCGACGGTGAGTTTCCAGACGCCCGCCGGCTCGAGCGCGATCACGGCAAGCCGCACCTTCACCGAGACCTTCCCCTTCTCCGGAACCGACTACGATTTCTTCAGTGGCTTTGCCGACGTGACGGCTCTGGTGGCCGCCGCGGGAAACGGCACGTACGGCCTCTCCGGGCTGACCGTCAACGCGGGGGCGCCGCACTGCGCGGTTTCCGCCGTCGTCTCCGGATGGAGCCTGATCGTCGTCTACGAACACAGCGCCGAGCCGCTGCGGGTCGTCAACCTGTTCGATGGGTTTCAGTTCTTCCGCGGTAGCCAGATCCTCGTCACGCCGAACAACTTCGTAATTCCTCCGTCCGCGATCGACGGCCGGCTCTCCCACCTCACCTGGGAGGGCGACGTCGAGAACTCTGCGCCGCTCGGGGGGTTCTCGGAGGCGCTGCGCTTCGACGGCAACGTGCTGACCGATGCCCTGAATCCGATCGACAACCAGTTCAACTCGACGGTCAATCTGATCCCGACCTCCTCAAGCCACGGCGTCGACTTCGACTTCTACGACATCACTCCCTTTCTCTCGCCCGGCCAGACCTCGGGGACCTCGATCTACAG
>CAZTOE010000167.1:0-4817 GCA_964615045.1 uncultured Spirochaetales bacterium
CTCTCCCCGACGATCTCCATCGAGCAAAAGACCACCGGGACGAACCCGCGCTCGACGGTGGGAACCATTACGGAAATCGCCGACTACCTGCGCGTGCTCTTCGCGCGGATCGGTGTCCAGCACTGCCATCTGTGCGGCCAGCCCGTGCTCGGTCAGAGCGCGGAGCAAATCGCCAAGGAGTTGCTCTCGCAACCGGAGGGCACGCGCGCAACCCTCCTCGCGCCCGTTCTCTCCAACCGCAAGGGTGAGCACCGCGAGCTCTTGCAGGAACTCCGCCGGGCGGGCTTCGTGCGCATTCGCGACAACGGAACGCTCCTGCTTCTCGACGAGACGCCGGCGCTCGACAAGCGACGCAAGCACACCGTCGAGGTCGTGATCGACCGGATTGCGCTTCGACCCGGCGTCAAGCGACGCCTCAACGAATCGGTCGAGCAGGCTTTGAGCGCCGGAGAGGGTCTGCTGATCGCGCATCTGACCTCGGCGGGGGAAGGCGAGCACGAGCGCGTCTTCTCGGAGAAGATGGCGTGCGCTGACTGCGGCGTCTCTTTCCCCGAACTGACGCCGCAGGGTTTCTCCTTCAACAGCCCCCAGGGTATGTGCGTCGATTGCAATGGCCTGGGTTCGCGCATGCAGATCGATCCGGCGCTGGTGGTGCCCGACGAATCGCTCACCCTGGATGAAGGCGCCGTCAAGCCCTGGGGAGCGGACGTGTCGGAGAAGGCCGGCTGGTCCGGCTTCCGCACCCAGATCCTTCAAAAGCTGGCCATCCCCTTCAATGTCGCCTGGACTCAGCTTTCCGCCAAGCAACGCGAGCAGATCCTCTACGGGACCGGAGACCGCGAATACCGCGTCCGTTGGGTCGGCAAGACCGGCGAAGCGACCTTCCAGACGACGTGGGAGGGCGCCCTGCCCCGCCTGCTGCGGCGTTTCCGCCAAACCGGGTCGGAGCGCGCCAAGCGATGGTACGCCCAGTTCCTCGCCGATACCGCCTGCACGACCTGCGCGGGCTCGCGGTTGCGACCCGAAAGCGCCGCCGTCCGCGTCGCCGGTCGCACTTTGGTCGAAATCTCCGCGATGACGATCGACGAGGCGCGCGACTTTTTCCACGCGTTGCGCCTTGGCGGGGCGGATCGAGAGATCGCCGCCGAGCTTCTCAAGGAGATCCGCGGGCGCCTCGACTTTCTGGCGGCGGTCGGTCTTTCCTACCTGTCTCTCGACCGCGCCGGTCCGACCCTCTCGGGTGGCGAGGCGCAGCGCATCCGGCTCGCCAGCCAGGTGGGCTCGGAGCTCACGGGTGTGGTCTACATCCTGGATGAACCCTCGATCGGTTTGCACGCGCGCGACAACCAGCGACTCCTCGCAACGCTGCGCCACCTGCGGGACCTGGGCAACACCGTGGTCGTGGTGGAGCACGATGAGGAGACGATCCGAAGCGCCGACTACGTGATCGATTTCGGCCCGGGCGCCGGGGTGGCCGGCGGCCAGATCGTCCACAGCGGTACACCGAAGAGCCTGGAGCGAAACCGCCGTTCGCTCACGGGCGCGTATCTGGCGGGGCGGGAAGCGATCGACGTCCCGGCATCGAGAAGGCGGGCGCAAGCCAGTCTTAAGGTGCTCGGAGCCAATGAGCACAACCTCCAGGAACTCGATCTCGAGTTCCCGCTCGGCGTCCTGGTCGCGGTGACGGGCGTCTCGGGGGCGGGGAAGTCCACGCTGGTCAACGAGATCCTGTACCCGGGGTTGGCGCGACGGCTCCAGGGCTCCACACGCCGCACAGGTCGTCACCGCCGCATCGAGGGAGTCGAGGCCCTCGACAAGGTCATCGACATCGACCAGCGCCCCATCGGGCGCACGCCGCGCAGCAACCCGGCGACGTACATCAAGGTCTTTGATGACATCCGGCGATGCTTTGCGGCGCTTCCGGACGCGCGCATGCACGGCTTCCAACCGGGCCGCTTCTCTTTCAACGTCAAGGGCGGCCGCTGCGAAGCGTGCCAGGGCGACGGCGTGCGGCGGATCGAGATGCATTTTCTTCCCGACGTCTACGTCCGCTGCGAGGAATGCGACGGGAAACGCTTCAACGAGGCCACACTCCAGGTGCGCTACCGGGGACAGTCGATCGCCGACGTGCTCGATCTCACCGTGCGCGAGGCGCTCGAGCTCTTCGCAGCGCACCCGAGGATCCGCGGGCCACTGGAACTTCTCGCCGACGTGGGGCTCGACTACCTGAAGCTGGGGCAGGCCTCTCCGACCCTTTCGGGGGGAGAGGCGCAGCGCATCAAGCTCGCCCGCGAGCTGGCCAAGCGCGCCACCGGCCGCACCTTCTATATCCTCGACGAGCCGACCACGGGCCTGCATTTCGACGATGTGAAGAAGCTCCTCGCTGTTCTCGTGCGGCTCGTCGACGCCGGCAACAGCGTGGTGGTGATCGAGCACAACCTCGATGTGGTGAAATGCGCCGATTGGGTCATCGATCTCGGGCCCGACGGAGGGCCCGAGGGAGGCCGGGTCGTGGCCCAGGGGACTCCGGAACAGGTGGCCCGCGTCAAGGCATCACACACCGGCCGGCACCTGATCCCCCTACTGCCCGGAGGCCGCCCGGCTAAGCGAAAGCGGCGAACAGCTCCTCGAAGGCCTTGACCTGGTTTCCCTCGGCGGATGAGGGCACCAAGATCGGTGCCGTGACGCCGGCCTCGTACCAGGCCTCCACGCCCTCGCGCACGCGCGCGGCCGGCCCGAACAGGGTGGTGTCGTCGAGCCAGCGGTCGGTGAGCAGCGACCCGACGCGCCCGGCCTCGCCGGCGGCGATCGCCTTCTCGATGGCCTCCATCTCTTCGGCGTAGCCCGCCGCCTTCCAGTAGTTGCGGTAGTTGGGAAGCATGGCGTAGCTGGTGAGCGTCTTGCGATTGCGCTCACGTGCGAGTGCCACGTCGTCATGGACGCAGGTGGGGATCATGTTGCCAACGAAGAAATCAGCTGCGCGCTTTGCCGGCAGGGCCGCGAGCGAGGTGGGCACGTAGGAGCGCGCCACATTGGCAAAGATCAGACCCTCGGCGAGCTCGCCCGCGAGGGCCACCATGCGATCGCGGAGCGCTGCGAGGATGAGGGGAGGAAGCTCCCCGGCACGTGGAACGGCTCGCCACGCCTCCACAAAGTTCCGGGTGTCGGCCAGCGGCTGGCCGGTCGCGACCCCGAGGCGGTCGTTGACCGGGGCATGGCTCACCCCGACTCCGAACCGAAAGCGACCGCCCGAGATCTCGTGGACGAACGCCGCGGTCTGCGCGTATTCATTCACGTGGCGAGCGTAGAGGTTCACGATTCCGGTCCCGAAGGCGATGTGCTCGGTGACGAAGCAGAGGGCCTCGCAGAGACTCAACGCGTCTCCAAACGACGCGCAATAGATCCCGGAAAACCCGCGGTTCTCAATTTCGCGTGCGAGGTCGAGGGTTGCGCGGCGGCGGCCGGGTACGGCGGCCAGAGCGACCGCGGGAAGTCGCGACGAAGCCATGGCACCTCCCCTTGCCGCCGCGCGCGGGCTCGGCGGGTGCCGGAGTCTATCACGCTCTCCCTGGCCTCCCGGCCGCCCGGACGCGTTTGACCGAAGCCGGACCGCCCGGAACATCCGGACGCGCCATCATGCTCTTATTCCCCTAGGGAATCAACGTTTGTCACTCTGTTGGCCTCGACCCGAATATCCCCTTGGGAAATTCGTCCCAATGCTGCCGAGATCGCGCTAGATTCTCGGGGTTTCCCGGTTTCAAATCACGTTTTCTTTCTCGAGGCCCGAAGTTTATAATCCTGTCTCCTCAACACCCCCCAGGCCAGCATGCAAACCAAAGTTCCGACCGGTGCCGAAAAACTCGTCCAATGCCTCGAGCGCGAAGGGGTAGAGCACATTTTCGGGCTGTCGGGCGGAGCGGCCATTCCGATTTTCGATGCGCTCGTCGACTCGAGGATCCAGCTCATTTTGGTGCGTCACGAGCAGGGCGCGACCCACATGGCCGATGGCTACGCGCGCGCCACCGGCCGGCCGGGGGTGGTTTTGGTGACGTCGGGCCCGGGTGCCACCAACACGGTCACCGGACTTCTCACCGCCCACATGGATTCCGCGCCGCTCATCGTCATCACGGGGCAAACGATCAGCACGAGTCTTGGCAAGGACGCCTTTCAGGAGGCCGACGTCACCGGCATCACCTACCCGGTTGTGAAGCACAGCACGCTGGTGCGCGACCCCGCGGAGATTCCGCGCGTCGTGCGCGAGGCCTTCCACATCGCCACGACGGGCCGACCCGGGCCGGTGTTGATCGATGTACCCAAGGACGTGAGTTCGGCCCCGTGCGACGCACCCTTCGTCGATGCGGTGGATCTGCCGGGCTACTCGGTCCCCGGACACGGCAATCCGCAACGCATCGCCGAAGCCGCCGAACTGCTGCGCGCGGCGCGCAAGCCGCTGCTCTATGTCGGAAATGGGTCGGTGATCTCGGGGGCCGGCAAGGCGGTGATGGCGCTTGCCGAAAAGCTCCACGCCCCGATCGTCAATACGCTCCTCGGCAAGGGGGCGACGGACGAGACCCATCCGCTCCACCTCGGCATGCTCGGCATGCACGGGACTGCCTACGCCAACAAGGCCGTGATTGATTGCGACTTGATCGTCTCGATCGGCGCGCGCTGGGACGATCGCGTCACGGGCAAGGTCGACGAATTCTGTGCCAACGCCAAGAAGATTCACATCGACGTCGATCCGTCGGAGTTCAACAAGGTGATTCGCGTCGACGTCGCCATCGAAGGCGACGCGCGTCTCGTGGTGGAGGAGCTCC
>CAZTOE010000167.1:4827-9943 GCA_964615045.1 uncultured Spirochaetales bacterium
TGAGCTTCGCCAGCGTCGTACCGCGTGGCGAAATCGGGACGGCGCGCGACCAGCTCTCGGGCGCGGGCCGCTGGTCGAGCGCGGCGAAACGGACGCCTGGGTGGCGCAGTGCGAGCGCTGGCGCCGCCGATACCCGCTCAAGTATCCGCGCAAAGGAGGGCTGCGCGCGCAGCACGTACTCGACCGTCTGCATCACCTGACCGAGGGCGCTGCGGTGATCACCGCGGACGTCGGCCAACATCAGATGTGGGCGGCGCAGTTCTGCAAGACCACCGGCAATCGCCAGTGGATCACCTCGGGTGGCGCCGGAACCATGGGGTTCGGCTGGCCCGCCGCCATTGGGGCCAAACTCGCGCGCCCCGAAGCCGAGGTGTGGGCGGTGGTGGGCGACGGCGGCTTCCAGATGACCCAGGCCGAACTCGCGACGGCCGCGGTTCACCGGGTGGCTGCGAAGTGCCTGATCATCAACAACAACTACCTGGGCATGGTCCGCCAGTGGCAGGAACTCTTCTACGATAACCGCCTCTCGGGTGTCGACCTCGAAGGGAACCCTGACTTCGTGCGACTGGCCGAGGCCTACGGGATCAAAGCGCTGCGGATCCGGCGCCCCGCCGACGTCGACCGAAAGCTCGAAGAGGCACGCCGTTACAACGAGGGCCCGTGCATTGTCGTGGCGGAAGTCATGAAGGAAGACAATGTCTTCCCGATGATTCCGGCCGGTGCGCCGGTTTCCCACATGATCATCGACCCGCCCAAGCGCTCTTTGGAGAAGCCCAGTGGCAGCACCTGAGCTCGCGTTGCCGATGGCCCGGCGCGCGCCGGTCCACACGATCTCGCTCTACGTAAACAACAAACCCGGCGTGTTGGTGCGGGTCGCCCTCGTGTTCGCGCGCCGCGGCTACAACATCGAGAGCCTGGTCGTGAGTCCCGCCGCGGAAGGCGACTTCTCGCGCATGACCATTACCTGCAGCGGCGATCCGGACACCCTGGAACAGATCATCAAGCAACTCGCCAAGTTGGTCGACGTCGTAAACGCAGTCGATCATACCGGCGACGAGGCCTACGAGACCGAGATCGCCCTGATCAAACTCGCCGCGCCCCTCGAGCAACGCACGCAGATCCTGCAGATCGCGGAACATTTCAACGCCAAGGTGGCCGACTACGACGAGGACTCGTTGATGCTGCGCGTCTTCGGATCCAGCGAGAAGCTCGACGCAATGATCAAGTTGTTGCGCCCCTTCGGGCTCGGCGAGCTCGTGCGCTCCGGAAAGATCCTGATGGTGCGCGGCCTCCAGGAGACCTAGCCATTACCGCGAAGGGCGAAAACACTCCGGAACTCCGCGTCGATCGGGACGGCGAGGTCCTGGTCCTCACCCTGAATCGACCCGACGCGCGCAATGCGCTGACCTTTTCCCTCTACGACCAGCTCGAGCAGGCGGTGCGCGGCGCACAGGCCCGCTGCCTCGTGATTACGGGAACGGATCCGGCCTTTTGCTCGGGTGACGACGTCAAGCAAATCATGGCGGGGCCCGATGGGCCCCCGACCGAGAGCCTCGCGCGGAACCCCAAGCTCACGCCCGCGGCCGAGGCCCTGCTTCACACCGACCTTCCGGTCATCGCCGCGATAAACGGCGCTGCCGTGGGGTGGGGAATGGAACTAGCCTTGATGGCCGACCTTCGCGTGGCCTCGGAGCGCGCCCGCTTCGGGGAACTGTTCGTGTTGCGCGGGCTTTGCTGTGACGTGCCCGGACTGGGCCGACTCGCCCAGCTGGTGGGACGCGAGAAGGCGGCGGAGCTGCTCTTCACGGGCGACGTGATCGATGCCGCGGAGGCGCAACGCATCGGGCTCGTTTCGCGCGTCGTGGCGCACGAGAAGCTGCTTCCGACGGCACTCGAGCTCGCAGAGCGCATTGCGGCCAACCCTCCCCTCGCGGTGCAGCGGCTCAAGGCGGGCCTGCGCCGCTCCCTCGATCCCGACTGGAACGAGCTCGGAAGCTGGGTCGCGCGATCGCTGGCCGAGCTCTTTCGCACCGAGGACCACCGGGAAGGGGTGCGGGCGTTCCTGGAGAAGCGCACCCCTCACTACCGCGGTCGCTAGACGTCAGGCCTTGACCCCACCGCCGGTGGGCGTTTCGAGATTGTTCCAGCGGTCGAAGTAGGTCAGTGCCTCGGCGGGGGTTCGCGTCACGGGCCCGAACCGGCCCCGCGGATAGCCGATCGGGATCATCGCCACGACGCCGTAGGTTTCGGGAATCCCGAGACGCTCGGCCAGCTCCTCTTCGAACACCTGGTGCATCGTGGTGAGGGTCGCTGCGAGCCCGAGGTCTCGACACGCGAGCAAGATGTTCTGAATGCACGGATAGAGCGAGCCGTACGAAGGGGGCGCCTTGCCCTTTCGCTCCTCTGCCGCCACGGCGAAGGGCCAGTCCCGCTTGCCGCACACCAGCAACAGGACCGGGCTTTCGGCGAGGTGCTCGATCTGGTGGTTCACGGCGCGCAGCATCCGCGCCTGCGCGGACTGATCGCCAGCCTCCACCTCGAAGACGCGGCCGAAGCGTTCGTGCATGGCGCGTTGGTATTGATCGCCCAGAAATCGCTTGCCCTCGGCGTCCTGCACCACCACGAAGGCCCAGGGTTGCGAGTTCATGCCACTTGGCGCGTGAACCCCGGCGTCGAGGATCTTGCGGAGCAGCGCCAACGGGATGGGGTCGGGTCTGAGGCGCCGCATGGCGCGCATATTCCGAACGAGCTCAAAGAATTCCACGCATCGTCCTCCCCTTCGGGATGTAACGAACTTGACGGGGACCGGCAGCATACCGGCAATCGCGAGAAGTGCGGACATCCCCCCTCAACCCCGTGCCGCGATCGCCCGATCGGGAACTACCCCCCACGTTCGCGCCGGGAGGCTCGCCACTGTCGCTGCAACGACGCCCGCGCATCCGCTGTCGGCTTCCCTGTGAATTGCTCAAGGGCCGGCGGCATCGAGAACCCGCGCTGATTGTCACGATCTCCGAAGGCGGCTTCGGGGTCGAGACCGGCTTCGAGAGCACCGAGGGCGACGCGTTGCGCGTACGGCTCTTGCCCCATCGGGGGGGAAATGCGGTGGAAATCACGGCGCTGGTGTGGAACGAACGCACGCGGTTTCACCTGGACACGGGAGAAACCAAGCGCACGCTGGGATGCATCGTGTCCGAGCCACCGCCCGAGTTTCTCGAGCTGGTGGAGGAGCTGCGCCGCCGCGAAGCGCCAAGTCGGCGGCGCCTGCGCTCGGTGCGAACCGACTCCTCGCTGCCGCGTCCGAAGGATCCGCTTCCACCGCCCAAGCCGGAACCGGAGGAGACCCTCCCAGCGTTTCGGGTCCGGGCGAAGCAACTCGGCGGCCCCCGCTCCCGCTCGCTTCGCGTGCAGGCGCGCTCGGCCGCGGACGCCGAGCTGCGAAGCATCGAGCAGCTCGGCGAAGCCTGGGAGATTCTCGAAGTCGTTCCGGAACGGCGCGGCACCCCGAAGAACTAGCCGCCCCCTGCATCGCCCACGGCCGGCCGAACGACCTCTACAAGTTGCTCCGCGACGCGCCGATATTCCTCGGGTCCCGAGAAGCCCTGTGTGTGCACCAGGTGGGTGACGCCGGCGTCGCGAAAGGCCCGGGCGTAATCAATGGCTTCGCGCTCTCGCTCGAGGGGCAGCGTCTTCATGGCCACGACCTCCAGTGCTCCCCGTCCTGCCGCTCTGGCCTGCCGCTCGAGCTCCTCCACGTGGGGCTTCAGGTCACCGGGTTCGATCCCGACCGGCATCCATCCATCGCCGGCCCGGACCGCCCGCGGAATCGCGATGCCGGGTCCGCCGCCCACCAGGATCGGCGGCCGCACGGGCCGCGGAGCAAAAACAATCGGCTGACCATTCGGCTCGATCAGGTCGGATGCGAAACAACGGGCCAAAAAATCGAGCGTGCGATCGGTGAGCGCACCGCGATCCTTTCGAGCGACGCCCAAGGCCCGAAACTCTTCTTCCATCCAGCCGGCGCCCACCCCGAGCAAGAGCCGCCCGCCCGAGAGCTCCTGGATGGTGGCCACCCACTTGGCCGTCAGCAGCGCCGGACGATACGGCAAGAGCAACACCGCCGAACCGATCGACACGCGCTCCGTGCAGGCCGCCAGAAAGGCCAGCGTCCCCAACGGATCGAGGATGCGACCGAACTCGTCGGGCAGGTTGAATTCGTTGTTCTCGACCTTGGGTGGGAATCCCACGTGGTCGTTCACCCAGATCGAATCGACCCCGGCGTGGTCAGCGGCCTGTGCGCAAGCCAGTAGGTGCGACCGTGTCGCCTGGTCTCCCCAGTTCCGGATGTTCATGCCAATTCGCATGGCGCTCCCCTCAATGATCGGTCTCCTCGGCGAGGCCTTCGCGCGCGACACCCCCGTGCACATCGAGCATGCGGTTGCACCAGTCGCGACAGGCGTCGCCGGTCTCCAGCAGGGCGCGTGGCGACACGCAGCGCGCCCATTGAAACGCTCCGAAGAGCAGGTAGTCGGGGACGCCCGAAACGGGACCCGCCAGGAACGGTTGCTCGCGAAGCACGGCACGCGCCGGCTCGAGCACCTGGCGAAGCCCCGCCAGCGCCTCCTCGCTCTGGGCAGCAAACGCTTCGAGACTCATGCCGAAGCGCGCCTCACGGCTCGCTCGGAAATACTCGCGGTCCACCGGGTGAATTCGCTCGAAAAGATCGAGCATAATCACCGGTGCGATGCGAGGATGGACATCCCCTTCGACCCAGTGCTTGAAGAACAACGCGTGGCTTCGCTCCGCTTCACTGCCGAAGAGCGGCCGCTCCGGGAACTCGCGATCGAGATAGCGCAGGATTTCCCACGAGTCGCTCACGGTGCGGCCGTCAACCTCGAGGACAGGAACTCGAGACCCGCCCGAGTGAGCGATGGCTTCACGCTCCGTGAACCGCCACGGCACCGTTTCGACAGCGAGCCCTTTATGGGCCAGCGCCAGGCGCACCCGCCAGCAGTAGGGGCTGAAGCGGCGTTCGTCCTCGCGACCGGCGAGGTCGTAGAGTCGGAGCATGCGGACGCGGTTCCCCGGTTCTTTGATAATGAGCGTGGGTAAGAATACA
>CAZTOE010000168.1:0-9865 GCA_964615045.1 uncultured Spirochaetales bacterium
ATCGCCGCCCAGTTCGAGGCACTCCTCACCAACGATCTCTGGCGCAGAAACGCGGAACACGCCAATGCCATGGCTGCGCTCCTTAAACAGCAAGCCAGCAACATTCCTCATATCACCATTACCCAACCGGTGGACTCGAATGGTGTCTTCGCCGCGATCCCCCGGGAGCATATCGAAGCACTCCGACAGGAATATTTCTTCTACGTCTGGGATGAAGATCCCGAAGCGGCTCTTGCGTGGGGTGCCGAACTGTATGCCGATCGGGCAGGCGCGGAGATACCGCCGCGCGGCTCGAGGTGGGGGCTCGGCGACTAGACGGCTAGCAGATGCTCCAAGCCCTTCTGCGCGGCTGGGGTAATGTCCGTGCGTGGGCGCCGTGCGAGCCTTTCTCAGGTTGCTGCGCTGGCTGGGGCCTTGGGCTGACCCATCGAAAGCTCCGAGCGGCGCGCTGCGCCGCGAGGTCTCCCTCGAGCCGGAGGCACCGGGAGACCGTCCTCTCAAGCTGTGGATTTACGCACCCGCTGACGCGCCGCCCATCGGAAGCTATCTGGTCGCTCACGGCCTCAACCTGGACGGGCCCGCCGATCCGAGACTCGACCGGTTTCTTCGGATCTTGGCCAACGCAGGGTTTCTGGTGTGTGCGCCGTTGCTCCCGGACTACACCCAACTCCTGCTCCGGCCCGAAGTAGCCCGCGACCTCGAAAGGGCTTTGCGCCTGTTCGTGCGGCTTCCGGAGCGCCCCCGCCAGTTCCGGCCCGGGGTGTTCAGCGTATCGTTCGGATCCTATCCGGCGCTCCGCATCGCCTCCGGACCGACCACGAGCGAGCTGATCGGTGCGCTCGTCGTGTTCGGCGGCTACGCCGACCCTAACACCACACTTCGCTTCAACATCGGCATCCGGCCGCCCGGAGCGCGGGCCGCCGATGCGACCAGTCTTCCCGCTATCGCGATGAACCTCCTCGATGGGTTCGAGTGCAAGCCCGAGGAAATGGCTGACGTTCTGGCCGGCTGGTACGAGTTCGCGCGTGCGACCTGGGCCCACCCCGAGTTCCGGGAGCCCGAACGCTGGCAGCCCGTGGCCGAGGCCATCGCGGCCCGGCTGAAGCCCGACGAGGCGTATTTCTTCCTGTTGGGCTGCGGCCTCGTCGACGGAGCTCAGCAGGAGTTTTTGGAAGCGCTCGACCGCTGGGATCGGCTCGCTTCCGTCGACCCCCGGCCCCATCTGTCCGGATTGAAGTGCCCGGTGTTCCTCTTTCACAGCCGGTGGGACGACGTGGTTCCGTGCGAGGAGAGCGCGAAGCTCCTCGAAGCGATGCCAGCCCACGCCCGAGCGCGACGCTACGTGACGGGCCTCTACGAGCACGGCCAACGGTCGCCGGGGCTTCAGTTGCTGCGGCAGTTGCCAAGAATGGCGCGGGAGGCCGCCACCTTGCTGCGAATGCTCCACGCGCTCGTGCGAGCCGGGCGCTCCACTTAGCTCCGCCGAACCGGCAGGTCGCAACCCCGCGAGGCCGGCAGGCGTGGAGCGCGGCGGGCGCGACACCCAAGGCGCACCCGAGGACACTCACTCAGGACCGGCCGCGAAACCGGCAAAACAGATGCAATCGGAGTAGAAGTTGATGAAGACCCTCGCACACATTGCTGCGGCCCTGGTATTGAGCTGGGGATTTGCGGCGCAAAGCCAAGCGTTCTCTTTCCTATTCGCAAACCCGGGCGGCGTCTGCCCGACCAATGTGGTCGGCTGCACCGACGGCGCCAACGTGGACCTAACCAGCAACAACTCGCAAAACCCGAACGTCTTCGTGTACCAGGACGGCGGGGTCACCCTCACCGTCGCTTCGGGCGATCAGGGCATCCTGATCCAGGACCGGGTCCCCGATGAGGGCGGTCTGGGCGTCCTTGCCAATGAGGACAACGTCGAAACCGGCGAGTCCGTGGTCCTTGCCTTCGACAAGAGGGTGCGGATCGCCCTCGCCTTCACCGACCACGGCGCGGTAATGGGCGACTACGGCTACCAGATCGATGGCGGTATGACCGTCGTGGACCAGCTCGAGGCGCCCGACATGCTCGAGGGCATGAGCTTCGTGATCCTCGCCCGCGATGTGCCGTTCTACATCGCCGCGATCGAGGGCGAAGTGGTTCCCGAGCCGGGGACCGCCATGCTCCTGGGCCTCGGCCTGACTGGGCTGGCCGCCTCCAAGCGCCGCCGAAGCGCGTAGCTACGAGCGGCAGAGACCTGCACCCGCCCGGCGCGAGCCGGGCGGGTAAGGGCCATCGTTTCCAGACTGAGCGAGTCGACGGAACGCTCTCCCGGCCCACCTGCAAGAAGCTACCCTGCCGGTCATGCGACACACGAGCTGGTTCCATGCGGCGGGGGCGGGGATGCTAGTCATCCTCGGCATTGCGAGCGTCGCCGCCGAAGAAGAGCCCTTTGTCAACACACCGCCTCCGCCAGGAGCGATCTGTCCAGCGATCGACGAGAGCTACGACCTGTGTTCCATGAATCCGTGGAGCGAAAACTGCGCGGACTTCGTCTCCGCCGCCGGGGCGCTGAGCCAGCTCTATCTCTTCACTGTGCAGCGTGAGCCCGCCGAGATGGAGCACCTCAAGACGAGCATCTGGTGGGGCTGCGGCTCGAAGCATTTCTCCGAGCTCCGGGCCCTCCTGGTGCGCATCAACACGCCAAAGGCGCAGGCCGTGCTGCAGTCCCAGCCCTACGAAAGCTTGGCCCCCACTCGCGCCGCGGCGCCAGCAGCGTCCACTCCTCCGCCCCGAGCGGCCAGCGCCAGCGACTGCGCGACATTGCCGTCGTGGTCCGAGCAGAACGCGTGTGCGTCGCGCCAGCTGGCCACCGCGCGAGCCGCGCACCAGCACGCCTTCGACGCCTGCGAAGCGGCCCTTCCCGATGTCTTTCGCAGTCAACTGATTGCGCAGGAGCGAGCCTGGAAGACCACCCTTGCGGCCGAATGCGAAGCCTCCAACACGCAATGCCAGACGGAGGCGATCCGGCAGCGAGACGAAGCGATGCGGGTGGAATACACGCAATGCGGGGCGCCCAGCTCGCTACCGCCCGTGGCTTCGGACGTCACCGCGTCGGCGAAGACCGGCATGCTGCCCGCCCGATGGACGCCGCCGAAAGGCCCCGCGCAGGACGTTCCTTTTGGCTTCGAGGCCCAGACCTCGAGCACAGGGACAATGGACACCACGCTCGGAAAGGGAGGTCCGCACTTTCACGGCTCGTACGTTCGCGTCGAGAAATCCACCAAGGGCGAGCTGGTCACTGCGATCTACAACGGCTGGTCCAGTCCCGAGTGGGAAGTGTGGAAGCACGACCCCGACGGGCAATGGACGGCCACGGGGGTCTCGATTGGCGACTTCGCCCATTTCTATACGGGCAAGGTCGTCGCGACGCTCAGCAGCGGCAACGGAAGCTCGATGCGCTGCCAGTTCACCCTGACGGAGCCGCAGCGCGGCCTGCTCGCGGGTGGCTCGGGTGCCTGCCAGATCTCCGACGGCGGACGCCTCGCATTGACGTTCTGAGGCCGAGCGCCTTCCCCCGGCACGGACCCATTTCACGGTGCGGCGCGAGTTTGAGGACGGCTCTACGAACCCGAGGGTTTGAGTGGCTCGACACCGCTCTCCTTCGTCTGGGAGGGGGTCTCGGTCGCGGGCAGTAGGAGGTCCTCGAGAAAGAACGCCGAGAGTTCCGCCCGGCCGGAGAGTCTCGACTTTCGGTACACGGCCACCGCGTGCTGGCGAACCGTGCGCTCGCTCTTGTCCTGAAGCGCAGCGATCTCTTTGTGGCCGAAGCCCTTGAGCAGAAACAGGGCCGTTTCGCGCTCGACGGGTGTCAACCCCCAGGCTCTCAGCTGGCGGTCGATCTCCTCCCCGAGGCCGCGAAGCGTTTTCTCGGCCCGGGTGCGCCAGACGTCTCGCTCGGCGCTACGCGCCTCGAGCTCGCTGCGCGTCCTCGCGAGGGCGCGGCCGGCGTCCCGCCAGCCGACCCAGAGATAGGCGACAGCGCCCAGCGAGAGGACGAGCAGCGCGACTTCGAAGAGGACGTGGGAGCTCCACAGCGTTGTCGGCCGATCCAGCGCGAGATCGATGGCGCCACCAGCCGCGATGGCCCCCAGCAGGGCCGTGGCACCCCATCGAAACCGCACTCCGGCATCTGTCGGATGCACCCGCGGCCCCCCTCGCCGAGGCCGCCCGATCCCCATTCCGGCGTCTGACGGATGGGCTCCGGGCCAAAGCCCTCTAGTGTATTGCGCGAGCCATCTACCGGAGGCCTTCGTCCATGCTACCCGATCCGCTCCACCCCGCAGTCGTTCATCTCCCGATCGCGCTCGCGATCCTGGTCGCCGGTTTCGCTGTCCCTGGCCTCGTGTTGATCCATCGGGGCTTGCTCCCATCGAGGAGCTGGGCCGGGGTCGTTCTGCTGCAGGCGATCCTGGTGGGCTCGGGTTGGGTCGCCTTGGAAACCGGGGAAGACGAGGAAGAGCGTGTCGAGCGGGTGGTCGCAGAGCGTCACATCGAGACGCACGAAGAGGCAGCGGAGCGGTTTCTGCTTGTCGCGGGAATTGGCCTCCTCGCGTGCGGCGCTGGGCTGCTTCCGGAGCGCATCGGAGCCTGGGGGCGAGTCGCCGGAACGCTCGCCGCGTTCGGCGTTCTCGCAGCCGGCGTCGCGGTCGGCCACTCTGGGGGGGAGCTCGTCTACAAGTACGGAGCGGCTAGCGCTTACGTCGACACAGCGGGAAACGTGGGCGGAACCCATCGAGACGAGCGCGAATGATTGCCGGCAGCGCGAGACGCACGTCGCGCATCGAGGGCTATGTCGAGCCACCCGCCGAGGCGGGGCCGTGAGTCCCCGGGTGACCGGCCCCGGGCGATCCGCTCAGTGGCCCAGCATTTTTTTCGCTGCTCCTTGCGTGGCTTCTTGTTGGGCTTTGGCCAAAGCTTGTTGGACCTGGAGATTGTCCGGGTTGAGCTCGGCGGCTTCTGCGCAAACGGCGATGGCGTCCTGGAACTTGCCGTTTTCGACGAGGGCTAGGCAGCGCGAGACATCTCCGCCCTCCGCCATCGACTTCTGCTTGGCGGTCAACAGAGCTTGCTGAAGCTCAGCATTGTCCGGATCGAGTTGAGAGGCCTCTGCGCACACGACTACGGCGTCGGCGAAATTGCCTTGCGCGACAAGCGTCAAGCAACCGCTAGCGTCGCCGCGATCCGGCGGCGGTGCCTGCTCTTCGACGACGTCCACCTCTTCGACGACGTCTTCCTCGACACTGGCGGCGCTCACGTCGGTAGGTTCCATGGACTCGCGTTGTGCTTCTTGTCCGCCACATGCAAGTGCGAGGACAACGACGAGGGGGAAGTAGTTGCGGATCATCGAGATCTCCTTGGCCAGGGGCTAGTTGACTGCCCGCCGTGGGGTGCTCCTCTCGAGCGTACGGCGGGTCGATACTATTGGAAAGGGGGTTTCACGCGGCTGAAGATCGCCAGGATCTCGACGCTCGCGGCGAGCTCAAGCTCAGGGCCTTCTGCGCGACCGCGGAGTGGGGGCGCGGATGGGATCGAACCGCCGACCGCCCGGGTGTTTGGGTGCGCGGCGGAGCATCCGGCGCGATCCAAAAAACCCTTCACTGTCAGTGAGATAGGGAACAGCTCCGAGTGAGGGGCGAACTCCTGACCCCAACCCGAACGACGGAATTTGGACGATCGGCGCACTTCAGTTACTGCGCCAATTGCCGGGCATGGTGCGGGAGGGTGCCGGCTTGCTGTGGATGCTGCACGCTCTCGTACGGGCCGGCCGTTCTGCTTGGCTCCATAAACCCCTGAAAGTCGCCCTGCCCGCTCCGGGTGGTACGGTGCCCCGCGCGGATCCGAAAGCGGCCCGAAGGTCCACGCTTGCCCCCTCGAATCCGGCGAGCACAATGCGATCCTTCGACGGGCAAAGGAAGGCGATTTGTCGGAGTCTGACACCGAACACCATGGCTCCGATATACCCGTCTGGGAACGCCTGGCCGAGCTTGCCCTCGCCTCGGACGCCGAGGGTCTGGCGAGCGAGCTCGAAAGGCTTTCGGAGGCCGAACGGATCCACGCGTTCGGCCGCGTGTCGGTCGAGGATCGCGGCCGAATGCTCGGCCTGCTCGATCCGGAGCGCGCCGCCGACCTACTCGAGACCGTCCCCGACGTCTATGCGGGCGAGGCCGTGGGCGGGCTCGACCCCGGCGCCGCCGCCGACATCCTCGAGGAGCTGCCCAGCAACGAGGGAGCGGATCTACTCGGCCAACTGAAGGCCGACGCGGTGGAGGCGATCCTCGCCGAGACCGAGCCCGAAGTCGCGGCCAATGTTCGCAATCTGCTCCAATACCCGCCGGATACCGCCGGCGGCCTGATGATCACGGAGTTCGTGGCCGTTCCCGAGTCGGGGACGGCGCAGGACGTGATCGAGCACATGCGGGCGGAGGTGGAGCGCTACGCGGACTACCCGGTGCAGTACGTGTACGTTGTGGGATCCAGTGGCGAGCTGCGCGGCGTACTCCCGTTGCGTGACCTGCTTCTCGCGCGCCGCGCCAGACCCGTCGCGTCTCTCATGATCAGCAATCCGATCTCGGTCAACGCCTTCGCTCCCCTCGAGGAGGTACTGGATATCTTCGACAGCCACGAGTTCGTGGGTGTGCCAGTGGTCGACGACCTCGGCCTGCTCGTCGGCGTGCTGCTGCGGGAGGGGGTCGACGAGGCGCGGGTGGATCGCGCCGATTCCGATGCATTGAAGGCCCGCGGCATCGTGGGGGGCGAAGAGCTCCGCTCCCTTCCGCTCATGCTCCGCTCCCGCAGGCGGCTTGCCTGGCTGACGATCAACATCGTTTTGAACATGATCGCCGCCAGCGTGATCGCCCTCTACGAAGAGACGCTTCAAGCGGTGATTGCCCTTGCGGTCTTCCTTCCGATCGTCTCCGACATGAGCGGTTGTTCCGGAAATCAGGCCGTGGCAGTGAGCCTGCGGGAGCTCACCCTCGGCGTGACGAGGGCCGACGAGCTCGCACGGGTTCTGTTCAAGGAGTCGCTCCTCGGCATCATCAACGGCGCGGTGCTCGGCGTGCTCATCGGTGCGGTCGCCTTCCTCTGGAAGGGGAGCCTCGCTTTGGCTGTCGTCGTGGGGACCGCGCTCGCGCTGAACACTCTGATCGCGGTCTGCATCGGTGGAGCCGTGCCGATGGTGCTGCGACGGGCCGGAGTCGACCCGGCGCTGGCGTCGGGCCCGATGCTCACGACCATTACGGACATGTGCGGCTTCTTCCTAGTGCTGAGCTTCGCCACACTCGCGCTCTCGCAGCTGACGCTCTGACCCTCAGCGCGCGTCGAGACTGCTCACCTGGCCGACGGGCCTCACAGGCGTGTGAGCGGCGCTCGGGATGTGGAGAGTCTACGTTCACCGTTTCGCAACTGGAAAGGACACCTCATGACAGACTCCTCTTCGTATACACCGCCGAAGATCTGGAAGTGGGACGCCGAGAGTGGCGGGCGTTTCGCGAAGATCAATCGCCCGATCGCCGGGCCGACACACGACAAAAAGCTACCGGTGGGCGAACACCCGCTCCAGCTTTATTCGCTCGCGACGCCCAACGGCGTGAAGGTCACGGTGCTCCTCGAAGAGTTGCTGGCACTCGGCAAGCAGGGCGCTGAGTACGACGCCTACTTGATCAATATCAGTGATGGCGATCAGTTTGGGAGCGGTTTCGTCGCGGTCAATCCGAACTCCAAGATCCCGGTGTTGGTCGACCGCAGCACTTCGCCGCCGACCCGCGTCTTCGAGTCCGGTGCGATCCTGGTGTATCTGGCGGAGAAATTCGATGCGTTCCTTCCCAAGGAGGCCTCGGCCCGCGCGGAATGCCTGTCCTGGCTGTTTTGGCAGGTAGGCAGCGCTCCGTACCTCGGCGGAGGCTTCGGCCACTTTTATGCCTACGCACCCGAAAAGTACGAGTATCCGATCAATCGCTTCGCCATGGAAGTGAAACGCCAACTCGACGTACTCGATCGGAACCTCGCCGAGCGACGTTATCTCGCCGGCGACGAGTACACGATCGCCGACATCGCCACCTATCCCTGGTACGGCGGACTCGTGTTGGCCAATTTGTACGACGCTGAGATTTTCCTCGATGTGAAGTCGTACACGAACGTCGTTCGATGGGCGTCGGAGCTTCAGAAGCGCCCGGCCGTCCAGCGTGGTCAGCGGGTCAACAAATCCTGGGGACCGGAAGAAGAGCGCGTGCCCGAACGCCACAGCGCAAGCGACCTCGACCTTCCTTGACTTCCTGTGAGCGCTCCCCGAAGCGTCGGTGCACCAGCTCCGCGCAGATTGCGGAGCGCTTCCGTGTTCGTTCGGCTAGGTGGCGAGGGCACGGTAGGTCGTGTCGAGTAGCGCCGCGCCGCGGGCGTCGCCGAGCAGCCCCTCCATCCTGTTCATCATATAGGCGAAGGTCAACCGCTCATCGGCATCTTCGATCGCCAGCGACCCCCCCCATCCACCCCAGAAGCAGATGCGGCGGTCGGGGATGAAGGGAACGCTCTCGTTGGGCAGGCCGTAGCCGATTCCGAAGCGCAGCGGGATGCCGAGCACGAGGTCGTCGCCGCGCGACTGCTCCTCGAAGATCAGATCGATGGTCTTCTGGGAGAGCAGTCGTCTGCCGTTCATCTCGCCGCCGTTCGAGACCACAGCCTGCACCGTCGCGGCCGAACGCGCATTGCCGTGCCCATTGGCGGCGGGGATCTCCGCGCGCCGCCAGTCCGGCTCGTGCGCCAGCTCGGGGCGCAGCGGTGGGTTGGTGAAGGTCTTGTAGGCGGGGCTCTCGGTGTCTTCGAGGACCTCGAGCTCGGCGGTGGGCGGGATCACCAAACTCACCCGACCATCGTGCTCCGGGGCGAGACCAATATGGAAGTCGGCGTCGAGCGGGCCCGCGATCTCCCTGGCAAAGAAAGTGCCGAGGGTCTGCCCGGTGACCCGCCGCACGACTTCACCGACCAGATAGCCTTGCGTAATCGCGTGGTACCCGTGGGCGGTGCCGGGTTCCCACCAGGGCGCCTGGGCGGCCAAGAGCGCGGTCGCCTTTTCCCAGTCGTAGAGGTCCTCAGCTCTCATGGGCTCCTGCCAACCCGGCAGACCGGCAGTGTGGGCGAGCAGGTGGCGCACCTCGACGCGGCCTTTGCCGTTGGCAGCAAACTCGGGCCAATAGCGCGCCACCGGCGCGAAGACGTCGATCTCGCCGCGATCGGTCAGCACCAGGGCGCAAAGCGACTGCATCGTCTTCGTGCTCGACCAGACGTTGGTAATCGTGTCGGCCTCCCAGGGCTCGGTCTTGGCCGCGTCGCGGTAGCCCCCCCAGAGGTCGACGACGAGCTCGCCCTCGTGGACCACGGCCACTGACGCGCCGATGTCGTCACCCCGGTCGAGGCTCGCGCTCAGCACCGTCTTGAGTTCTTCGAAACGGCTCGTACATCGTCCGTGGAGCTCGGCCACTGGAGATCTCCCGGTTCCGTGTGGGTAGGTAAGAATGTAGTTGACGCTGGAGCCGAAGCCTCTGAGGTTCGCCACCTCGTGGTGGCTGACCGCAACAAGGTGGGCCCTGGGTTCATTTCGAGGCCGCGCGGCGGCGAGCCGATGAAGAGCCCTGCCGGATCCGGGCCCACGGCTCAACAGCGACCGAATGCCTCCGCGAAGATGGCGGGCGCGGCGTCGATCACGACCTCCTCGGTGGTGAGCGCGCTCTGCACGGGAACGGGGCGGCGTGCGCTCCCCGTCCACAAAATCTCCTCGCTCTGCGGATCGACCAGGGCGAGCTCCAGGCGTACGAGCAGGAGTCCCGTC
>CAZTOE010000169.1:0-6945 GCA_964615045.1 uncultured Spirochaetales bacterium
TCGATCTCGATCCCGAGAACCCGATGGAATTTCCCGACGAGGCGATCAGCATCTACGGGTCCTCGGTGTGGAACCGGATGACCGAAGCCGAGCGCATCCGGTTGCGCCACCACCAACAGGCATGGCAGAACTCCCAGTTCCTCCACGGTGAGCAAGGCGCTCTGATCTGCACAGCGAAGATCCTGCAACAGGTTCCTTCGATGGACGCCAAGTTCTACGCGGCGACCCAGGTCGCCGACGAGGCGAGGCACGTCGAGTCCTATTCGCGTCTCCTCCACGAGAAGTTCGAGCTCGCCTATCCGATCACCCCTCCGCTCAAAGCCCTGCTCGAGGATGTGATCTCCGACTCGCGTTGGGACATGACCTACCTCGGCATGCAGGTACTGATCGAAGGCCTCGCGCTGGCCGCGTTCCAGGGAATCCGCGACCAGGCCAAGAACCCCCTCGCCGCGTCGATCAATGCCTACGTCATGCAGGACGAGGCGCGCCACGTGGCGTTCGGCCGCATGGCGCTGAGTGACTACTACCCCGAGCTCTCCGACAAGGAACGCGACGAACGCGAGGAATTCGCCGTCGAGGCCTGCTACCTGATGCGCGACCGTTTCCTCGCCACCGAAGTCTGGGAAACACTGGGCCTCCCGGTGCGCGAATGCCAGGAGCACATGGAGACTTCGGAGGAAATGAAGCTCTTCCGCTCGGCGCTGTTCAGCCGCATCGTCCCGACCATCAAACACATCGGTCTGTGGGGTCCGCGCATCCGGAAGGCCTACCAGGACATGGGGATCCTCGGCTTCGCCGAGGTCGACGTCGAATCGTTGGCCAAGGAGGACGAGCGCGTCGCCGAGGAGTTCGACGCCCGGCGCCCCAACGCTCAGGGGTAGCGAAGCGGGCTCGCCCCACTCCACGGAAGCGGGCGCGCGCGCACGTCGACGGAGAGCTGGCTCCAGGTAACGGCGGCGCCGCCGTCGACGTCCTCCACATCGAGTTGGAAGAGCCCCTGGGCGAGGTCCGCATCGTCGCGGCACAGGAGCTGGAGGAACGCCTCGGCCGCCTCGTGGGTCTCGAGCATGCGCGGCTGCCAGCGACCGAACACCTTGGGATTGTCCGCGTACGCATCCGTCATGCCGGTGCGCACGAAGGGCAACAGCAGCGAGAAGGCGCACACCAGCTCCGACTGCTTTCCCAGGTTCACAGCGAGCACCTTGGGGAGCTGGAGCACCGCCCAGTTGCTGATCACATAGCCTGGAACACCGCGACCGGGATCGACAGCCTGGCGCGACGAGATGTAGACGATGCGCAGCGGCTCTTCGTGGTGGAGGGCCTCACCCGCCCACAGGTGGGTCGACGCCAGGAAGCCGTCGACCTTGGTATCCATCACCTCCCGCGACTCCGAGAGATTGTCGAGGAAGTGCTGGCGCACCCGCGCGCGACGCAGGGCTCGGGGCTCGTCTTCCACCTCGCGAAGTGCGCGGCCGAAGGAATAGCCCGCTTCACTGAGGCCAGAGTTGCAGATCAGGAGATCCGGTGGCTTGCCGCCCATCTGGTCGATCACGTAGCTGCGAGTCGCCCACAGATCACCGAGGTTGGTGACGTCGGCCTGCACGGGAAAGGCGGCCGCCCCTTGCTCCCGGAGTTTCTCCACGAGGTCGAAACCGTCCTCGTAGCTGCGCCGAAAGTGCACCCCCACCGCGGCGGCGCCGTTCAATCCTGCGGCCAGGGCAAAGGCCTGCCCCAGGCCGTTGTCCTTGCCGGCGCCCGTGATCAAAACGCGACGACCTTGTACCCCTGCCGCGAGGGCGCTCCCGAGACGAAAGCGGTCGAGCTCGGCCGTGCAGGCCATGGGCGCCCGCCTCAGCCGAGCTTGCGGACCACTTCGTTCATGAAGCGGTCCATCAGCCGTTGGCGATCCTCGACGCGGGAGCCAAGGTTGAAATCGGGAACGATCAGCTCGTGCACTCCGAGCTCGACGTAGCGCGCGACGGTGCGGCGCAAGGTGTCGAGGTCGCCGCCGATCACGGCCGGCATGGGGAGCTTGGGCTGATCTTCGTCCCCGAAGTCGATCAGGGCGGCGGCCGAGCGCTGGATCTCCGCCGGGTCGCGACCCGCGTCGGCGCAGTGGCCGTCGAGCACCTTCATCTTGTGCTCCATCACTTCGGGCGTGCCCCACACGTTCCACTCGTCGGCGTAGCGGGCGGTGATCCGCAGCGTCACCTTCTCGCCCCCGCCACCGACCATGAGCGGCAGCTTCGCCTGCCGCGGCTTTGGGTTGAGGGGGGCATCCTCGACCTGGTAGTGGCGCCCCTTCACCGTGGTCCGCTCCTCGCGCAACAGTCCCGTCACGATCTGGCACGCTTCGTCCAAGCGCTCGAGACGCTCGCGGGTGGTGTAGAAGGGAATGCCGTAGGCGCGGTGCTCGTTCTCCTGCCAACCGGCGCCGAGGCCCAGGACGAAGCGTCCGCCACTCACATGATCGGCCCCCGCGGCCATCTTGGCCAGCACCGCCGGGTGGCGGTAGGTGTTGCCGTTTACCAGATGACCGATGCGCACGCGCGGAACCGTCGCAGCCAGTGCGGCGACAAAGGTCCAGCTCTCGTTGGTTGGCCCGCTGTTGTCGCGTCCGGAGGGCATAAAATGGTCGGCATACCAGAGGCCATCCCAGCCAGTCGCCTCGGCGTGGCGACACAGTTCGAGCAGGTCGGGCCAGGGGGCCATGGCGTTGGGCCAGAAGCCAAAGCGCATCGGGTACTCCTTCTCTCGGAGCCGCTACCGTAGCTCATACGGTAAAAGAAAAGCGCCAGCACCGGCCGTCCCCGTCAGTCCGCTTCAATCCCCATAAATCCCCGTCAATCCGGCAGGAGGCCCAGACAGAGCGCGGGAAAGCGTGCCACCAGGATCAATACCCCGACCATCACGAGGGCAAAGGGCGCGGCGCCGGCAAAGATGTCGCCGAGGCTGACCCGCTCGTCGTCCAACGTGGAGTGGATCACATACACGGCGAGGCCGAGCGGCGGTGTGAGAAGACCGATCTCCACCGCCAGGACGGTGAGGATGCCGAGCCACACGAGATCGAAGCCCAAACCCTGCAGCACGGGGAGCATCAGCGGGACACTGATCAGCAGAATGGAGGTCGAATCGAGCACGGTGCCGAGGAGCACCAGCGCGGCGAGATAACCGGCCAGCAGCGAGGCGGGCGACAGACTCGCTGCGTCGACCGCCCCGAGGAGCGCCTGCGGGAGGCCCGAGAGCGCCAGCGCCCGGGTGTACACGTTGGCGGCGATCAGGAGGAAGCAGATCGAGACCGTCACGTGACCGGTCTCGACCAACAAGGTCCAGAGCCGACGACGGTCCAATCTGCGTTTGGCGAGTGCCAGGATCAACGCCGCCAGCGCCCCCACCGCCGCCGCCTCGTTCGGCGTAAAAAACCCGCCGTAGATCCCACCCAGCACAAGGGCGGCCAGTCCCAACACCGGCGCCACATTGACGCACGCTTCCCTGAGCGAGAGTCGACGCGACGGGGGCGCGCTCGGGCGGCCCACGAAGCCCGGCGCGGTGCGCGCCAGGATCCAGATGGTCAGCGCGAAGGTCGCCGCGAGCACGAGCCCCGGGCCGACTCCGGCGATGAAGAGATCGCCGATCGAGGTCTCGGCCAACAGGCCGTAGAGGATCAAGAGCAGGCTCGGCGGAATCAGCATGCCGAGCACGGAAGAACCCGCCACGACGCCCACCGAGAAGCGCGGCGAGTAGCCGAGCCGGAGCATCTCGGGCACAGCGATCTGTGTGAAGACGGCGGCCGATGCGATCGAGATGCCGGTGATTGCGGCGAAGAGCGTGTTTGCCGCCACTGTCGCGATGCCGAGCCCCCCGCGCAGGCGGCCAAACAGGCGATGAGCCGTGTCGAAGCTTTGCCGACCGACATCGGAGGCGGTCACCAAGAGGCCCATCAGGACGAAGAGTGGCACCACGCCGAACAAGTGGTGCGCGATAGCGTCGTAGGCGGCAAGGCCGAGGAGCTGGGTCGCCACGCCGAACTGGCCCTTCAGCGCCCACACGCCGAGGACGCTCAACAGGCTGAGCGCCACGCCGACGTGCATCCCGGCCCAGATCAAGAGCAGCAGGCCGGCGAGGAGGCCGACGCCGATCGCGAGTTCGCTCACGTCCGGACCGCGTCGCGATGCTGCCAGGCGAGTCCCAGAAATCCCAGCGCGGTCGCCGCGCTTCCGAGCACGATAATCGCCCGAATCGGCCAGGTCGGCACGGTGAAGTCGCCGAGCGCGCCGACGTACTCTCCCAGCTGGATGGCCTTCTCGAGGAACGCCACCCCCGCGATCGTCAGCAACAGGAAGACGAAAGCACCGGCCAGCGCAAAGCCCGACTCCAGGCCTCGGGCGAGGCGGGGGGTTCGCGCGGCGACGTAGCGCAGCAAAGCGTCGTTGCGGGTGAGCCGGCCACGCCACAGCGCGTGCGGCAGTTCGAGGAAGACGATGCCGACGATCGAGAGCGAGACCAGCTCGGCGACCCCCCGGAGCGGCGCACCGAGGAGCTCACGCGCGAGGATGTCGGCGTTGATGAGCAGCATCAGCGCGAAGATCCAAAGCGTGCCCACTGCGTTCATCAAACCAATGGCGGACTCAAACCAGCGCCTGGCCCCGCGCTCGGGTCTCACGGGACGCTCCAATCCCGCGGCACGTCGACGCCCGCCGCAGCCAGGTCCTCCAGGTAGCGGCGCAACACTTGCCGCGCGGGAAGCCCGCGGGCCTCCAGGAGCCCCGCCCAGATTTGCGGCACATTGGGAAGTGCGTGTGCCCAGCGCCGGCGCTCTGCGGGCGCGAACGCGGTTGTGACGAGCCCGCGCTCGGCCATGCGCAGGAGCAACGCCTCGGCCCGCTCACGCTGGGCGCGGGTCTGACGGCGCGAGTAGCGCTGCCCGACTTCGGCGAAGATCGCGCGCACCTCCTCGGGCAGCTCTTCCCAGAAGCCCCGGTTCATCACCACCGCACCCGTGAACTGCGCCCCGATCCCGATGGGCGCGCGGTAGCGGGCCACCTCGTAGAGACGCGAACCCCACGCACCGGTGGCGATCGTGAGTACGCCGTCGGCGACCCCCGTCTGCAAATCGTTGTAGTAGGTCGAGAGATCCCCGGCGACTGCCACGGCGCCCGTACCGCGGACCCAGTTGGCGGCGGGGCCCGGTGCCAACAGTTTCAGACCGCGGAGGTCCTCCAGGCGTTCAACCGGTGCCGTCGTGAAGAGATCGTAGTTCTCGACGCCCATGGCCCCGAGGAACACGGCGCCGTTGTCGCTCCAGGCTCGCTCCATCGCGGGCGTGGAGGCCTGGATGGAGACCACCGTGCGCACGACCAGCTCCGGATCGGGCGAGCCAAAGGGCGTCATGTAGGTCAGATTTTGAAGCGGCAAGCGCGCCGCCTCAAAGAGGACCGCGACCAGGCCGAGCTCGACGATGCCCACTTCGACGGCGTCGAGTACCCCGCCGAGTTTGGCGACGGTACCGCCATACGCTTCGCGCCAGCGAATCCGATAGCGGTCCCCGCCCGCGCGCAGACGCGCATCGACCTCGGGAATGAATTCGTCGCGCAACAACGCCACCCAGAGTTGGGCTGGCGTGTGGCCCGCGGCGACGACGACGCGAAGCTCGGTGGGCCCTTCCGACGGGTCGGGTGCACCGCAGGCCAGCAGCGCGGTCGCGACGACGACGCAAAGCGCTCTCACGAAGGGGGCCGTTCCGTAGCGAGGAACCGCGCAATTCGCTCCACCGCCTCTTCGATCGCTTCGAGGCTCGCCGCGTAGGAGAGCCGCAGATGGCCTTCCCCCCCTGCCCCGAAGCTCGTCCCTGCGAGCGTCGCCACACCCGCGCGTTCAAGCAGCGCATCCTGAAGAGAGCGCGCCGAGAAGCCGGTGCTTTCGACGTTCGGGAAACAGTAGAAGGCTCCCAGGGGAAGCTGGCAACGGACGCCGGGAAGCCCCTGGAGCGCGTCGGTGAGGCGCCGCCGCCGTGCGTCGAAGGTCGCCACCATTGCTTCGACCGCGTCCTGCGGGCCCTCCAGAGCCGCGATGCCCGCGTACTGGGCCGCGGCGTTCACGCAGGAGTAGTCGTTGATCGCGAGCCGCGTCGCGGGCTCGATCCACGCCGGCGGCCAGACCGAAAAACCGAGACGCCAGCCGGTCATCGCGTAGGTCTTCGACCAGCCATCGAGCAGGATGAGGCGCTCGCGCAACGCGGGGAAGCTGAGCAGGCTTGCGGGCGGGACTTCGGTATACGCGATCCGGCGATAGATCTCGTCGGAGAGAATCGCGACGTGCGAGTGAGCTTCGAGGCCGTGCGCTAGCCGCTCGAGTTCGGCGGGGTCGGCAATGCCGCCCGTCGGGTTGCCGGGGCTGTTGAGAATGAGCAGCCGCGTGGCCGGGCCGACCGCGGCCAGCACCTCTTCCGCCACGAACGAAAAACCCGTGTTCTCCCGCAAGCGGTAGGGGCGCGGCGTCGCGCCGCTGAACGCGATCGCCGAAGCGTAGATCGGAAAGCCGGGATCTGGATAGAGGATCTCGGCCCCCGCTTCGCCGAGGGCCAACATCGCGAAGAACATCGCGACTTTGGCGCCCGGCGTGATCAGAATGTGGGCGGGGTCGACGGCGACCGCGAGCCGGCGCTCGAGGTCGCGCGCCACGGCCTCGCGCAGCGGCGCAATGCCCTGTGCGTCGGTGTATCCGTGGTGACCTTCGGCCAGGGCCCGCTGGGCCGCCTCCACAATGTGCGACGCAGTGGGCATATCCGGTTGGCCGATCCCCAGATTGATGACGCGCCGGCCGGCGCGCTCGAGGGCCCCGGCCCGCGCCAATACCTCGAACGCGGACTCGGTGCCGAGTCTCGCCATGCGCGCCGCGAGCTGCATGGATCCGCGACGATTCGGCTTCAGCGGTCGGCGAACACGA
>CAZTOE010000169.1:6955-9852 GCA_964615045.1 uncultured Spirochaetales bacterium
TCCGCCTCGGGCAGCCCGAGCTCGCGGCGCACCAGGTTGGTGCCCTTCACGAGCGCGACGCACTTGTAAAAGGCGATGCGGCGCGACATGCCCTCGCGCCCGAACCCACAGTCGGCGGTGACGATCAATTTCTCCGGCGGCACGTATGCGAGGGCGCGCCGGATCCGATCCGCCACCAACGCCGGGCTTTCGACGGTGGTGCGCGTATGGTCGACGACGCCGACGCCGATCTTCTTGTCGCCGAGCTCTACACCCTTGAGGAGCGAGAAATCGCGGCCGTCGTTGCTCGCCCCCTCGAGCATCAGGACGTCGGCGTTCATCGCCAACAGGTAGGGGAGCGAGCGCTCATAGCTCGGCCGTTCCCAGTAAAAGCTCTGCTGGTTGGGGTTCCCCCAACACGTGTGGGCCCAGATCTCCGACGCGACCCCTTCGACTTCGCGATTGAAGGCATCGGTATAGAACTCGAGATCTTTGTCGGTCGCCGGCGGCGTGGCGGCGCACGCGAAGTGGTGCGGAGGCTCCTCCACCTGGATCACCGGGCAGCCGGCGGCCGCGAGTTCGCGAAGCTCGTCGTTGAGGGCCGCGGCCAGGTCCATCACCAGCTCCTGATCGTTCGGATAGTGCTCGTTCCACAGCATCATCGGAAGGCAGGAGGCCGAAATCGAGCCGAACTTCACCGGGCGGTCGGTCATCCGCTGGGCCACCTTCCAGGCCGCAGTAAAGTGCAGCGGACCCCGCGAAATCTTTCCGGTCACCGCCGGCGGATGGTAGGCCTCCTGGACTTCGTACAGGATGTCACCGGGCTGCATATCGGCGTACTCGAGGAAATGCGACTGGTCACGGAAGCCCTCGACGCCGTTCAGGCGTTCGATAGTGTAGAAGAACCAGGAACGCCCCCCGACCTCGAGGTCGAAGCGCGCGTCGCCATCCACCAGGATGTCGAGACCCGCGCGTTCCTGCTCGTTGATGTAGCAGGCGACCGCGTCGGTGTATTGCTCGCGATAGAGCGAATCGCCGAGCGCCACCTTGAGAGGCCGCCCGCGCAGACTTTCCGTGTACCAAGAAGGCCGCGGAAACGACCCCACCATGGCGGTGGGAAGCACCAGGTCTTTCGTCGCCTTGAACATGGGGACTCCTCTCGCCGCTAAGCCGATAGTTCATCAAACTCAAGCACGTTGCCGTCGGGGTCGCGCACGAAACAGATCCGACGCGCTTCGACCTGAACCGGTCCCTCGGTGACGGCGATCCCGTGCTCGTGGAGCGCCTCCAGGGTGGCATCGAGGGAAGCGACGACGAAGGCGGGATGGGTGACGCCCGGATGCTTTTCGGGCTCGTCCATCAAGACGTTGGCCCCGCCGGGGCGCCGAACCGCGTTGTAGATCAGGTTGATTCGCGTGCCCCGGGGAGCCGTCATCACCAGGGCCGCGTGCTCGGGCAAATCGCTTTCGACCTCGAAGCCGAGCTTGCGGTAGAAAGCGACGGACTCGTCGCGGTCGCTCACGCGGATGCCGACATGTTCGTAGCCGACGATCGCAATCGGGGTTTTCACCAAACCGGTCCCTCTCCTGCGGACCACTCTTGTGTGCTGCGCGCAACTCTAGCCCAGACGACCTACGACCCGAGCCGCGGCCCGGAATCCATCAGCCGGCCCCGAGCGGCCGGGGCTCCCTAGAGCCTTCGGCGCAGGGGATGCTCCGGGGGTACTTCCACCAGGACTAGGCACAACCCGTCCGGATCTGCGAGGCGCATCTCATCGAGTCCCCAGGGCTTGCGGATCGGGGGCTCGACAATCGCGACGTCGAGCTCGCGCAGACGCCGATACTCCCGCTGGAGATCTTCGACCTGAAGCCAGAGCTGCGGAGTCCCGCCGATCGGCTCTCCACCCTGGCCCGAAAGCTCGAGAAAGCCGCCCCCCAAAAAGAACACCACGCCGCCGCGCCACTCCCGGTAGATCTTGAGACCGAGGGTCTCCCGGTAAAAACGGGATGACTCTTCCCAGTCGCGCGGGTGCAACAAGATGCGGCTCGAGAGGACGTCCACGGGGCTCCCTAGAGCGAGCGCAGCCAGTCGATCAAGATCTCATTGAGCCGCTGCGGCTGCTCTTGCTGTGTCCAATGGCCGCACGCCTCGATGTGCGCGCGCGTCAAATTTGGAACCCAGCGCTCCATCCCCTCGGTCATGTCGGGGGTCAGAACCGGATCGCGCCCGGCGGTCACCATCAGCGCCGGTTGCGACACCTGCCGCTCCGCGACGCGCTCTCCCCATTTCCAGTTGGCATCGACGTTGCGGTACCAGTTGAGGCCGCCGCGAAAGCCGGTGCGACGATACTCGGTCGCGAAGTAGCGCAGCTCCTCTTCGCTGAGCATCGGACTGCGCGGGATCTCGTCCGGCGCGCCCACCAGCAATCCGCCGCGCGCGGTTACGTTCGCCGTGTTGTAGTCGCCGCTGTCCTCCGGCCGGCTCGTACGGAACAGCGCCTTGAAGAACCGATCGACATCGGCCTCGAACTCGGCTTCGGGCGCGCCCACCTGGTTGAAGTAGATCTGATAGTCCCACTTGCTTCCGGGCTGGATCCACGCGGGTGGGAGGGCGGCGCGGGGCGTAAGGGGAGTGTTGATGCCGGCGACCGCCCGCACCCGTTCGGGAAAGTGAAGCGCCATCGACCAAACCACCACGCCGCCCCAATCGTGGCCCACGAAGATGGCGGACTCGAGTGCCAGCGCATCGAGCAAGCCCACCAAGTCTCCGCACAGGCGCTCCATCGCGAAGTCGGAAATCTCGGCGGGTGCGCTCGTGCGGCCGAAGCCCCGCTGGTCGGGCGCGATGGCACGAAAGCCAGCGGCGGCCACAGCCGGGAGCTGGTGGTCTTTCCTTTCTGGTGGGATTTCCGGCGCAAC
>CAZTOE010000170.1:0-9848 GCA_964615045.1 uncultured Spirochaetales bacterium
ACGGGATCGCCGCACAGCCAGACCGGCATGTCGGTGCACATTTTCTCCGCAACCGTCTCGATGAAGGACCGCGTCTTTTCCAACGGCGATGGCGAGATGTTCATCGTGCTGCGTGTCGGCTCTTTGCGGATTCATACCGAGTACGGGATCATTGAGACGACATTCGGGGACGTGGTGGTCATTCCGCGCGGTCTCAAGTTCCGCGTGGAACTTCTGACGCCCCACGCCTCCGGCCTGGTTGCCGAGAATTACGGCCTGCCGCTGCGTCTACCCGAATTGGGCCTCATAGGTTCGAACGGCCTTGCGAACGTCGCCGATTTCCAGATCCCTGTCGCGGCCTACGAGGAGCGTGAGGTCAAGACCGAACATGTCCACAAGTTTGCTGGCAAGATGTGGTCCGCGGAGCAGCCGCATTCGCCGCTCGATGTTGTGGCATGGCGCGGTTCGCTCTATCCTTACAAGTATAATCTCTATCGTTTCGTCGGTATCGGCGCGGTCAATGTCGACCATCCGGATCCGTCGATTTTCTGCTTGCTCACCTCGCCGTCGGACCCGCTGCTTGGGACAAACTTCGACGTGATGGCGATTACGCCGCGCTGGAATGTTGTCGAGCACAGCTTCCGTCCGCCGGGCTACCATCTCAACTGCGTTTGCGAGTTCATCTTCTCGCTGCAGGGCTATGCGGATCTGCCGGACGGCAGCATGACAATGACTAACAATTGGACGCCGCATGGTCCGGAGACGGCGACGACGGCCTTCGCCCGCGAAATGCCGCTTGAGCCGATGAAGACCGAGGACATGTTGTTCCTGCTGTTCGAGACTCGCTTCCCGCTTCAGGTCACGCCATTCGCGGAAAATGCCACGGAGCTCATGGGTGAGAAGTATTCGTCCCGCTGGGACAACTTCACGCCGTATTTCAAAAAATAATTTACGATTAGGACAGCTGAAATGGCGAGAGAAAAAGGCTTCGAAATCCAGCCCGAGTGGGTCGCGATTTCTCATTCCGAGCGCACTGGTGCGCAAGAAACTTACGGTTATGTCGAAGAAAATCGCATTTTTCTTGATGGTGTGAGATTTCTGCCGAAAGGCAAGGAATCGAAAACTCTCGTCATTTACATGCATCCTACCGCAACCTTTAACAGGTTGCCTGTGCCTCGGGCGATGGCGGCGGCTGGCGTCCACGTGCTGTGCGCCGAAAGTCGCTACACGCGCAATGACACGGGTCTCATCATGGAGCGTGTCCTTGCCGATTACGGAGCGTTCGTTCGCCACGCCAAGGAAGTGTGGGGATATGAGAAGCTGGTGCTGGCCGGCTGGTCGGGGGGCGGGTCGCTCACGACCTTTTACCAATCGCAGGCCGAGAATCCAACGATCACCGATACGCCGAGCGGGGAGCCGGTTTATCTGGACAAGCTAATCCCGGGAGATGCATTGATTTTCCAGGCGGCCCATCTTTCTCGCGCCCAGGTATTACGGGATTTTATCGATCCCTCCATCATCGACGAAAGCAATCCGGATGTCCGGCGCGTCGAATTGGACCTTTACGATCCGCGCAACCCCAATAAGCCGCCTTATTCGAAAGATTATATTGAATATTTCCGCAGCGAGCAGCTTGCGCGCATGCGGCGGCGCACGGCGTTCGCGCGAGAAATATTGGAACAACTCAAGAAAAAGGGCGGGGTAGAGGCTGATCGGGCCATGCTTACGCACCGGACCCTTGCGGATCCCCGCTTTCTCGACGCGACGATCGACCCCAATGACAGGGAGATCGGGATGTCCTTCATGGGCGTGCCGGAGGTTGCAAATCTCATTACGGTGGGGATTGCCCGTTACTCCACGGCGCGCGCTTGGCTGTCGCAGTGGTCGGTGGACGATAGCCGTGCACAGGCGGACCTGGTCGCGCCCCACATATCGGTCCCGGCATACGCCATTGAGAATACGGCAGACGACGCTGTCCCGCAGCCACATGTCACGACTTTCCTCAACGCATGCGGCAGCAAGGACAAGACGCTGGAAGTCATCAAGGGCGCCAATCATTATTATGCGGGACAGGAACAACAACTTGCTGATGCGACGGATAATATAATCTCGTGGCTGATGGATCGAGGATTACTGGATTAACTACTAGGCCGTTCCCCGTCCCCGCTGCCGCTACGTTGCGCGAGATGATGGTTTTTCGATGTATATGGATTAGAGTGGCTCCGCCGCATCGGACCGAAGGGGCTCGAATGTCGCCTGGACTGCGGTCTGTGCCCGATGAGCGCGCGTGGCCGGACGCACCCGTCGTGCCCCTCCCCGGCGTCGGTCATTTCTGCCAGGAAGACGCAGTTCTACATCGCCCGCAACCACCCGTTCATGGACGGAAACAAGCGGACTGCACTCATGTGCGTGCTCGTCTTCATGGGGCTGAACGGTTGGCGACTCGAAGCCGAACCGGAGGCGCTGTACGGGTTGGTCGACGGCGTTGCGGCAGGCTCAGTCGACAAGGCGGAGGTTGCAGTCTTCCTGCGCCAGAACTCCGTCGGCCGATAGCCACGCCCGGTCAGATCAATCGCTCTCGTGGCCAACCGGAGCGAACCCCGACCCCCAGGTTCGAAGCCTGACGTGGGTGCCCATGGGGTGCCGGGCCACGTGGCACGCTCGAGACCAAGCGCTTCGTTTCACCTGCTTCGTCTATCTGACGTACCTCGTCGAGCCCGCCGCACGCGATTCGTGCAGCCTTGTTGCTGATATTCGGCTCGCTCGCGCTTCTGCGACACGAGAAGCTCCACCGAGCGAGCGTCCCCCTGGCGCCGATCGTCTTGCTGCTTCTGATCCTGTCGGTTCCTTCGCCGTAGCCCGGGCGGTCCCGGCGCAGAGAACGGGGCGGCGAGGATGAGACGGTGCCTCGACGCCGTACTCGCTTCCTCGAGCGTGTCCATCCCCACACGCTCCTGACTTCGATCTCCTGAGGTTCTGCGCTATAGGCCTCGCAAGAAATCCAGGAGAGGGCGTTGGTCTCGTCGGGACGCTCCTGTTGGATCCAGTGACCGCAGCCCTCGAGCAACCGGCACCCGAGCCAATTGGTGATCTTCTCCGGCGCCCGTTCGATAGCTTCTTGTCCCCACCAGGTTCCCACATCCAGATCAGCGCCCAGGAAAAATGCGGGCACCGTCAGCGGTTGCCCGGACTGGTCCGCGAGGTCGTGCCAGCTGGCGTCGATGTTGCGGTAGTAACACAGGGGCCCGGCAAGGCCGGTGCGTTCGAACTCGGTGGCGAAGACTTCCAGATCCGCTTCGTTGAACCAGGCGCGCAACGTCGCGGGAACAAGGAATCGGTCGCGCATGCGCGCTCCGTGGGGAATACAGAGGGCGCTATTCCGGATCATCGTCACGGGGTCGGCGGCGCGCAAATCAACCCCGGCTTCGAGCAGGCCGTCGCCGGAGACCGTGTAAACGATATCCCGGATCCAGCCGCGTGCGTCCCGCTCGAACTCCTCAATGACCGCTCCGAGGGCACCAAAATAGGTCTGATAGAAATCTTGCCCGGGCCCGGCAAGCTCGGCGTGAAACTCATCGGGGCGAAGGGAGTGCTCTCCAAACGGGTTGCCCGGAAGCGCAATCAACTAACGCCCCGAAAAGGGGACGCTGATCCCCATGACGCCGCGAAAGATTTCGGGGTGACACCACGCCGCAGTCCGCGCAACCGGTGCGCCCCAGTCGTGCCCGACAATCACCGCGCTGGTTTCTCCGAGAGCCGCGACCACACCGACGGCGTCCTCGACCAGCCGGCCGATGCGATACGCGTCGGGTTGCCAAAATTTCGAGGATCGCCCATACCCGCGCTGGTCGATCGCGACGGCGCGATATCCGCGGTCAGCCAGAAAACTCGAGCTGGTGCCGCCACGAATACCAGAGCTCGGGAAAGCCGTGCAGGAATAGGACGAGCGGCCCATCGCCCGCCTCTACGGCGTGAATGCGCGCGTCCTGTACGCGCAAATAGCGATGCTGGGCGTCTTCCATTTTCAACCCGCCTGACTTCCCACCAATCCTCGCGCTTGGCGACGGCGGAGGTTGGCCTCCCTTGACGATCGTATTCGACCTCGCCACGCGATCACAAGCCGAACCCGAGCTCGACGACGTCGGCTTCGGACAGCCATCGACGTTCAGCAGTCTGATCCCGACACCGAATCTCGACAATCTTGCCTCGGAGGGCTCGCGCTACCGCCACTGTCGCCGAGATACTGGAGGACAACGGATACACGACCTGCCCCTGCTCTGAATGAGACAACGAATGGGATTCTATGCCGACGCCAAGGCCGCGGCGAAACAAGTGCCGAGCGAAATGGATTCACTAGCTCCGAGCCCAGAGACGATTGGTCGCCAGGGCGGCACCTTCGACCAGTGCCTCCAACTTCATCCAGGCCACATCGGGTTCCACAAGACCAAACCCCACAAAGGTCGCGAAACCACAGTCCGTCCCCGGGACGACTCGCTCGCGACCGACCACGCGTGCGAACCGTTCGATCCGTTGAGCGACCAGCCGCGGATGCTCCACGACGTTCGTCTTGGTGTCGATCACGCCGGGAATCAGTAGCTTGTCTTCTGGGATGGATAGCTCAGAGAGGGTTTCCCATTCGTGCTCGTGCTGTGGGTTGGCCGCCTCAAACGAGATCGCCCCGGGTCGGGTCTGAAGCACCGCGCCGAGCACGTCCCCGAGCGGAATGTCATGAGTATGGGGGCCCGCGTAGTTTCCCCAGCACAGATGGATTCGAACGCGGTCGGGAGGAAACTCCGCGACGGCCGCATCGAGGGCATTCAACTGTAGCTGCAAGAAACGGGCGTAACCCCACTCCTTGAAGATCGGGCTCGCCCACGACGTGGTATGCGGCATCATCGGGAGATCGGGACAGTCCAGCTGCAACACGAACCCCGCTTCGACGATCGCTCGGTATTCCTCCCGCATCGCCTCGGCGACCGCCTCGAGATAACGCTCATAGGACCCGTAGTGAACGTCCTCGGCGCACATCGCGATGCAGCCGGGTGAGGCAGCCGGCAGGAATCCCATGGCTTCCTCGTCGCCCTCGAGCGCCCGGCGCAGATTGGCGACGTCTCGCTCGACGAGTTCTTCGCCGCGGTAGCGAATCTCACCCTCGCATCGCGGCATCCGAATGTGCGTGCCGCCAGGTCCACCATAGAGGGACTCCAGGAGGTCCGGGAGATCGGCCAGGTCCGTGACCTGCCAGGGTGTTCCCAAGCCACCAAAGCCGGCCAGTCGCTCTCCGATATAGTTCACGAAGCCGGGTTTGCTCATTTCTCCATCTGAAACGATGTCGATGCCGAGCGTGCGTTGACGGCGAACCACATCCCGCACGGCGTCGTCGACCGCCTGGCGGTAGCGCGTTGAGTCGACTTCTCCGCCTTCCTGCTGAGTGAACACCAGTTCCGTGAGTCGGCGTGGCCGCGGAAGACTCCCCGTGTGGGTCGTCAGAAAGCGCTCGTGGTTCCAGATCATCGAGCTACCTCGCCGGGCTGAAACGCGATCGGGGTGGCACCGCCAATCGAGTCGCCGCGCGATCCGCGGTTCCCTCCCGCGACTTGCGGCTTCAAAGTTTAGTACCATAGAGTACCGGCTGGACTGAACACTATCTCGCTCGGTGTGGATCCGAGAAGGAACCCCTATGGCCATGAAGATCCGGCGTGTGGTTACCGGCCACGATCAGAGCGGCCGCTCGATCTTCATCTCCGACGGCGACGCGACGAACGTCAAAGAGATGGAATCGATGCCGGGCCTCGCACTTACCGATCTATGGAAGACACACGGCTCCCCCGCGAGCAACGTCGGGCACGAGGATGCCGCAAGCGGACCGATCGTCCTCGAACCACCGAAATCCGGGACGATCTTTCGCATCGTCGAGTTTCCCCCCGACTCGGCGTGGCGAGACCGTGCGGACGCGCAGGAAGCCTTCGGTTCGATCGGCGCCGGGCACGCGTCGGATACCCAGAGCAGCGACCCTATGATGCACAAGACCTCGACGGTGGACTACCTCGTGGTCCTCAAGGGAGAGATCTGGGCCATCCTCGACGAGAGAGAGGTATGCCTTCGCCAAGGGGACGTGATGGTCCAACGGGGAACGAATCACTCGTGGAGCGTTCGAACCGAGGAACCGTGTCTTCTCGCGGCGGTTCTGGTAAACGCCGAACCATGCCTGAGCGCCTGAGCGGGAAGAGCGCCCTGATCACCGGCGCTAGCCGCGGCATCGGCTTCGCCATCGCGACCGCGTTCGCTCGCGAAGGCTGCCGCTTGGTGTTGAATGCGCGGGGCGCAAAGCGTCTTGAGGAAGCGGCAAAGTCGCTCGCTGCAACGCATGGCGTCGATGTCGTAACGCACGCCTGCGACGTGACCGATGGCGACTCGGTTCGGGCGATGGTCGCAGCGGCCAAGGCCGCCGGGCCGATCGAGATCCTCGTGAACAATGCGGGAATCCACATCCCCTCGCGCTTCGTCGACTACCGTTTCGAGGATTTTAAAGCGGTGATCGAAAGCAACGTCTATAGCGTCTTTCACGTCACCCAGGCGGTCCTCCCGGGGATGATCGAACGCGGATCGGGCCGCATAATCAACCTCGCCTCGACCGCGGGCAAGTGGGGATCGCGGAACCAGAGCGCCTACAACGCTTCGAAGCACGCCGTGGTCGGCATCACCCGCTGTCTCGCGCTGGAGCTCGCGCCTCATGGTGTTCTCGTCAACGCGATCTGCCCGTGGATCGTCGACACTGACATGGCCGAAGGATTCATGGAGCAGCATGCGGCGATCGCGGGCGTCACGGTGGACGAACTGCGCGACCGCATGAACGCGACCGTGCCGCTCCAGCGATGGATCCGTCCGGAAGAGGTTGCGGGTCTCGCCGTCTACCTCGCGTCCGAAGAAGCCAGCTACATCAATGGGCAGGCGTGGACCGTGGACGGTGGCTACACAATGATCTGACGTGGCAGCGACCCTCGAGACGCCTCAACCCTACCGAGAGACACCCTTGTGAACACCTTGCGAGATCCCCTTCTACGGGGAAGCAACGCTTTCGTGTTCGGGAAGCTGATCGGCCTATCGCCGCAAGAAATCCCAGAGCTCGAGGCGACGGGCGTCATCGGGGGACGCAGGAGATCTCTCCTGCGTCCGCCGCGGTGCCTACCCTCGTGGCCCGCGGCGTCAGGAGCTCAGACTACCGGATGTGAAGTCGTCGATCGTGGCCGTTCTGAGGATCGTTCCGTCCGCGTCCACCACATCGAAGAGCTTCCCATCGACCGCTTTGCAGCTGAAGTACACCAGGGTGCCCTCGGCCCCGCCGTACTCCATGTGAAGGTCGCCGCCGGGGTTGGTCGCAAAAAATCCGGGCTCGCGTGTCTTGTGGACGGTCTCGTGGTCATGGGTTTCGACCACGTGGTGCTCGCCCTCGAGTACCAAGAGGCTGGTCTCACCCAAGTGACGGTGATAGTGGCAGTAGGAGTTCGGTTCCCAGCGAGAGAGAAAATCGATGCGCTGCTCGTCCGGGTCCACGCGGAGCACCGCGACCCAGTAATCGATGGGGTAGTCGAAACGCGGGGTACCCTGAATGCGCATCCATTCCAACTCTTGGGAGGCTTCGGATGGATAGGCTTGGGCGAACTCGGTAATACTGGTGGGTACGTTCACGGCGCTTCCTCGTTTCGAACCAGAGGAATAGCTCAGGGTGATTCCCTGGGCGAGGTGTTCTTCGACTTCGGCGCCAAACCGCGCATGCCAGGGGTGTGCCGGCCTCCACGCCGGCGATGCCATCGGACCACGGTTCCCGGCTGAACGATGACAAGAACTGCGCTGATTCGATGTCTCCTCGGGCTTTTCCGGAGTTGCCAGGACGAGGCCTTCGTCGAACTCGGACTGCGTCGCGGCAGCTCGCCGTGTACAGATCAACGATCAGGTCGAGAAGGTCACCACTGTGCAGTCGAGACCAGACATCCTCGCCGCCGCCTGAATTGCCTCTTCTAGTGCTGCGCATTCGAAGGTCGTCACGTTCACGGCGTCGAGGTCGAGCAGGCCGGCGCGAACGAGCTTGATCAGTGCCGGGTAGGCGTCGCCGTCGTACATAAATTGGCCATGTACCGACCAGTCGTTCAACATCAGTTCGTTGTAGTCGAGCGTAAAAGGGACTTCGAGGCTGCCCATCACGACCATGCGGCCGCCACGACGCAGGCTGCGCAGCGCGGCAAGCGTCCCATCGGTCGAGCGTGCGCGGCCCACGATGTCAAATACCATGTCGGCACCTCCATCCGCGGCCGTGCGCAAGGCCTTGGCGTCTGCCTCCACCTCACCGCTGAGCGCAACAGTTGTGATGCGCGACTCACCCAGCTTGGCGAGTGCGGCAAGCGCATCGACATTGCGTCCCGCGGCGACGACCCGCGAGGCGCCGAGCGCGAGACCCAGCAGCACGGCTGCCGAACCGAAGTATCCGGTCGCCCCGTGCACGACCAACGTCTCGCCGGCGAAGAGCCTGCCGCGGCGTAGCCCGCCGAAAGGAACGATGAACTTGCCGAGTGTTGCAAGGCGCGCGGAAGGCAGCGTATCGAGGCCGGGGAGGGGAACGGCGCACGCCGCGGGGAAGTGCGCGAATTCGCGCAAAGTGCCGTCGGGCCAGTCAGTCATCAACGCGGCTGAATCGGGGGTGATGCGGGTCAATCCGATGAGGGCGCGCGCAGGGTCGGCAACCGCTTCGTTGGCAGTCAGGAACGGGTTGAGGGCGACACGATCGCCCGGCTTCAAGTGGTAAACGCCATCACCGACGGCATCTACGACGCCGACCCCGTTGGTGCCCGGCGAGAAAGTGGTGTCGGCAGGTACGTAGCCGGGCAGCTCTCCGCGCACGTAGGCGCCGAGGTAGCTCAACAGAGGCGTGGCCTCCATGCCTACGACAACTCCGCCTGGTCGTGCCACAGGTTTCGCGATGTCGTCGAGGGTCAGTTCACCACCGGGAGACTGCAGCATCCAGGCGCGCATAATTCGCCTCCTAATTTCGCTTGACGACAGGGGTCAGTCGCCAGACACTCTACAATCGCTGGGAGACCGTCGGCGATATTGTTCTCGACGCGCTGCTTACCCGGGGCGAGCACGAGATTGGCCTGGACGATCGCGACCCGGCTACATCGAGCGCGACCGATTACCTGCCTCGTTGCATCGAAGAACTTGCGGCCGCGCTGACCAGCTGGGCCGCCCCCGGCCTCAAAGCCGTCGCCGCGCTGGCGCAACGCGATGCGGCGTTCGCGGAGCGGTTCCGTACCGGCTTCGTCGAACCGCGCCGTCAGCGACTGGCCGAAGTTGTATGCGCAGCGTGCGCCGGTAGCGATAAGGACGCGCCGATGCTGACTGAGTTCATCGTTGCTTCGATGTGGTATCGATTGCTGATGACGGGTCAGCCCCTCGACGAACGGTGGATCGACAATATGGTCGCCCTCTGCCTCGGCGGCGCCACGACCGACCGATAGTCGATCTGCGGATCCAATGTCGGGAGACCCGTGGCCTCCTCGGGGCTCAGCCCCGACCTTGCGCATCGACTCCTGACCGTGTGATTCACGGCCAATCGGCACTCCGCGGACGCTCGGTACCCGAAGCGCGCAAGCCTCCTCGGCGTTACGAGCGCTCGGCACTTACGAGAACGCCAAGGCCAGCTACGTGATTCACCACTGCGCGCGTGCCCAGCGCTCGCGTACAGCAGCAACATGGCGGTCCGAGCCTCGGTATTCGCCGAGGTGGACGGAGAGCGGCCAGAAACACCAGCCGCGACTCCAGTCATTTGACACCTCTCAGTTGCAGACACCCGGTACCATACTGCTTGAGACGCG
>CAZTOE010000171.1:0-9838 GCA_964615045.1 uncultured Spirochaetales bacterium
CGGTCAGCCCGCGGCCGAGCTCTTCCAGAATGCGGTAGCGACCAGAGGTCGAGCGTCCGGATACGGCGGAAGACGCCCCTTCCTCGGAGCTGGAGGTCTCGGGCATCGCCGCGACCTTGGTGCGAGCCGCCGCGAGGCGCGGTTCGACGTCTTCAAAGTGGTAGTCGAAGGCGAGAATTCGTTCGTAGAGGTCGATGGCGGTGGCCAGATCGCCGTTGGCTTCGAGGGCAGTGGCTAGGGTGTAGTGGAGCCGCAGGTTGCTCTGCTGGAGATCTTGTTTTCCAATCGCGTGGCGCAACTTGGTGATGGCCAACGTCAGCTGACCGCGACCTTGGAAGATCGAACCGAGCATCGCCGAAGCCTCGGCAAAGCTTTCCGCCTCAGGGCTGACCTGCTGGAGGACTTTGATGGCCTCGTCGAGGTGCCCGCGTTGGTGGAAGATGCGACCGGCTTCAAAGAAGCGACCGGCGCGCTGCAGGCATTGCGCCTGCTTGGCGAACTCACCGGCGTCGGCGAAGCAGTCGGCCGCCTCGAGCCACTGGCTTCCCTTGGCGTAGCAGGCACCCGCCAAAGCCGGCTCGTCGGCGGCGCGATACATCTCCGCAGCCTGAAGCCGGTCGCCAGCCTGGTCGTACGCCCGAGCCGCCTTCGCAAAGTCGTCGATGCTCCGAAAGGCGTCTCCCGCGGCAAGATGGTCACCCGCTTTTGCCAAGTGCTCGGCCGCCAGCTCACCCTGACCTTCTTGTTGGTAGTACTCTCCCAAAACACGGGCCGCGGCCTGTTCTTCGCCGAAATCCCGGAGCACCTCCGCCGCGCGCAGAGCCTGGCCAGACTCGAGAAAGAGCTCTGAAGCGCGTGCGAATTCCTTCCGCGTGAGGGCGACCTCGGCGGCCGCCGCGTAGCTTCCGTTCTTTTCCAGAACCGCCTGGGCGCGATCGAGAGCGCCGGCTTGTTCGTAGAGCTTCCCGCACTGCAGCGCGAGCTTTTGGAGCTCCTTGTGTCGGCCGGGATTCGCGCCGCCCCCGGCGCGAGTGGTTTCTTCCAGCAGAACATCTTGGAGCGCTTCGGCGGCGGGCAGCCATGCCTGGCAGTGGATGTAGGCCTGCGCGGCCTCGCGATCGAAACCGGCCTTGCGGTACGCGTCCCCCGCGCGGCGATGTTCGTTCGCCTTCTCCCACATCTCGGCGGCCACGCTCATCCGGCCGACCTCGGTAAAGCACTGGGCGGCCTGCTTGAACTCTCCCTGAGCCGCCAGGATCGTCGCGGCGGTCTCGTGATCGCCGGCCTTGATATGGAGATCGGCGGCTTCCGAGAAGCGATTTTGATCGTGGCGGATCTCCGCGGCGCGCACGTAATCCTCGGCCGCGATGTAGAGGTCGGCGGCTCTGTCGAGCAGTCCGGCGTGGAAACAGAGCTCGGCTGCGTCTTGCGTCATCCCCTTCTTGGCGATCGCGTTGGCCTGCTTCTCGACCCGTCGCGCCGTGCGCTTATCGAGAGCGGGGAGCTGCTGCGCACCGGCCGACGAACTGGTCTTGGCGGCGCGACGGCGGCGCGTCGCCATCAAGATCGCACCCGCCAGCAGCACACCACCCACGGTACCCGCCAGCGGCAGCGAAGGCGGATCGGGCGGAAAGCTCGGCAATCCGTACCCGACCCAAAAGCCAACCAGCGGTGCCAAGGCCGGAATGCGAGAACTCAAAAGCGGCAAGACGCCGGCCATCGCCACGGATGCCGCGAATACCAGGCCAAAAAATCGGATCACAGAGCGAATGGCGCCGCCCTCCGCGCGCAGTTGATCGGCGAAGCACTTTGGTACCGGCGTGTATCGGCTTGTTGCGGCCCCGCTTTGAGAGGTCCCTTCGGGGCTCATCGAAGCGGGGGCAATCGGATTTCGGTCGCTACAAGAGGCGCCGTTGCGACGTGCGAACCATCGGAGCCAAATCGAAATGATCCCACGCCCCGCGGGTCGCAACTCTTCCGCGGGGCGTGCGATCGAGGAACCCAGCCTGGATCAGGTAGGGCTCCACCAGATCCTCGAGGGTCCCGCGATCCTCCCCGATCGCCGCGGCCAGGGTGTCCAACCCGACGGGCCCGCCGTCGAACTTGTCCAGCAGGGTGCGCAAAAGGACGCGGTCGAGCGGATCAAAGCCAGCCTCATCGACGCCTAACCGCGACAGCGCGTAGCAGGCGATTGCGCTTCCCACGATCCGGGCGCCACCGCCGGGGTCCCTGGGACCCTCCTCCACTTCGGCAAAGTCCCGCACCCGGCGCAACAGACGCAGCGCGATACGGGGTGTTCCTCGGGCCCGGCAGGCGATCTCCCGAGCGGCGTCGGCTTCCAGCTCGAGCTCCAAGCGCCCGGCACCGCGCGCCAGGATCTCGACCAGATCATCGGGCGGGTAGTACTCGAGTCGTGCGACGTAGCCAAACCGGTCTCGAAGCGGAGCGGTGAGAAGCCCAGCGCGGGTCGTGGCACCCACCAGCGTGAAGCGTGGGAGCTCGAGCCGAACCGATCGCGCACCGGGGCCCTGCCCGATGACGAGGTCGAGCTGAAAGTCCTCCATCGCCGGATACAGGATCTCTTCGACCGCGGGGTGAAGGCGATGAATCTCGTCGACGAAAAGCACGTCGCCGGCGTCCAAGTTGGAGAGCAACGCGGCGAGGTCACCGGGCCGCTCCAAGACGGGACCACTGGTCGCCCGCAGTGGCGCTCCCATCTCGAGCGCGATGAGGTGGGCCAAAGCGGTCTTGCCGAGGCCCGGGGGCCCGCAGAGCAACACGTGGTCGAGGGCCTCCCCGCGTTCGCGAGCGGCAGCGATGAAAACGCGCAGGTTGTCTCGAATCCCACTCTGCCCGACGAACTCGCTAAAGGAACGCGGCCGCAGCGCGGCCTCCAGGCGACGCTCCTCCAGCTGGGGTTCGGCGCCCACGTCGGAGCGGTTCGGCCGAGCTTCGCTCATCGGGCCAACCTGCGGAGCGCGCCGCGGATCAAGGCCTCAATGGAATCTCCCTCCGCCGCCTCGCGAGCCGCCTCCGCCGCAGCACGCTCGGCCCGGGGGCGCGCGGTCCCAAGATTGACAAGAGCCGAGATGACGGCGTCGATCCGCTCCTCCTCCTCGTTGGGGGGCGCTGCGACGGGCGGGCGGGCCGCTCCCGCGGCCAGCTCGGCCACCTGATCGCGCAGGTCCACCAGGATCCGTTGCGCGGTCTTCACGCCGACGCCGGGGACGCCGCGGAGCGTCGCAAGGTCACCGGAGTGAATGGCACTGACCAGGGACGCGGGCTCCACCCCTGAAAGCACCGCCTGGGCGAGCTTGGGCCCGACACCATTCACCCGGATCAGGAGCTCAAAAAGCGCTCGCTCCAGGTCGGTGTGGAACCCAAACAGCGCCAGGCTCTCGGCCCGCACGTGGGTGTGGATACGCAGCGAGACGCTCTTCCCCTCATCCGGGAGCGCAGTAAAGGTCGAAAGCGAGATCCAGACCTCGTACCCGACACCCCCTACGTTGATGACGGCCCGGGTTGGCCTCTTCTCGCGCAGCAACCCTTCGAGGTGAGCAATCATCTGACCCTCCTCACCACGACGCGTCCCGCGCCCCGAGCACGCTTGCTCCCTGATCGAACCCGACCCACTCCCAGCGCCCTCAATCTCCCGGCGTGGGCATGACAGATCGCCAACGCGAGCGCGTCGGCAGCGTCTGAAACAGGGGTTCGCGCGAGCCCGAGAAGCCGCTTCACCATGGCCTGCACCTCGCGCTTCGAGGCGCGACCGCTCCCGGTGACCGCCTGCTTGAGCTCCGGGGGGGAGTACTCGACGACGGGAATGCCGGCCGCGCCGAGGGCGGCCAATGCGGCGCCTCGTGCCTGTCCGAGGATCAGCGCCGAACGGGGACTTGCGGCCACAAAGATGCGCTCCACGGCCGCAACATCGGGCTCTAGTTCTCTGATCAACACGCCAATCCGGTGGTGAATCTCGCCCAGACGCTCGGCCAAAGGGCGACCCGCGGGCAACCGAAGGGCCCCGTGTGTGTGATGGGCCAGATTGCTGCCCAAGCGCTCAATTACCCCGTAGCCGGTAACGACAGAGCCGGGATCAATCCCGAGGATTCGCATTCCGCCTCGACCTGGAGGTTTTACAGCGGGTGGGGTGACGGCATCTTAGCCGACCCCGGGGCCGTTGCTGCTCGCCAACCGGAGGCCGACCAACCGGACGCCAACTAACCGGAGGCCAGGCGCTCCATCTCGGTATCGGGGATGTCGAAGTTGGCGTAGACGTCCTGCACGTCATCCAGGTCGTCGAGCGCTTCCGTGAGCCGAAGCATGGTCTCGGCCTGAGGCCCCTCAATCCGGATGGTAGTGGTGGGGCGCATCGTGACCTCCGCGCTGTCGATGGTGAAGTTGGCCTCGAGGAGTCCGCTGCGGACCGCCTCGAACGACTCGGGAGTGGTCACGACCTCGACGCCGTCTTCGCCGTCCTCGCCGACATCGTCGGCGCCGGCCTCCAGGGCCAGCTCCAGGACACGATCCGAATCGACCTCTCCCCCGAGAGTGATCACTCCCCGTTTCTCGAACAGGAAGGCTACGCAACCGGCCTCGCCCAGATTGCCGCCGTGTTTTGAGAAAACGTGTCGAATTTCCCCCACTGTTCGATTTCGATTGTCGGTAAGCGTTCGGAGCAGTACCGCGACGCCTCCGGGCCCGTAGCCCTCGTAGGTCACTTCTTCGTAACGACCGCCATCGCCTTCCCCGGTGCCCTTCTTGATCGCGCGCGCGATGTTGTCCTTGGGCATGTTGGCGCCCCGGGCCTTGTCGAGCGCGAGGCGCAACCGCGGGTTGGAGCCGGGGTCCCCACCGCCGAGGCTCGCGGCGGTGGCAATCTCGCGGATGAGCTTGGTGAAGAGTTTGCCACGTCGCGCATCCGCGGCTCCCTTCTTGCGCTTGATGGTGGACCACTTGGAATGCCCGGACATGGGCTCGCAGCTCTCCTCTTGCAGCGTTGGCCGCGGTCTAGCACGCGCTCCGAAAGGGGGCCAAACGGCCCGGCCCGGAAAATGAGCCGGGCCCGGGAGCCGCGAAGCCTGGGGCGCAGGTCTCAGGAAAACGCGTCTGCGTCCCGATGTTAAACAGAGCAGACGAGCTTTTTCCCGCGGGGGATGGTCGCGTCAGCGTCGCTTTTCGGAGGGGCAGCCGCATGGCAGTCGGGATCGATCTCGGGACTAGCAATTCGTGCGTGGCGATCGCCCGCGGCGGTGGGGTGGAAGTGATTCCGAATCGCTACGGCGAGCCGATCTCAGCGAGTGCCGTTTCGCTCCCGAGCGACGGCTCGGTGATCGTCGGCAACGCCGCCAAGGCACAAACGATCCACGATCCCTCGAACACGATCACGTCGTCAAAGCGCCTGATCGGTCGCTACTACTTCTCAGAGGAAGTGAAGAAGGCCAAGGCGGTGTGTTCCTACGCGATCGTGGAGGGCCCCAACCACAGCGTGCGAATCAAGGTTCGCGACCAGGTCCTACCGATTCCGGAGATCTCGGCGCTCGTGCTTCGCGAGATGAAGGACATCGCCGAAGCCCATCTCCACGAACCGATCACCGAGGCGGTGATCACGGTTCCGGCATACTTCAACGACAACCAGCGCCAGGCCACTCGCGACGCCGGCCGGATCGCCGGCCTGGAGGTATTGCGGCTCCTGAACGAGCCCACCGCCGCTGCTTTGGCCTATGGATTCGGCAAAGGCCTCACCCAGAAGGTCGCGGTGTACGATCTCGGCGGCGGGACGTTCGATATCTCGATTCTCGAGATCGGGGAGGACGTCTTTGAGGTTCTCGCCACCTGCGGCGATACCTTTCTAGGAGGCGAGGATTTTGACGATCGTCTGCTCGACCTTCTTGCCGACGAGTTCCACAGCCAGCACGGCATCAATCTACGCAACGACAAACGCGCGCTCGAAATCCTGAAATCGGCGGCGGAAGGCGCGAAGAAGGACCTCTCCATCGACGACGTCGCAGAGATCCGCATTCCGGACATCGCGTCGGATCACACGGGCAATCCGCTCGGGCTCGAGCGCACCATCAGCCAAGATGATTTTCGCAAGCTGGTCGAAGATCTGATCCAGCGAACGTTCAAGGTATGCGACGAGGCGCTCCAACAGGCAAGCTTGACGATCCGCGATATCGATGGCGTGATTCTCGTGGGCGGTCCTACGCGGTTGCCCCTGGTCCGAGACTCGGTGGCCCAATACTTCCAAAAAGAGCCCCTGAGCGATGTAGACCCCGACCAGGTGGTGGCCATGGGCGCGGCGATCCACGCCGCATCGCTCACCGGCGAAGGCGAGGGCTCGCACCTTCTCGACGTGACGCCGCTGTCGCTGCGTATCGGCGTCGCGGGCGGGCTGGCCGAAACCGTCATTGAGCGCAACACGCCGGTGCCGATCGAACAGACCCGCACGTTCACCACGTTTGCGGATTACCAGCAGGCGGTCCGCATCCGTGTGTACCAGGGCGAAGCTCGGCTCGCCGAAGAGAACGAGCTACTCGGAGAGTTCGAATTCGCCGGTTTTCGAAGCGCGCGACGCGGCGAAGTCAGGATCGACGTCACCTTCGAGATCGACACGGACGGGATCGTCAGTGTTACCGCCCGCGATGAGGAGACGGGGGAGGCTGCCACCGCCGAGATCCGGCTCTCCTCGGGACTCTCGGAGGAAGAGATCCAGGCGCTGGCTGCAAAGCAGCTCGCTCCGCCCGACGACGAGGAGCTGCCCATTCCGGCGCCGTTGTCCGAACCGCTTCTCGAAGTGGACGCCGACGAAGACCTGGCACCCGAGGATCCGAATCTCCTGCAGCAGGTGGAAGCCATTCCCGAAGTCGCGGACTTCGAATCTCTCGCGGAGTTGTCGGGCGACGATTCGGAAACTGCGACGGAAACCGGGGAATCCCACGAGCTCTTCGACACGTCGGGGGGATCTCTGTTCGACGAAGACCAGGACGACCCACAGGGCCCCTAGGCCAATAGATCGGGGGAGCGATCGTGAACGGCGCCGAGATCCGCGCGCTGGCCGGAATGGTCGACGAGCTGGACTACTACCAATTGCTGCAAGTCGCCCGCGATGCGCCCGGCTCGCGAATCCGCAACGCCTACCACGAAGCCTCGCGACGATTCCACCCCGACGTAGCCCGGGAGGTCCCCAGCGACGTGCGCCGGTCGATCCACCGGATCGCCAAGCGGGTCACCGAGGCCTACTCGGTACTCCGCGACCCACGCCGGCGAAACCTCTACGACCAGAAGCTCTCGAGCGTCGGCCAGCACAAGCGCCTCCCGCTAGTCGAGGCTCAAGCGGAGGCGGGACGCAAGCGACGAGAGGCGCAAGACGGGCGCACGCCGAACGGGCGTCGTTACTACGCGTTGGTGCGCGGGGATCTCTCGCGCGGCGACCGGGCCTCCGCTCTTCGCAATCTCCGGATGGCGCTCACTTTCGAACCGGACAATCAATTCTTCAAAGACAAACTCGATGAGCTGAGCAAGCGCTGAAACCCGCTATCCTGCCGACCGTGCCGCCCAGAGCCTCGGTCAGTTTGTGCAGTCTGCGGGGTCTTCGGAATCTCCGAGCTGTGCGGGGCGCAGCTCCGGGACTCGCACGGTTCGCCGCACTCGGCGCTGCGGTGTGGCTTGCGTTGGTCAGTACATGGGTGAGCGGGTGCGACCGCGACGGCGGGGGGTCGCCCCCCGCGGCAGTCGCGGAGGAGCCCGACCACGCCGATCCGCCTAAGCAGCCGCTCCCCGCGTTCGAGGGTTTTACTCTGGAGGGGGAGCGCTTCACGGTTCGCGACCTTCTCGGCAGACGCGCGCTGCTGTTTTTCTTCAATCCCGAGGTGGACGAAGCGGGACCGGCGGGAGAGGCGCTGGCGGCCCTACTGCCCGAGCGACCCAAGCACAATTTTCAGGTCGTGGGCGTCGCGCTCGGTACCCACGCCGAGGCCGCCAGGTCGTTTGCCGAGACCCACCACTTCGACTTCCCCATCGTGGAAGACGCGGGCGGCGACATTGCCCTGCGCCTGCGCCTGCGGCAGCCCCTGCTCTTTGTCGGCATCGACGCCGTCGGCGACATCTCCTTCATGGCGCCCGGGTCGTTCCCGGGCGTCCCCAACCCGGCCGAGGCCATCGAGGCGATGTTGCGCGAATCGCTGCGCCTTCCGAGTCCCGCCGGCGAGGACCGCGCCGGAAGCGCAAGTCGCCCGCCCGCGCCGGATTTCAAGGCGGAACTGATGGGCGGGGACGAACCCTTCGAACTCTCCGCTCAGCAGGGTCGGCCGGGGATTGTCATTTTTTTTCTCGACACCTGCCAGCACTGCCATCAAGCGCTGCGTTTCCTCAAGGAAGCACTTGCCCAGATGCCAGAGGACGAGCGGCCTTTCATGGTCGGCGTTTCGGTGCGCAACCGTCCCTACGCAGTGGCGAGCAAACTTGAGGAGATTGGACTCGACTTCTTCGACGTCGTCTTTGATCCGGACTACGCGATCCGCGACGCCTACGGTGTCGTGGCGGGGGTTCCCGACACCTTCGTCATCGATCGCGAGGGGCGTATTGCGGCGCGCTTTCGCGGCTGGAGCGAGGCTCGAGACCCCGCGCTGATGAGAATGTGGCTGGCGCAGGTGTCCAATCAGCCGGTCCCGATGTTGCTCCACAGTACGGGTTACAGCGGCGGGGAAGTGTGCGCGGTTTGCCACCAAAAGGAGTACGAGACCTGGCAACTTACGCAGCACGCCGCAGCCTACGACACCCTCGTGCGCCACGGCGCCGACCAGAACGCGGAGTGCGTGAGCTGCCATGTCGTCGGTTGGGACCAGGCGGGCGGCTACGAAGCCGGACCTCTGGGACGCCATCTCGAGAACGTCGGATGTGAGAGCTGCCACGGAAGGGGAGGCCCACACCTCTCGCCGTCTAGGGACGACAACTACGAAGCGGTCTGCCGCACGTGCCATGACCCGAAACACTCCCTGGGCTTTGACTACGCGACTTTTTTGCCTGAGGTCTCTCACGCCGCCAACGCCCACCTGCTGCAACTCCCCGCGGAGGAGCGGGATCGGATCCTCGCCGAGCGCGGTAGGCCGCGCTCGGATCTCCTGCCCACTCATGCATCGTATGTGGGTTCGGAGGCGTGTCGCAGCTGCCACGAGGCGGAGTACGCCACGTGGGCCGAGAGCGGCCACGCTGCCGCGCTGCGCTCGCTCGAAGCGAAGGGCGAGGTCGGCAACGCCGAATGCCTCGCCTGCCACACGACCGCAATGGGCCGCAACGGGGGATTCCCAAAGGACGGCAGGCCGGCCGACCATCCGGATCTCGCCCGAGTCGGGTGTGAGTCGTGCCACGGCCCGGGTGGTGACCATGTGGGATCAGACGCCGCGCGGATCGGCACCATCGTGTCACTGGGAGACAAGTGCGACTCGTGTGTGATTCTCCAGATCTGCGGCGCGTGCCACGACGACGCCAACGATCCGGGCTTCGAGTTCGAGGTGGAAGCCAAGATCGAGGCGCAGCGGCACGGCACGATCGAGCCCGCCGCTTCGCGCAAACCCACCTCCGCGGGTGTTGACGCCATACCGCGCGACACGGATCTCGTAGCCCACGGCTTTACACAGCGCGACTCGCAGCGGTGAAGACCAACTCGGATGGCACGTGGAGCGAAACGCTGAGCGCTGCGCGCGCTTGGGTCGAGGAGTGGTTCGAAGAGGGGGTCGAGACCTACGCCCTCAGCGAGCGCGGGGGCGCTTCCGCAGAGACCGCCCCCGCGGCGACAGGCCCACCTGCACCTCGACAGCAACAGGCCGACCTTCTCGGGGCC
>CAZTOE010000172.1:0-9828 GCA_964615045.1 uncultured Spirochaetales bacterium
CGAGGGCGTCGGCGACGATGATTTGGCCCTCGCGCAAGCCGCCCAGTGCGTGCGCCACGAGGCTTCGCGCCCTGCGATCCAACCAAGAAAATCGCTCGCTCGGATGGGGTGCTGCGAAGTTCTTCTCGCTCATCGGGACTCCTCTGTTGCACGCTGGGATACTAGCCAAGCCCCGCGGGTAGAAGTCCCGACAACCAGTTTGCCTGCTTGACGGTATGGACGGGGTGCTTATTTCCCCCTCATCGCTTTTCAGGCCCCGGCTCGCTGCTCTCTCGCCGGCCGGGGGACCCCAGAAGGAGGCACCCAATGGCACTTGCCACTCTTTTCCGCCAATCCCCCCGAACTTTGCGGATCCGCGCTGCCGAACCGGCGCGGGCGGTGGCCTCCGAGATGGACCAACTCTTCGAGAACCTCTGGCGCGGGTTCGAACACCCGCGGCTGGCTCCGCGCGCCCCGGTTTTCCTGCCCCGGGTCGATCTTGTCGAGACCGACGACGAGGTTCGCGTCAGTGCAGAACTACCCGGCCTGAAATCCGAAGATTTTCACGTCGAGTTTGAGGACGGGGTACTTTGCCTCCGCGGTGAGAAGCGCAGCGGCGCCCACCTCGAGAACCGGGATCGGGCGAGCCGCGACTGGGCCAACCGGGACTGGCATCGGGCTGAGCGCAGTTACGGGAGCTTCGAGCGTCGGGTCATGATTCCGGTCGAGGTTGAGGCGGACGACGCCAAGGCCGTTTACCGGGACGGCGTGCTCGTCGTCACGCTGCCCAAGAGCGAATCGGCCAGGGTTCGCGAGATTCCGATCGACGTGGCCTAGGTCCTCTCGTGTCCTCGTCCCGCGCGGCAAGGATCGAAGCGCGTCTGCGGTCCAAGCTTGGGGCGCAAGAGGTCTCCGTCGTCGACGAGAGTCACCTGCATGAGGGTCACCCTGGAGCGGCTTCAGGCGGCGGGCACTTTCGCGTTACCGTCGTTTCGGGTTGTTTCGCCGCCCTCGGCCGCGTTGCCGCCCAACGCCTCGTGTACGCCGCCCTCGACGACATGATGGGGACTGAGATCCACGCGCTGTCAGTTCGGGCACTTGCGCCGAGGACCCCCGACGCCAAGCAGCGTTAGTCGACGAACTCCTCGAGCCATTGGTCGAGGTCGACCTGAAAACCCGCGGCGTTGCGATGACCTCCGCCGCCATATCGGGCCGCGACGGCGGCGACGTCGAGCGTTCCGATCGAATAGATCGAAGCGTCCACGCGCCGACCTCGGACGCGATAGACCAGCCCCCACTTCTGGTCAAAAAGATGGCGTCGCGCCAGCTCGTGGCCGATGCGGCTGCGATGCGCCGCCGCATTCACGGCTTCCACGAACGACTCACCGAGGCGAACCCGGTGCGCGCTCCGGAGTGCCCGCTCCACCTCTGTTCGCTCCGCTCGGACGAGCGGTACCCCCTGGGCAGCCAGCTCGCTCACGCCCTGCGAGGCGAGGCGATCCCAAACCTCGAAGCTCCGTGGATAGGAGTTCAAAGCGGCCGAGACCTGTTCCGATTGGGGTAGCTGAAAACGCCAGAGATCGAGGTCCTCGACGTAGCGCAGCAGATCGGGAGCCGGAACATCGGCGTGAAAATGTTGCCACGCGAGGACCGCCCCAGAATGATCGAGGTCCAAGTGGACCCGATGGCCGCGCGCCTCCACCGCGGCGCGAGTCCCGGGATCTTCCTCCCAGCGCTCGAGCGCCGTCAGGTGGTGATCGAGCACGAGAAGCTCCTTCGCACGCTTGGAGATTTCTCGCAGCGCGAAATTGGACGGCATGATGTCGACAAAGACGACCGCCGCGCCCGACCACGCTTTCGACGCATAATGTTCATCGTGTCCGCAGGGCCGGTATTCGGCCGTGTTGCCCCACGCTTTCCAGACCGCCCAAGCGGCCCCGAAGCCGTCCGGGCATCCGGCATGGAAACAGCATACCCGCCTCACGGCAGCGGCCTCGTTCGCGCCGCGCTCTCCCGCGCGCTTGCAACCATCAATTCAGGGATTCTGGGCGACGTGCTCGACGGCGATCAGGTCGGCCAAGATTTGCAGCGCCTCGTCGAGCTGAGGCGAATCGGCCTCGCGATCGCCGGTCGTTTTCTCGTCCGCTTCCGCGTCGGGGGACGAATCCTCGAGGAGATCGGCGATCTTCACCACCCCTCGGTTCTCCTCTGCCTTCGCACGCAGATTTTCGATCTCGCTGAAACGTTCGTCGCGTCCCACGCGCTCGGCGGAGCGGGTTTGCAACACCTCGAGGGTCGTGGACCCGATCGGGTAATAGCCGAGCGAAGGGTCGCGCTCAGACCGAAACGGCCCCACGAAAGGTTCGATCGACCGCGCCGGTAGAGCGTAGGGCTGATTGGTTTCGCCGAGATCATCGCTCGCGGTGAGCGAGGGGAGCTGCACATCGGTCGCCACGCCGAGGCGTTGGGTGGAAGCGCCGCCGGGGCGATAGAACAGCGCGGTCGTCATCTTGAGCGCGCCGAGCCCCGACTCCAGTGGAATCACAGTCTGCACGCTCCCTTTGCCGAAGGTGTGATCGTCGCCGACGATCACGCCGCGGTGATAGTCTTTGATCGCACCGGCGAGAATCTCTCCCGCCGAAGCGGTCACTCGCGAAGTGAGGACGACCAGCGGTCCCGAATAGAGGATCTCGCGATCGGGGTCCTCGAGGATCTGGGTGCGCCGCCGCGAATCGCCCACCGCAACCACGCGGCCGCGCTTAAGGAAGTAGCCGGTGATCTCCACGGCGTGGTCCAGGAGTCCTCCCCCATTGCGAGAGAGGTCGAGGACGACACCCTGGGCCCCGCCCTCTTCGGCTTCGCGGAGCAGGCGCTTCACGTCTCGGCTGGCCTGGCGGTGTGAAGGGTCCCTGTCTCCGTAGAAAGAAGGGAGTTCGATGATGGCGAGCTTGTAGGTGGCGTTGCCCGTCTCGACTTCTTCGAACCGCAGCTTGGCGGCCTGTTGGTCGAGATTGATCTTGTCGCGCAAGACGCCCATGGTGAAGCGTTCGGCCTTGGCCCCTTGACGCAGAATACCGAGCCATACCCGGCTGCCCTTCTTCCCGCGGATCTTCCTCACCACGTCGCGCAGGTCCATATCCACCACGTCGACAAGTTCAGACTCGGTTTGTCCGACCGAGAGGATCTTATCCTTGGGCTTCAGGCGCCCGTCGAGATCGGCCGCCCCGCCCGGGACCACTTCCTCCACCACGGTGTAGCCGTCGCGCGACGAAAGCACCGCGCCGATGCCTTCCAGCTGAAGACTCATGTGGATTGCAAAGTCCTCGTAGCGGTCCGCGGAGAAGTAATCCGAGTGGGGGTCGAGAGCAGTGGCGAAGGCCGAGAGGAACTGGGCGAGTACGTCTTTGCGGTCGACTTCTTGCGCACGCTTTCGCATCAACTCGTAGCGGTGGATTAGCTTTTTCTTGGCCTCGGCCAGATCGGTGCCATTGGCCTGATAATTCGCCATCTGGAAGTGGATGAGCTTCTCGTAGAGCGCCCGGCGCGCCGCCTCGTCGGCGGGGAAGCCTCGTTCCTCCGGATCGACGACTAGCTGTGCATCGGTATCGATCGCATAGTCGTCGCGGCTCACGTTCTCCGCGACGAAGCGCTCCATCGCGAGGTACCGATCCACCACCGAGGACTGGAGGTCGGTTAGGCGGTCACAGCGATCCTCGCCGAGATCGTCGAAGAACTGGCCGAGGGAGGCCCGGACGACGTCCGCTTCGCTTTGCAGGAAGAGCGAGCGCGCCGGGTCGATGCGCCGGAGGTAGGACTCTGCCGCGCGCGCCTTCAGCTCATCGGAAAGGGAGCGGTGCTCGACGTGGTGTTGGAGGTAGGCCCCCATCAGGTCGTGGACGCTCTTGCAGTCGAGTTGCTTGGTTTGAGGGGTGGCCGCCGCGGTCGCCGCCCAAAACAGCAGGGGGAGGAGCACCGCGCCCGCGGCCCGGCGAAGACGGGGGAGGCTCGAGGGGTCCATAGACCTCAGCATAACGCAGCGAGAGGATTGTCTTTCGGAATCGCTCCTGCCCCCTCCACTCGGGAATCGGCAACATGCGCGCCGGAGTGAACGATTTTTCGTCACGTCGCGTGCCCGGGATCGAATAATGCGCGAAGCTGCCACGCGGCGCCGGCGCCCCGCTCAGGCTGGGCTCGCCGAACGCCGAAAAGACGCCGAAATCGTGACGGGAGGTCTCTCTATGCGCCGTCGGTGTTCTGCCCGGGTCTCGGTGGCCCTCTTCTCGCTTTCCCTGGCGCTCGCAGGGACTTCCTACGCGGGGCCAGTTATCTATCGTCTCCAGACACCCGGGGTGGTCTGAAGCGGCACCTCCGCGAGGGCCCGTGAGGCTCTCCAGCGCATCGACGAGGTCGAGAGCGTCCAGGCTGACGCGTCGGCTCACACCGTGACAGTGAAGTTCGACGACCAACAGCTCGAGCTCGATCGTATCCTCGAGGCCTTGGCCGAGGCCGGCTATTCGGTTCCCCGCTACGAGCTACTGAACTGACGCTCGGTGACGTCTGATGAGACGATTCTCGCGCGGAATCGTGGTGGTTCTGGCGGTGTTGCTCATCGCGGGTGGCGGGATCTTCGCGGCTTCCGAGCTCGGAGGAGAAGTCGTCGTTCTCACGACGCAGGATGCCAGTGGCGCGCCGCGGGAAACGCGTCTTTGGGTCGTTGACGACGCCGGGTCGATGTGGTTGAGGGCCGGGCAGGCGCGCAACGCGTGGCTTCGCCGCCTCCAGGCGAATCCCTCCGTCCGCGTCGAGCGCGCTGGCCAGGTGGGCAACTACCGGGCTGTTCCAGTGGCCGAAGACGCTGCGCGCCTCCGTGTTCATGAACTGATGGCCGAAAAGTATGGCTGGGCCGATCACTTGATCGGGCTCATCCGCGACGGGGCGGCTTCGATCGCAGTCCGCCTCGACCCCGCCGAGGCTCCTCCTCAGTCGACTGATTGACTTCGCCCGCCTGGAGCGGGCTTCGCCCTCGCTGCGCAGGTCCGCTTTGCGGACCCTTGCTGTTGAGCTTCGCTCGGGCTTCGCCCTCGCTGCGCGGGTCCGCTTTGCGGACCCTTGCTGTTGAGCTTCGCTCGGGCTTCGCCCTCGCTGCGCAGGTCCGCTTTGCGGACCCTTGCTAGCTTCTCGAGCTGGCGAGGAGGAAGGGTGTTGGGCAATCCCGTTGTGCTCGACGGAAAGTCAGTCGCGGGGGCGCTCGAGGTGGAGCTCAGGGCCCGCGTCGAGCGCCTGGTCTCGCGATCGGACGGGGTTGTGCCGATCCTCGCGACCCTCCTCGTAGGCGACGACCCCGCATCCGCCACCTATGTGCGCATGAAGGGCAACGCCTGTCGTCGCGTCGGGATGGCCTCGCGCCTGATTCACCTCGCTGCGAACGTTACCACTGAAGACCTCCTGGTCGAGATCGAGCGCCTGAACGCCGATCCCCATGTGCAGGGCATTCTGCTCCAGCACCCGGTTCCTCCTCAGATCGACGAACGGGTGTGTTTCGACCGCATCGATTTGCGCAAAGATGTCGACGGGGTCACTTCGCTGGGCTTCGGCCGCATGGCGATGGGTGAGGCAGCCTTCGGGTCCGCCACCCCGGCGGGAATCATGCGCTTGCTCGACCACTACGAGATCGCAATCGAGGGGAAGCGCGCCGTCGTGGTGGGTCGAAGTCCGATTCTGGGCAAACCGATGGCCGCCATGTTGCTCAATCGCAATGCGACGGTCACGGTGTGTCACTCCAGGACGCGCGAGCTGCCCGATGTGGTTGGCGAGGCCGAGATCCTGGTGGGGGCGGTCGGCAGGCCCGAGCTTATCCGCGGGGATTGGATCCGCGAAGCGGCCGTCGTGATCGATGCGGGCTACCACCCCGGCAAGGTCGGTGACGTCGAACTCAAGAGCGCGATCCCTCGCTGCTCGGCGTACACGCCGGTTCCGGGTGGGGTCGGGCCGATGACGATCGCGACGTTGATCGCGCAATGCGTCGAGGCGGCGGAGCGGACGTTCGACGAGTTCGGAGCGCGGGGCGATGGCTGAACACGGCGGCCAACCCAAGACTGCGCGCGCCCACCCGGCGGCGACGGTGCTGCTATTGCGCGATACCCGCCGCGGGCCCGAGGTGCTGTATTTGCGGCGCAACGCGCGACTTAGCTTCCACGGCGGCGCTTGGGTGTATCCCGGTGGACGGATCGATCGCGAAGATTTTGGAGCCGACGCGGGCGATCTCGAGGCAGCGGCGCGCCGCGCTGCGGTGCGTGAGGCCCGCGAGGAGGCCGGGATCGACGTCGCCCCCGAGGGACTGGTTTCCGTCGCCGAGTGGACGACCCCGATCCTGCGGCCAAAACGATTTCAGACCTGGTTCTTTGCAGCCGAGGCCGACTGCGATGAGATCCAGATCGACGGGGGCGAGATCCACGACCACCGCTGGATGCGGCCAATCGACGCGCTGGCGGCTCAGCGCCGCGGGGAGGTGGAGCTGCCGGGGCCCACTTTCGTGACGAGCCACTGGCTCGCGCGCTTCGGAAGCGCATCGGAAGCGCTGTCCGCCTTTGCGGGCCGCCCCGCTCCTCGTTACCTGCCGCGCGCCGAACCCGTCGCTGGCGGGCTAGTGTCGCTGCTCGACGACGACGTGGGGTTCTCCGACGGCGACCTCGAACGCCCCGGCCCGCGTCACCGCCTCTGGATGGTGGAGAACGCCTGGCGGTACGAGCGCTCCGAGGACGTGAAGGTCTGAGGCCGCGCGCCGCGGAAGCGGACGCTCAGGGGCATTCTGCAGTGGCGGCGAGTTCGGCGAGCGGGCGAAAGCCTTCGATCCATGCGCGCTCCTCGGCCCCCACTTCGAGCCGGATCGCGCACACGCCGAGCACCCAGCCTTGTTGGGTCAGCGCGAACTGTGCCGCGCGATCTTCTGCCTGTTCCGAGCGGCAGCAGCCGATCGGAGCAGCGCGCCCACCCGAGGTGGGGCACGGCAGAGCGCTGGCCCAAAACAGGATGACCCCGTTGCCACCCCCGTGGCACGAGGCTTGCTAGCTCATCTTCCGTCTCACGACTTTCCACCGGGTTTGGTGGAGAGGCTTGGAGGAGGTCGGGATGGAATGGAAGAAGCTCGCGCCCTGGAACTGGTTTGAGAAGGAAGAGAGTGCGCGGGTTCCGGCAGCATCAGGACGCGGGGCGCTGGACCCTTTGGCGGGTCTGCAGGCCGAGTTCGACCGCTTTTTTGAGAACACCTTTCGCCGCTACGGCGGTCAGCCGCCGCCGGAGAGCGGCATCCCGTTGCGCCCCCGTGTCGACATCTCAGAGGGCCGGAATCAATACGCGGTTCGGGTGGAGATTCCGGGAGCGGGCAAGGAGGACGTGACGATCGCCGTCGAAGGCGACGCCCTGGTCATCCACGGGGAGAAGCGCCAGGAGCGCGAGGAGGGCGACGAGCACTTCCACTGCGTGGAACGCGCGTTCGGGGCCTTTGAACGCGTTCTCGCCCTTCCAGAAGACGTTGATGCCGGGAACATCGCAGCAAAATTCCGGAACGGGGTGCTCAAGATCACGATCCCGAAGCTCCCGGAGCGGGCGTCCAAAGCTCGACGCGTCGAAATCCTCCACGATTGAGGGAACCCGGGCGGATGGCCGAAGACGCTGAGAGCTCCCGGAACACGACCCAAAGAGTCGCTGCACTCCTGCTCGCAGGGAGCGTGGTTGCCCTGGTCGCCGCGACCCGCGATGCGAACCTGGCCCTGCGCGCCGCGCTCGCGATCGCATTTCCCCTCGTGGTGGTGTGCCTTGCGGGTGAGCTCGCGAGCGGAACCCACAACCTGCTTGGAGTTTCGTTTGCCAAGGTTCCAGTGAGTTGGATCCGCTTTGCGGGCTGGTTCGCCTTGCTGGGAGTCAGCGCGAGCTGGATTCTGTATCTGGTTCCCCGGATCTGAGACTGGGTGTGGCTGCTAGACACAAATGAGACAATGTATCACGACGCACTTCATCGACTCACACTCACGAAGGAGTGAAAGTTGTCCACTCGAACCCCCAAAACCCCGAGCGTTCCCGGCAGGTCTCGTCGCGATCGGCTCGTCGAAGACACCCGCCACGATCCCTATCGGGCGGACCAGAAGTTTCCGGACGCGACGAAGTGCCCCGTCTGCGGCGCAGTCTACCGCGAGGGTCGTTGGCGCTGGCTCGAGGAATCTCAGGCCGCGGGGGAATCGCTCTGCCCGGCCTGCCAGCGCATCGAGGATCAATACCCCGCCGGGATTCTCGAACTGAGAGGGCCGTTCCTGGCAGAGCATCGGGAGGAGATCCTCAATCTCCTGACCAACCTGGAAGCGCGTGAGCGCGCCGAGCATCCCCTGAAACGCTTGATGGAAATCTCGCCCGTGGGGGAGGCGGTGCTCCGTGTGACCACCACCGATTCCCATCTTGCGCGGGCGATGGGAGAGGCGCTGCAGCACGCCTATCAGGGCGCGCTCGATTACCAATACTCCGAAGGGGAGAATCTGATCCGGGCCTCCTGGCAACGCTGACGGGCAGGCTCAGAGCCCGTCCTCCCCAGCGGCGCGGGCGCGGCTCCGGAGCGAAATCTCGTCGGCCACCAGGTGTCGCGTCGCCATCCCGAGACACGCGAGGGCCACGAAATTGGCTGCGGCGGCGGCAAGAAAGCCGATCCGCAGATCACCGGCGAGGTCGGAGATCCGACCCACCAGGAAGGGACCCATCGCGAGGCCGATGAAGGTCACCACCAGCAGATAGGCGGCCGACGCGGTAGCGCGCATGCGGGGGAGCACGAGATCCTGGATGGTCGACGCCCCGACGCCGATCCAGAAGGGCGTCAGGAAGGACAGCGCTGCATTCAACAGCAGCGCCAACCACGTGATCGGGGTGAGCACCATCCACACGGCAAAAGGGATGGGGAGGAGCGAGGCCACCATCCCCACAAACAGTCGGCCGCGAGGATCGCGCCGGCGCCACGAGTCCGCCCAAACGCCGCCGACGGTAATCCCGATCATGCCGCCCGCCGCGGTCGCCCCGCCCAGAAATAGTCCCAGACGGTCCAGGGGTACTTCGTGGAAGCGCACGAAGAATGGCGCCGTCCAATACCCGACTCCGTATCCCGAGAAGGCGAGCATCGAGAGACCCACAACCGCCCAACGAAGGGAGCGCGTTCCCAGGATCAGCTCCGCGGCAGGGGCGTCGCGCAGCGCGAGCGCCTGCCCCCACGACACCGACGCGTAAAGCCCGATCGAGAGTGCGATCCATTGCGCCGCGTTACCCGTCCAGCGCACGAGCGCGGCACCAGCGATCGCAAATCCCACCCCGGCCAGCAGGTTGGCCCCCATCGTGCCGCCGCTGGCGCCGAGGCGCCGCAGATTGAAGAGGGTAAGGGGCGGCATCACGGCGAGGAGCTCGTAGTAGAACTGCAGAAAGGGTCTCGCTTCGGGCGCCGAGTAGATGCCATCGGCGGCCCCTCTCACCGGCTCGCGCAGACTGCGCACCCAGACCGCCAGCAAGAGTCCCGGAAGGCCCACCACGAAGAAGGCCGCTTGCCAGCCCGCCAATCCAAAAGGGGCGCCGCCGGCTGGGAACGCGGTGTTCCAGCGCTGCACCACTTGGCCGCCGATGAAGAGTCCGGCGCCGGCGCCGATGTAGATTCCGCTCGAGTAGAGCGCGAGCACAGTGGCGCGCCTCGCGGGGGGAAAGGAATCGGAGAGCAGCGAGAACGCCGCCGGTGTGGCTCCCGCTTCGCCAACACCCACGCCGATGCGCGCCGCCCCGAGCTCCAAGAAGTTGCGCGCCAGCCCCGAGAACGCCGTCATGGCACTC
>CAZTOE010000173.1:0-9310 GCA_964615045.1 uncultured Spirochaetales bacterium
CGCCCTACCACGAGCGCGTTCGGGGGTTGCTCGACGCGCGCCAGGCCGCGGGCCGCGACACCCTCTTTGTCGCGGTGCACAGCTTCACCCCGGTCTACCACGGCGAAGCGCGGCCCTGGCAACTTGCGGTGCTCTACGGGCGCGACCGTCGCCTGGCCGATGCCTTGCTCGCGGTCTTGGGGGACGAGGCCGCGCTGTGCGTCGGAGACAATACGCCCTACCAGGTCGATGACGAGAGCGACTACGGCGTGCCGGTGCACGCCGAACGGCGCGGGCTGCCCTGCGCATTGATTGAGATCCGCCACGACCAGATCGAATCGGACGCCGCGCAGCGCGCCTGGGGCGAACGCCTCGCGGGGTGGCTCGAAGCGGCCCGCGCGCGCCTCGCGCCGAGCGAGGCCAACGCTGAAAGCCGGACCGGATGACGTCCGCGGCCGCCGCCCGTGAGCTGCTCGAGCAGCACCGATCCGGTCGGCGCCTGACTCCGCTTCCTCTCGAGTGCGCCCCGGTCGACGTGGCCAGCGCGTATCGGGTGCAAGACGAGTACTTGCGCTTGCTCGAGACCGAAGCCGCGGCCCACGTCGCCGGTTGGAAGATCGCTCTCACCACACCGGTCATGCAATCGTTCGTGGGAATTCCTCATCCGCTCGCCGGGGCGATCCTCGCGGCGTCGATCCGGCAGAGTCCCGCGAGGCTTTCGAGCGGGGATTGGGTTCACCTGGGCCTCGAAGCGGAAATCGCGGTGCGGTTGGGCGCCGATCTCGCCGACCGCGGCGCACCCTATCATCGCGAGAGCGTGGCGGCTTCTGTGGTCGCGTGCATGGCGGCCCTCGAGATCGTCGACGACCGCCACTGCGAGTACCGCGCCCTCGATCCACACCTCCTGATCGCCGACAACGCCTTCAACGCGGGTTGCGTGATTGGCCCCGAGCAGCGCGACTGGCGCTCTCTCGATCTGCAGGCTGCGAGGGGCTCGATGCGGATCAACGGGGAGGTGGTCGGAGCGGGGGTCGGAGGCGACGTGCTCGGTCACCCCCTCGAGGCCCTGGCGTGGCTAGCGAACCACCTGATCGACCGCGGCCGTTGGCTTCGCGCCGGAGATGTGGTGCTCACCGGAAGCATTGTCACGACCCAGTGGCCAGCCGTCGGCGACGCGATCGCCGCCGAAGTCGAGGGTCTCGGCAGGGCGGCGTGCGAACTCCGCTGAGCCCTTTCAGACGCGCCAGAGAAGCTGCAGGGTTTCCAGAGGTTCTGGCGACGCGAGCGGGAAATGCAGACATTCGATCGCGCCCAGGGTGCCAGCAAACTGGTCGTCCTCGTCCAGCCGGTCTCGTACCACTTCGGCCAGATCCCGCGTCAGTTGTTGGAGCGAAACCTCCTCGGGCGCACCACCGGGCCCGTGCTGCGCGACCGCAATCTGCAGGTCGAAGGTTCCGTCGAGTTCGATCCGATTGCGGATCACTTGTTCGCGCAGCCGTGCCAGCTGAAAAGGTGGGGCGATCTCCGAAAAGCAAACCAGAGCGCGAAGCAGCAGCGGATAGGGGGAGTTTTCCTCCGGGGTCGCCGCGACCCCGAGTACCAGACGCGGCGAACCGCCCCGCAATCCCACATAGTCGAGCCCGCGGCGCTCGAGGGCAGGGTGAGCACCACCCGGCAGCGGAGCGAAGGCGCCGCCGGCGCAGAGCATCCGCTCGAGCTTGCCGGTTTCCGTACTGATGTGGAGCTGGAGGGAATCGAAGAAGGACTCGAGTACAAGTTCTGAGGCAGAATTCTCGAGGGCGTCGCACGCCTCGTCAGGATCTGCCTCGCGTTCTACCAGGTAGTACGACTCGAGAAACTCGGTGATCAAGACCTCCGGATGCTGTAGATAGTCTGCGCATTCGCGGAGCTGCGCCTCCGCCGACAGCGCGCGCGCGTCCTCGTACCGTTTGCGAAAGGGTGTCGATTGCAGACCCGGCATTACCGTCCAGTCGGATCGGCCGAACCGGCTGCCGACGTGACCCCCGGAGATCCCCTTTGGGGGATGCGCGTTCCGGCCGCACCGAGCGTTCAGCCCGCTGGCGCCAATTCACAGATCTCCGCCAGCAGCTCATAGGAACGCAGGCGAGCCTTGAAGTCGTAGCAGATCGTCACGATCCCGAGATCGCGCGTTCCGTAGCGCTCCGCGAGCTCCTCCAGCCTGCGCTTCACCGTCTCGGGAGTCCCGACGAGGTTGGAGACAGCCTGGCGCTCCACAAAGGCGCGCTCCTGTGGCTTGTAGGGATAAGAGAGTGCCGCCTCCGGTGGGGCCAGCGGCCCGGGCGTCCCCAGGGCGAGCCGTAGGCGCGCAAGCCCCAGACTGGATGCCAGTCGCTCGGCCTGTTCGTCGGTCTCGGCGCAGAGCACCTGGGCTGTGACGTTGACACGCGGTGCGTCGCCATAGCGAGAAGGCCGGAAGTGCTGTCGATACACGTCGACGATCGCCGGGCCGTGTTCCGTCTGGATCCCGAAGAAGTGGGCATAGCTGAACGGAAGCCCCCGTTCTGCGGCCAGCAAGGCCGAATCGACGCCCGATCCCAGCAGCCAGACGCTAGGGGCCGTCCCGGGCGTGGGCGAGGCTCTGATCGCGCTGAAGGGGTGACCGGCGTCGAGCCGGTCTTCGAGGAAACCCAGCAAATCATCGACCTGTTGGGGGTAGCTCGCGACGTCGCGAAGTGGTCCTGGATGGGCCAGTGCAGCTGCCGTCAGCGGGTCACTCCCCGGCGCACGACCGAGGCCCAGGTCGATGCGGTTGGGATAGAGGGACTCCAGTACCCGAAAGGTCTCGGCGACCTTGAGTGCGCTGTAGTGCGAGAGCATTACCCCACCGCTTCCGACCCGAAGATGACGGGTGCGCGCTGCGATCTGACCGATCAAGATCTCCGGTGCCGTTCCCGCGAAGCCCGGCAGGTTGTGGTGCTCCGCCACCCAGAACCGCCGATACCCGAGCGCCTCGGCAGCGACTGCGAGTTCGAGGGTCTCGCGCAGCGCCTCCCCGGCGGAGCCCCCTTCGCGGACCGGAGATTGGTCGACCGCAGAGAGCGATAGCGACGTGGTCATCTCCCGCTTGTAGCACGGCAGCCGCGCCCGTGCGGCCCGGCCCCGTGGCCTCGCTCTGCCCCCTCATACGCCATCCCGGGGCTGCCGATTGGGACTGCGTGCACCCGTACCTCTTCATCCCGCTCGGCGCGCTGCTCGGCTGCGCAATCGCGGCCGGTTATTTCTGGGCCAACTACTCCCAACACCCGGCAAACCGGCGCTTTGCCTGGCTCATGCTGGCGACAGCCTGGTGGGCCATCTGCGAGTTGGCGTGGAACTCCCAGGGCGACCCACAAAAGGCCGATTTCTGGCTGCGCCTGGCCGCCCTGGGCTGGGTGTGGGCGACGCCGCTTCCACTCGATCTCCTGCTCTCGGTCGGCCGCCCGCCGTCGCGCAGGTGGCGCTATCTGCTCCGCGCCGCCTATCTGGGCTCGCTCGCGCTGGTGCCGCTGGAGTGGGCCACCCCCTGGGTTCATCCAGGCGTTCAGAAGGCAAGCTGGGGTTTCTCCTACACGGTAGGGCCGGCGTTCACGGCATACGTCGCTGTGCTCACGATGATGCTTCCCTTTGCCTTGCTGCGTGCCACACGGGAGCTCCGCCGCGGACCCTCCGCGGCTGAAAGAGAACAGCGATCGGCGATGGCCCTGGTAGGGCTCATCCCCTTCGTGGGCGGCATGTGCGTCGACGCCGTGTTGCCGATCTTCGACATCCAGCTTCCGCGCGTCGGCGCCCTCTCCCTGGCGATTCTCGGGGTGTGGATGTGCTGGACGACCGGGCGCTACGGCTTCACGGTCTTGGCGCCGGGGTTTCTCTCGCGTGAGATCCTCGACGGCTTGCCCGACGGCGTCGCGCTCGTCGATGCGAGCGGTTCGATCCGGTCTGCCAACGCCGCCTTTGCCAGGTTGGTCGGGGCCGAAAGAGGCACGCTGCTTCGCTCCCGCGCCGAGACGGTTCTCGGCTCACTCTCCGATCGGAGCGCGATCGAGATCGGGGACGAGGTCGAGGGGCAGCTGCGCTCAAGCGACGGCAAGCCCCGCCCCGTCGGCCTGCGCCGGCTGCCCGTCAATGACCGCAAGCAAAACGAGATCGGCTGGTTGATCATCCTCCGGGATCTGCGCGAGGTAGTGGAACTGCGGCGTCAGCTGTTGGTCGCCGGCCGCCTGGCGGCCGCTGGTCAGCTCGCGGCGGGGATCGCGCACGAGGTCGCCAACCCGCTGGCGTACGTCACCTCGAACCTCGGTCTGCTGCGGTCCCACTGGGATCGCCTCCTCGACTCTGACGGCGCTCCGGTCTCCGAGGCGGAGCGCGAGGTGCTGCGGCGGGAGGGCGACGAGATTTTCGAGGAAACCGGGGAGGGCGTGCAGCGCGTCACGGCCATCGTCAACGATATTCGATCCTTCACGCACGGAGAACCCGGCACCGCCGAGGTCGACCTTTGCGAACTCGTCGAGCGCAGCTTGCGCTTCGCCCGCCCCCACCTCCACGCCGGGATCGAGATCGAACGCAATCTCGCCCCCCACCCACGCGTCGTGGCCAACGCGCGGGAGATCGAACAGGTCGTGCTCAACCTGATCGTGAACGCGATTCAGGCCATCGGGGAACGGGGAACCCTTCGGCTCGCGATCGAGCCGGTTGGCGACCGCGTCGCGGTAGTTGTGGAGGACGACGGCTGCGGCATTCAGCCCGACGATCTCGAGCGGGTCTTCGACCCCTTCTTCACGACCAAGCCGGTGGGCAAAGGCACCGGTCTCGGCTTGGCAATTTCCTACGAGATCACCCGCCGCCACGGCGGCACGCTGAGCGTCGACTCCCAACCGGGACGCGGTACGCGGATTACCCTCGCCCTGCCAGCGGCTCCGCCCGATCTAGAACAGAGCTAACGGCCTCGGAACTGCGGGGAGCGCTTTTCGCGAAACGCCGCCACACCCTCCCGATGGTCATCGGTGTTGACGCAGGCGTTCTGGCGTATCGCCTCGAGACGGTAGCTCTCACGAAAACTCGCCTCTTGCGCGGCCCGCATGATTTCCTTCGTGTATCGCATCGAGAGCGGTGCCCGGCCGGCCAGGCGCCGAGCCCAGGCCTGCGCTTCGGTCTGGAGCTCTGTAGCGGGAACGACGCGGTTGCACAGCCCGAGCTCGAGACAGCGAGCCGCGGGAAGGCGCTCGCCCTCCACGGCGATCTGGAACGCGAGCTTGTGCCCTACGGTTCGCGACAACAACCAGTGACAACCGCCGTCGGGCACGAGTCCGATATTGCTGAAGGCGAGCAGCAGGTAGGCGTCGTCGGCCATGAGACTGAGATCCGCCGCCAACGCGAAGGCCGCGCCGATGCCCGCCGCGGCTCCGCCGACCGCGGCGATCACTGGCTTTGGCATTTCCATGATCGCGTCGATACTCGGCAAAAAACCCCGCAATAGCCCCTCTTCGGGATCGCGCCAGCGCGACTCGCGGTCGACGAGGTCGGCTCCCGCGGAAAAGCCCTTACCCTCGCCGGTCACAATCACCACGCGGACCGCGTCGTCTTCGGCGACGTGGCGGATCGCCTGCGCCACCTCGTCGGTGAGGGATTGGTTGAAGGCGTTGCGAGAGCGCGGTCGATTGAGGCGGATCGTGGCCACGGCGTCGCTTTGTTCGAAGAGGAGGTCCTTGAATTCCACGGCATCGCTCCGGTGCGGGACGTCGTGATTCAAGCGTGCCGCGCCGCTTCTGTCCAACCTTCGTTACGCTGCGCTGCCACCATGGATGTGCCGTTGGAACCCCGCGCGGCGGAACTGCTGGCTCGGGCGAAGAGCCTCGCGGCGGACTACGTGGGGCCCCGCGCCGAGACCTGGGAGCGGGAGCGCCGCCTTCCCCGCGAAGTTTTCGAGCGCGCGGCCGCTGCCGAGCTGACCGGGCTCTTGGCGCCGTCCGGGCTCGGCGGCGCGGGCGTGGGACCCGTTGCCCTCGCGCAGATTGTGGCCGCGGTCGCCGCGGTCGATTTCGGCGTCGCCTTTCCTCTGGTCGTCCACAACAACCACGTCGGGGCGATTGCGCGGCGCGGCAGCCCGGCCCAGCACGAACGCTACCTCGCGGATTTGATCGCAGCGAGGCGGATCGGCGCTTTCCTGCTGACGGAGCCGGGCGTCGGCAGCGACGCTGCTGCGATCGCCACGACCGCGCGGCGCGACGGCCGGGGATGGATTCTCGAGGGAGAAAAGGCATGGGTGACGAACGGGTGCCGCGCCGACCTCTTGATGGTCTACGCCCAGACCCGCCCGGGCAGCGGACACCGCGGCATCGCCGCCTTCTTGGTGGAGGCTTCCGCGCCAGGCGTCGAACGGAGTGATCCCTATGAGCTTTTCGGTGGCCATGCCATCGGCACCGCCGGAGTGGCGCTGCGGGGCGTAGCCGTCGACGCCGATGCGCTCCTCGTGCCGCCCGGCGATGGCTTCCGGGCGGCGCTCGAAGGAATCGACCTGGCCCGGGCCCTCGTCGCCGCCATGTGCTGCGCCATGCTCCGCACCGGGCTCACCGCCGCCTGCGGGGCCGCCGGGGAGCGCCACGTCTTCGGCCAGCCGGTCGCCGCGTTCCAAGGGATTCGCTGGAAGCTCGCCGACGTAGCGACCGATCTCGAGGCGGCCCAACTGCTCAGCCACCGCGCTCTGTCCCTGCTGGGCAACGGCGAGCGGGCGGCGCTCGCAGCAGCCCACGCCAAGAAGTTCGCAACCCGCGCCGCCGAGCGCGGCCTGGCCGAGTGCATGCAGGCGATGGGAGCCGACGGCGCCCGCCGCGATCACCCGCTCCCGCGCCATCTCGCGGCCGCCCGCCTCGCCCAATACGTCGACGGAACGACCGAAATTCAGAACGTCGTGATCAGCCGCGCGCTGTTCCGCTAGGCGCCCAAGCGCGGTCGGGGGGATCTCATAGAATGCGCGACCTGCGATGAATGAGAAGCGTGACTACTGGAATCGCCGCTACGCGGAGAGCGACCTCGTCTGGGGTGCCGAGCCGAACCGCTTTGTCGCCGAAGCGCTGAACGGTGCGAAGCCTCGCGGCCGCGCCCTTGATCTGGCTTGCGGCGAGGGTCGCAACGCCATCTGGTTGGCCGAGCAAGGCTGGGTAGTGACGGCGGTCGACTATTCAGGGGTAGCGCTCGCGCGCGGTCGCGACATCGCCGCGCGTCGCGGCGTCGCCGTGGAATTCATCGAGGCCGATGTCACGGTCTGGACGCCTGCAGAGCAGGACTTCGCACGGGTGGTCGTGGCCTACCTGCAGGTCCCGGCGGCGGATCGTACGCGGGTGTGGAAGCACTGCGTCCGAGCCCTCGCACCAGGTGGCGAGCTCCTGCTCGTTGGACACGCGGAACGCAATTTGTGCGAAGGGGCGGGCGGCCCCTCGGATTTCGCCGTCCTCTGGGATCCCGATCAGATCGCAAGCGAGTTGGGAACCCTCGGGATGACCGTCACGCGGGCCGAGCACGTGTTCCGCCCCGTCGCGGATGCACCGCGGCCCGCGATCGACGCGTTGATTCGGGCGGTGCGTTAGCGCGCACCGGAGCCGCCTCGCGGCAGCGGAAGATCGGAGGTTGCGATGACCCTGGAGTTGGCGACGGTCGCGGTCAGCGAGGTGGAGTTCGGAGTGCGAACCGAAGTGCGCGAAGGTCGACTCCGGATCTCCTCCGAAGCGCTCACTGCGGCGGTGCGCGCGGCGGCTCCCGCGATCGCAGCGGTCATCGCCCGAGCCCACCAACTAGCCCCGACGATGGCCTGGAGCTCGGTCGGCGGCCTTCACGATCGCTACTACGCCACTCCTGGAGGTGACCGCGACAATTGCCTTTGGAGACAACGACGTCTCCTTTGCGATCGTTGCAGGAGGAGGCTTCGGTAGACGGACTCGTCAGTGGTGCTCGCCCCGACGGGTGCGCGCCCCACCGAGCCGCGCTCCAGGTGCAGCACCGGATTTTCGCCGTCGTCCGCCGCGATCAGGAAGGCACACGATGCGACGCAGTCCTCAAGGATGGGCATGTCGCGCGCCACGGCGGCTTGGAATTTCATTCCCAGCTTCGCGATCGAACCTCCCGCCACGACCGCGATGCGCCGGAAGACGCCCGCCTTCACGAGGGCGCCCGCGGTGACGAGGGCATTCGCGGGGGCCGCGCAGAAATTCTTGATGTCCATACCCGAAGCCTCGGCGCAACCGCACATCTCGGCGATCGCCTTGGCCATGCCGCCGCCGCCGCGTTGATAGCGATCGCCCACCGCTTCTTCTCCGCAGCTGATCACGTACTCAAGCTCGGTGGGGTCGCAGCCTTCGTCTGCGAGCAACCAGCGCAGCGCCAGCGCGCCCGAAGCCTTCGCGGCGAGATTCTCCAGGAGATGGTGGGCGACGAGGTTCTCATCGTCGCGACCCTCGGCTCGCAGGTCGCGGCGAAGCGCGCCGAGGAGCGTCGAGCCCGCCCGCAGCGGAAGTGCGGGTTCGGGGGTCGCTGCGAGGGCCGCCTCCACCTCGGCGTCGCTGCCTGGGCCGAGTGCCTCCGCCTCACCCGCAAAGAGAGGATGCGCGGCGAGGCGCTCGGAGAGTCGCCGCGCGCCCTCCCGCGTCAGCAGGACGAGCGGCGGTTCGAGGACGTCGGCTCGTGCGAGGAGCGCCGTGGCGAACTCGGTATCGACGATCTCACCAAAGCGACCCCGCGCCGACTCGGATTCTGCTGACGGCGGGGTTGCGAACCAGGGCCGCGGCAAATTCGCCAGCGCGCGGGGTGTCAGCGCACCGAGATACACCTGGTGGGGGGGGTACGAAACCGCCTGGGGAAAGGCGCGCAGCCGCTTGTCGATCTCCGCCTCGAGTGAACCGTCGCGTCGGATCTCGCGGCGCGGTTTCGAGCCGAAGCGCACCCACTCGGGCACGTGGGCCAGGCAATAGGCGGCGCGGCGAACGACCGGGTTTGTCGGGCTCATGGCGAAACGCAGAGACAGTGTGACGCGGCGCCCGTCGGCTGCCAGCGTTCGGAACGACTCGCGCCCGGGTGCCGCTGTTACATTCCCCTTCGTTCTAGGCGAGTGGATCGCAGTGCGGGTGGCTCCCGGCGGTGGATCGCCTGTGAGGAGTAGGCAAAGTGCGACGCGTCCTCGTGACGGGTGCCCTGGGACAGATCGGGAGCGAGTTGGTGCCGGAGCTGCGGCGCCGCTACGGACAGGACCGCGTCGTCGCGTCCGATATCCGCATGCCCGCCCCGAACCGTCCGACTTCGACGACGGACGGGCGCTTTGAGTACC
>CAZTOE010000173.1:9320-9762 GCA_964615045.1 uncultured Spirochaetales bacterium
ACCTCGATTGCGTTCACATCCGGCAGATCAGCGAGGTGGTGCGCCGCCACGACGTGGGCACCATCTATCATCTTGCCGCGCTGCTCTCCGCCGTCGCGGAGCAGCGGCCCCGCGCAGCCTGGGATCTGAACATGGGGGGCCTCTACCGCGTGCTCGAAGTGGCGCGGCAGCACGACTGCGCGGTGTTCTTCCCCAGCTCGATCGGCGCCTTTGGTCCGACGACGCCACGCCGCGGGACCCCGCAGGATACACTCCAGCGGCCGACTACGATGTACGGCATCACCAAGGTGAGCAGCGAGCTGCTGTGCGACTACTATCACGAGCGCTTCGGCTTGGATACCCGCGGACTCCGTCTGCCGGGTCTCATCTCGTCCGTCGCGCCGCCCGGGGGCGGCACCACCGACTATGCGGTGGAGATGTTCTACGAAGCGCTCCACCATCG
>CAZTOE010000174.1:0-9755 GCA_964615045.1 uncultured Spirochaetales bacterium
TCTCCCCGCACCAACTCGCAGCGGCCTGGCTGGCGCCGCTGGAGCAGCTCGTCGGCAGTCATGGTTGCATGGGTGGTAGCCATACCACCATCCTAGGCCGGACCGGTGGGCACGTCAACGGCGCGTGCGGCAAAGGGGACAGTCCCAATTCCGCTGACACGAGAATTGGGAGAGTCCCCCTCACGCGCTCTTATGCTTCGGCTCGGGCAATGGGAAGAGCTGTTGGCGGCCGTGGACGATGTCCTCGGTGATCAGGTAGCGGGAGCCCACGAGGAGGCAAACTTGCGGAACGGAGAGCTCGCCGTCCTCCATGAGCGGACCGCGCACGATGATGAGTTGGTGCTCGTCATAGAGCTCCGCCTTGGCAGGTTGCGGAACGTTCACCGCGTCCTCGAGCGCCAGCGGATGGATGCCGAAGATCTCGCCAATGCGCCGCAGGGCCGCTTCATCGCCCATTCCGCGCACGTCGATCCACGTCGTCGTTTCGCTGTGGGTACAACGTTCGAGTGCATCCAGGTCTTCGACGGGGCGCTCGACGAACTGGTCCGAGCCGTAGTCGAAGAGGTAGACGCGCGGCGCCGGCGAGTCGGCCGGAATCGCCAGCGTGCCGGGACGCGCTCCGACGGGCGGATTACGCTTCGCGAGCATCGGGCTTCTCCGCCCCGTTCACGATTCGCACCTCGAGGGGCGAGACCGAGTCGAGGTGAACGTCTCGCTGCGGGAACGCGATCACGATATTGCCCTCGCGGCAAAGCTCGTCGATGCGGAAACGCACGTCACTCTCGATGCGCAAACGGTCGAGGATGGAACGCATCTCAATCCAGAAGCGCGTCTCGAAAAGCAACGCGTTGTCGCCAAAGTCGGCAAAGAGCACCACGGGTTCCGGCCGCTTCAAGACCTTGGGATGTTCCTCTGCGGCCTGGAGGATCAGACGCTCGACCTCGCGGGTCGGCGACCCGTACACGACGCCCACGGCGATCGTGACCCGCACCTTCTGATCGGTGTGCGTCCAGTTGACGACCTTGCTCTCCAGGAAGGCGGCGTTGGGCACGATGATGTGGACGTTGTCTCCCGTGCGAACCCGGGTGCTGCGCAGCCCGATCCGCTCCACAGAGCCGTACACGCCCTCCACCTCGATCAGATCGTTCAGCTTGATGGGGCGTTCGGCCAACAGAATGAGGCCGCTGATGAAATTGTTCACCACGGTCTGGCTGCCAAAGCCCACGCCGATGGCCAGCGCGCCGCCGAGCACGGCGAAGGCGGTGAGCGGGATCTGAACCACGCGCAGCGCGGTGAGGAAGGCCGCGAGCAGCAGGAAGTAAAAAGTCAGCGCCTGGAAGGCCGGCGCGGCACCCGGCTCGAGCCGCAGGCGCGAAAACACCCGATTGCCGAGCACCCGGGAGGCCCCGCGCGCTAGCGCGTAGCCGATCAGGAAGATCGCGATCGCGCTCACGATCTTCCCCGGCGTGATGGGATCCCGCTCCGAGGCGGTCAGCTGATAATTCCACGCCCTGCTGACCTGCTGGAGCATGGCACCCAGGCGGGCCGAGAGCGGGAGCTCGCGGCGCTCGCGTTCCAAGGCAGCGGCGACCTGCTCCTCGACCAAACGCGAAGCTCCGAGGCTCTCGGTGTCCTCTTCGTAGTGCTGGAGCAACTCTTTCAGGGACTGGGCCTGGGCTGCCGCCCAGCGCTCGCTCGCGCTCCCGGCGGGCAGCTCCGCGCGCCGTGCGCGCGTGAACTCCAATTCCTGGCGCAGCTCCTCCCGCCGCTGCTCTTTCACGACGCGCTCTCGGCCCAGCTGCTCGAGCCGCTCCTCCGATGCGGAGCTCCATGCCGCGATTTCTTCCACCGGGATGCTTCGGGCGCGCAGTCGTCCGAGCCGACGCCAGGTCTGCTGGTCGGCCCGCGTGCGCTCGAGGCTTTGCTCGAGGAGGTCCTCGATGCGCTGTTTGTTGGACAGCTGCAGCCGACGCGCCGCCACCTCCTCCAACAGCTCAGCGCTCGGCGCCCCGGTGGCGTCGAGCCGCTCTTCGGCGGCCTCGAAGCGGCGCTGAGCCGAGGCGAGGTCGAGCCTTGTCGACTCGAGGGCGCGCCCGAGATCGAACTCCCGTTTGTCGAGTCGCTGGAGCGCTTGTTCGACCGACTCCTCTTGAACCGCCGGTGCGGCGACGGGCGCGGGAGGTTCCTGGGCATCGCCCGGGAGGGCCGCAACCGAGACCGTCAGCGCGGCCAAGAGCAGCCTCAACGCCTTTAAGCGGGAACCCGCGTGCAATTTTGGATCGCGCATCGCTGTCTACTATAACCCTCCGAAGGGAGGGTCGAGGAGTTGGATCCGAGCCGATCGCGCGCGATGGCTGCGAACTTCGGGCGGGAAGAAACCATGGGCGGTGTCCGCTAGCGGTACGACCCGCGGACCCGACCTTGAGGTTCGCGGGTCGCTCGGCCTGGTATCACTCAACCGCCCGGAGCGGATCAACGCGCTCTCTCTCGATGACCTGCGCGCCATCCGCCGTGGGCTGACCGAGTGGTCCCGCGACGACGAGATCGGAGCGATCTTCCTGCGCGGCTGCGGCGAGCGCGGTTTTTGCGCGGGAGGGGACGTCCGCGCGATCGCCGATGCACTGGACGAGACCGACCAATCGTACGGACGCGAGCTCTTTGAAGAGGAATACCGGGTCGACTACCTGGTGCACCGCTACCCGAAACCCGTGATCACGTGGGGAAACGGAACGGTGATGGGAGGCGGCTTCGGGCTCTATATCGGCGCCGGCTTTCGCGTCGTCACGCCGAGCTCCCGCCTCGCGACACCGGAAATCTCGATCGGTCTCTTTCCCGACGTGGGAGCCTCCTTCTACCTCGCTCGGCTCCCATCCCCGCTCGGCCATTTTCTCGCCCTCACGGCGACACCGATCGCGGCGGGCGACGCGCTCCGGCTGGGCTGGGCCGACGTCTTCGTCGCCGATGAGCAGAGCGACGACCTGCTCGAACAACTCTCCGCCCTCGAGCTCCGCGACGGGATGGACGCCTCGAAGCGACGCATTGGAGCCCTATTGGCCCGCTTCGGGCGACCTCCTTCCGAGGCTCCACTGGCGACGCGCGCTGCGCGGCTGGGCAACGTCCTCGACCCCGCGAGCGATGCGTCCCTACACCGAACGATCGCGGCGTGGGCGGACGACGATGACGCATGGCTCGCGGCCGCGAGTCACCGGTACCGTGCTGGCTCGCCCACTTCGGCCCGGGTGATCTGCGAACAATTGCGCCGTTGCGGGGCGCTCTCGCTGGCCGACTGCTTCCGCCTCGACCTGATCCTCGCCTGGCAGTGCCTGCGTCACCACGACTTCGGGGAGGGGGTGCGAGCCCGACTGGTCGAGAAACGACCGGCGCGTTGGCACCCGGCTCGCTTCGAGATGGTCTCGGACACCCTCGTCGCGCAGCACTTCGAACCCCCGTGGGCGGCCGATCGCCATCCCCTCGCCGATCTAGAGAGCGAAGGGACCCTCGCAAGCGTTCGCGATGGGTGGGACGATGCGCGCGGAAACGGACCCACTCTGCCCCAGCAGCGTTAGTGCGGCGGGCTCGCGGACGCTGCTTGCAGCAGCCGCCGGAAGGCGGCGATCTGGGCCGGGTCCCCGAGAACGAGCAGGTGATCCCCGGCCCGCAGCCTCGTGGTGGGCGAGGGATTCGGATGCCGAGCGCCGTGGCGCTCCACGAGCAGAATGCTGGCCCCGGAGCGGGCGCGCGCATCGAGATCTGCCAGGCTCTGGGCGCGGAATCCGTCAGGAACCTCGACCTCTTCGGTGGTGACCTGACCGAGGACCTCGACGAGCCAGGGATCCAGAGGCAGATCGGGTGAGCCCCGGATCGCCTCGTAACCCTCCTCGCGCAGCGCCCCGGTGAAGCGATGCACCGCTTCCTCGGGAATGCCGTAGCGCCCGAGCACGGCGGCGACGAGCTCGAGAGATGCCTCGAGCTCGTCGACGACGACGGTGTGTGCTCCGGCTGCCGCGAGTCCGTCGACGCTCGCGACGTAAGGAGAGCGCGCCACGATCGGGACCTGGGGCGCGATCTCGCGCGCCAAGGCCACCACGCGACGCGTGGCGATCGGGTCGTTGACCGCGACGACGACCAGCGCCGCGCGCGCGACCCCGAGCCGCGCGAGCACGCTGGGGCGCATCGCATCGCCGTAGCGAACTGGCTCGCCCCGCTGCGCGAGCTCGCGCACGGCGTGGGGATTGGCTTCGACCGCGACGTAGGGCCGCTCCAGGGCGCGCAGCACCCGCGCCACGGCGCGCCCGCTCAGCCCGAATCCGACCAACACGGTGTGGTCCCGGTATTCGAAGACCTCGGGTGCCGAACCCGGCGGGGGCAGTGCCGCTCCGCGTGAGGACAACCAGCCGGCCGCCGGCAGCGCGATCGGGGTCAGCAGCAGCGTGACGACGGACGCGCCGACGAAAACACTTTGGGTTTGCGCGTCGAGAAGCCCGGCGGCCGTCGCGGCAGTGGCCAGCACGAACGAGAACTCGCCCGCCTGTGCCAGCGGGAGGCCCACGCCCAGCGCTGCCCGCCAGCCCCGCCGCAATACGGCCCCGACGGCCAGAGCCGCGGTCGCCGTCTTGAGGAGCGTGATCCCGAGCACCAGCGCGAGCGCGAGCGGCCAGCGCTCCAGCAAGGCGTGGGGTTCGAAGAGCATCCCGATGGCGGTGAAAAAGAGCCCCAGGAGGGCGCCCCGCAGTGGCACGACTTCAGCGACGAGCTGATGGGCGTAGCGGGAGGCGCCGGCAACGACTCCGGTTACGAAAGCCCCGGCAGCCGGGCTCAACCCCAATTTGCTCGCGGCGAAGGCCGAGCCCACCGCCAGCAGAATGGCCAGCAGACTGAAGAGTTCGCCGGAGCGAAGCAGTGCGATGCGTTCCAGCAGGGGCGGAACCAGCCCGCGCACCACGGCGAAGAAGACGAGTGCCGTCACCGCGGTGAACGCGACCCGCAGCGCAATCGTTCCGAGGCCCGCGCCGGAAGTATCGGCCAGCAAGGGGATGGCGAGCAGGAAAGGAACAAAGCACGCGTCCTGGAGCAACAGGATCCCGAGGGTCAGTTGGCCCTGGGGCGCACCGAGCTGTCCGCGCTCCGAAAGCAGGCGGATCACCAACGCGGTGCTGGAAAGCGCCGCCATCATCCCCACGGTGAAGGCGGCCGCCGTTTCCAGCCCCATCGCACTGGCCAACAGCGCGATCGCGACCGTCGTGCCGCCGATCTGAACCGCCCCGGCGAGCAGCGCGTCGCGGAGATGGCGGCGCAGCGTCTCCAGGGGGAGTTCGAGACCGATTTCGAAGAGCAGAAACACGACGCCGAGCTCGGCGGCGTGCCGGATGCGCTCGGGCTCGGAGACGAGGCCGAGTCCCCCGGGACCCGCCAGGGCGCCGGCTAACACGAAGCCCGCGATGGCGGGAAGCCGGAGGCGTTCGAAGAGCACCAGGCCGCCCGCTGCAAGGGCGAGCAGGACGATCAGGTCGCGGACGAAGGGATCAGCGTGCACGGTCGCGGAGCACTTCAAGCAGCAGCGCCAGGGCTGCCTTCGCGAAGCGCTCCATGTTGACCACCCGGTCGCCGAGGCCTGTCTCCAGGGTACGGGCGCGATCGGAGACGCCGACCACTGCCAAGCAGGTGTGCCCTGGAGCGTCGCCGTAGCGGTTGCCATCGGGTCCCGCCGCGCCGGATTCGGCGATCACCCAGTCACAACCCAGGAGATCGCGCATCCGGTGGCCCATGCGGAGCACATAGGGCTCGGTGCTCGGGCGGGTCTCGGCGAAGGCCGCGTCGGAGATGCCGAGGAGCGCGCGGCGGGCCTCCAGCGTGTAGATCACGCCACCCCCGCGGTAGAAGCGCGAGGCGCCGGGCACCGCGAGCAGCGCCGCCGATATCAATCCCGCGGTGGAGGACTCCGCCACGGCGACCGTTTCGCGCCGCCCCACCAGCACCTCGCCGATCGAGGAAGCCGTTTCGAGATCCAACATCGCGCCCCCCACCGCCGGTCTCGACGGGTCAGGCGCACACTATGGGACTTTCAGCGCGTCGCTAGCAAGTGGGCCAGTAGGAGAGTGGGCGCTGCTCGGGCGGCGGGAGCGGTCGATTCGCAAACATCTCGAGGTCGCGCGCCAGAATCCTGCGTGTGTCGGTGGGGTCGATCATCTCATCGATCCGCATCGTGCCCGCCGCCTCGTATGGACTCGTCGCCTCGCCCACCTGGCGCGTCAACCGCGCTCGTTCGGCTTCGCGTTCCTGCGGATCTGCGATCGCTGCCAGCTTGCTGCCGTAGGCGACGTTCACGCCCACCTCGGGATCCATGAAGCCGATTTCGGCCCCGGGCCAGGCATAGAGTCCCTTGTTCGCCATGCGCGAGCCGTTCATCGCCTGCCACGCCAGGCCGAAGGCCTTGCGGATCAGCACCGTAAGCGTTGGCGTCGAGGTATTCTGGAGGGCCTGCATCATGCGCATCCCCCAGTGCAGCATGCGATCGTGTTCGACGCGCTTGCCCACCATGAAGCCGGGCACGTCCACCAGAAAGATCACGGGCAAGGAGAAGGAATCGCAGACGGTGAGAAGCCGCACGATCTTGTGGCACGCCTCGGGATCCAGCGTGCCCGCCTGAAACATCGGGTTGTTGGCGACGACACCGATCGAGAATCCGGCGAGCCGTGCCAAGGCGCAGCATACGTTGCGCGCGTACAACGGTTGGAGCTCGAAGACCGTGTCGGGATCGCAGAGCTGGCGCACGACCCGCCTCATGTCGTAGCCGCGCGTTCGCTTGCTGGGGACGAGTTCAGCCAAGGCGGGATCCCGTTCAAACGAGCCGGTCGGCTCGATCCGCGGCGCGGCCTGGTGCGCGTTGTTCGGGAGGTAGGAAAGCCAGCGTCGCAGTGCGGCGTAGGCCTCTTCGTCGGTGTCGACGCCGAGATCGATCTGACCGGTGTGGCGGGCGTGCACGTCGACGCCGCCGACGTCCTCGAACGAAATCACCTCGCCGGTCGCTATTTCGAACACCTTGGGCGAGGTGACGGCCAGGCAAGAGCCCCGAACCATCACCACATAGTCGGAGAGCGCGGAGAGAAAAGAGGATCCGCCGAAGGATTGGCCGACGATCGCGGTCGCCATTGGAATCCGATGGCGACGCTTGGCCAGATCAAAGAGCCCCCCGGGCTCCGAGATCCCCTCGGCGCCCATTAAATCGGGAATCCGGCCCCCGCCGGTTTCGCCGAAGTGAACCACCGGGATCCCCATCGCGAGGGCGCGCTCGTAGAGTCGGTGCTCTTTGCGCGTCCCCACCTCCGAGCTCGATCCGCGCAACACCGTGATGTCGTCCCCGAAGACGGCGATCGGCCGCCCGGCGACGGTGCCGTGGCCCCCGATCTTGCCGTCGCCGGGCGTGGCGTCGCGCATCTCGGGACGCAGAGAACGGGCGAAGGTCCCGAGTTCCCGAAAGGATCCGGGGTCGAGCAGCCCCTGGATATGCTCGCGGATGGTCTTGTCGCCCGTTTCCCGCATCCGGGCAAGCTTCTCCGACCCACCCATTTCGGCGCGAATTTTTTTCGCCCGTTCGGAAAGAGCGGCCACTTTCTCGTCTTGCATGCACTAACCTCTGTACGGGCCCTTGGGGCCAGGAGCGCACAAAGCTATGGGAGACGGCGCGCCCCGGCAATCGCGTCCGGCGATCCTGGAGGCAGGCCCTCGCTCCTGTAGCGCTTCGGTTTTGTTGAATTTTTCAGGAAGGAAGGGACGGTCCGAAACACCTGGGCCGCCCGACGGAAGCACGGGGTTGGCACCAACACTCCTCTGGCTCACGGCCGAGCCGCGGAGGGAGGAGCCTCCGGCCCGTTGCAACCGATCGAAACTCCGGAGTGAACTCACCAGTCATGAAGACGACGAACCAGAAACTATTGGCCTGGGTCCGCCAGATGGAGGCTCTCTGCGAGCCTGACGCCGTGCAGTGGTGCGACGGCTCAGAGCGCGAGTACGATGAGATGGTGCGTCTGATGGTCGAGGGCGGCACCGCGCGCAAGCTCGCGAAGCGACCCAATAGCTACCTCGTCTGGTCCGATCCCGCGGACGTCGCTCGTGTGGAGGACCGCACCTTCATCTGCTCGAGGAGCGAGGAGGATGCGGGTCCCACCAACAACTGGCGCGATCCCGCCGAAATGCGCGAAACCCTGCGTGAGCTCTTCGGTGGCTGCATGCGCGGCCGTACCATGTACGTGATCCCATTCAGCATGGGTCCGGTGGGTTCGCCCATCGCGCACATCGGGGTTCAGCTCTCCGACTCTCCTTACGTCGTCGCGAACATGCACATCATGACGCGGGTCGGAACCGATGTGCTTAACACTCTTGGCGACGCCGCGTTCGTGCCCTGCCTCCACTCCGTCGGTGCGCCTCTCGAGCCCGGTCAGGCGGACGTGCCGTGGCCCTGTAACGCCGAGCACAAGTACATCGTACATTTCCCCGAGTCCCGCGAGATCTGGTCCTTTGGTTCTGGATACGGCGGCAACGCGCTTCTCGGCAAGAAGTGCTTCGCCCTGCGCATCGCCTCAGCGATGGCGCGGGACGAGGGCTGGCTCGCCGAACACATGCTGATCCTGAAGCTCACCCCGCCCGAGGGGGAGCCCCGCTACATCGCCGCCGCGTTCCCGAGCGCATGCGGGAAGACCAACCTCGCGATGATGACGCCCAGGGTTCCCGGTTGGAAGGTCGAGACGGTGGGCGACGACATTGCGTGGATGAAGTTCGGAGCGGATGGGCGTCTGTACGCGATCAATCCCGAAGCGGGCTTCTTCGGTGTGGCACCGGGTACCAGTATGAAGTCGAACCCGAACGCCATGAAGAGCCTGAACGAGAACTGTTTCTTTACCAACTGCGCCCTGACACCGGACGGCGACGTTTGGTGGGAGGAAATGACTGAGGCGCCGCCCCCCGAGTTGACCGATTGGCGTGGCAAGCCTTGGACCCCCGCCAAAGGCAAGCCGGCGGCGCACCCCAACGCGCGCTTCACGGCTCCCGCCCGCCAGTGCCCGGTGATTGCCCCTGAGTGGGAGGACCCCAAGGGCGTCCCGATCAGCGCCATTCTCTTTGGCGGGCGCCGCGCGACGGTGGTCCCGCTGGTAAACGAGGCGCGCAATTGGCAACACGGCACTTTTCTCGGCTCGATCATCAGCAGTGAGAAGACCGCCGCGGCGGCCGGCAAGATCGGCGAGCTGCGCCGCGACCCGATGGCCATGCTGCCCTTCTGCGGCTACAACATGGCCGACTACTGGGCACATTGGCTGATGACGGGCCGGCGCCCGGGCGCGAAGCTTCCCAAGATCTACTACGTGAACTGGTTCCGGAAGAGCACCGGCGGCGACTTCCTGTGGCCCGGCTTCGGCGACAATGGCCGTGTGCTCAAGTGGGTCTTTGAACGCTGCGAGGGCACCGCGAAGGCGGTGGAAACGCCCATCGGCAATCTGCCAGCCGAAGGATCACTCGACCTCGAGGGCCTCGACATCGACGCGGAAGACCTTGCACAGCTGCTGGCCGTCGACGTGGAGGGCTGGCTCACCGAGGCACCCATGATCCGCGACTACTACTCCCAGTTCGGCGACCGGCTACCCGACGAGCTTACCGAGGAGTTGGACGACCTCATCCGACGCCTCGAAGCCGCCCGCTAAGCGAGCGGGCAAGCGGCCAAGGGCCGCGCGCAGCGAGGCAACGCCGAGCGAAGTCCACCAAGC
>CAZTOE010000175.1:0-9742 GCA_964615045.1 uncultured Spirochaetales bacterium
CTGGCGTTCTTCGGCTGGCGTGTGCTGGCTCTCGGGGCGTTGATCTGGGGTGCGTCCCTGGCGATCTTCTTGCCGTTTCCCCTCTACGAGCACCGGCTGCGTCGCAAGGGAACGAAGCTGGGCTTCCTCTTCTTCGACTTCGGGCGGGCCGGGCTTCCGATCTTGATCTGGGTGCTCTTCCTGGCCGCCTTGGCAGCGCTGGGCGCCCTCACCGGAGTGCTGTCGGTCGCATTCATGCTGCGCTGGGGCGGCGCCTCGCTGGGGGTTCTACTCATTCTGAGTCTCGATCTCACCGGCAGCACCCCCACCTACAAGAGCGGCCTCCACGAGGATCGGCTGCTCGTGATCGAGCTCGACGAGGGGCGCTGCAAGGGCGCGGGCTTCTGCGAACAGGTCTGCCCGACCCGCGTCTTCGAGATCGACGTCAAACGCCGCCTCGCTACCTTGCCGAACGCGTCCGACTGCGTGCAGTGCGGCGCCTGCATCGTGCAGTGCCCCTTCGACGCCCTGTCCTTCCGAGCGCCTTCGGGTGGAAGGGTTGGGCCCGAGAGCGTGCGTCGCTTCAAGCTGAATTTGCTGGGCAGGAGATCGTCGTCGGCAGAGCGGTGATCCGAGGTGGGGACATGAACGCGGAGTCCATGTCCCCATGTTCTCAGTCGAGACGCTATGATTGCTCCGCAGGAGTCCCTTTTTGACCAGGCGCTACGGTTCGATGCTGGCTCTGGCGACGTTGCTCGGTGGTCTCGCGTGCGATTCCCCTGGCCGACCCACGGTGAGCCAGTGGCAGGCCGAGTGGAACGAAGTGCTCGCCATCACGGCCAACGGCGAGGACGGGGATGAAGCGCGGTCGGTCGCCCGATGCAACTCGTTTGCGAAGGGCGCGCGCCAGGCCCGGACGAGTCTTTCACCCACGCCCGATGCGGTGCTCGATGAAGCCGTAATCCAATGGATGCAGCGAGCCGAATGGTTGGGCTCCAACTGCCCTGCGTCGCACGGAGACTACGAAGAGCAAAGCGTGGCGTTGCGGGAACTGCGGATTCTCGAGGCGGAAATTCACGCAGGCCTTCAGGCCGCGGCATCGTCGCAACCCGTAGGCGCGGTGCGGGCCGACTAAGCGCCTCCCTTCTGGAGACGTTCCAGGATCGCCATCACGGACTGCTTCTTGTCCTTGAGCCCCTTTCGGTAGGCGGCGGACTCGGTGCCCGCGATCTCGGTGCCGAGGTCGGAGATTGCGCTCTCAAGCACCTCCGCCAGGACTCGGTTCTCGTCTTCATTGAGTTCTAGCTTGCGCATGACATCAATTATGCGCGATTACGAATCGTAGGCAACCGGGCAAAGTGGGAGAAGATTGCCAAGCGGGCTGCTGCACTGGCGAGGGTAGGGCTTCATGCGTGTTGTCCAGGACTCCGCTTCGGGCGGACCGTCACCCGTTGCGTGGTTCCGTTGGTGGGAAGTTCCACCAGATTCCCGTCGATTCGAGAGCCGTTGACGACGATCTCGCCGCCGTCTTCATACGAACCCTGTGTGTGGTCGACGATGATCTCGAGAACGCCAACCGGGGGTGCGAAGAGTTGCCTCAAAGCCCGGCCAACCGCGCGGAACACGCGGCTCGATCTGGAGGTGGTCGCCCACCCGGCGGAGTCCCAGAATTGACTCCACCCCGAGACACCAGCACCATCCTGCCGCGCCGGTATACCAGCTCCATCCTCCGCGACCGACGTGTGGCTCGACGCTCCCGAGGTCCGCCGCGACGACGTAGGGCTCGAGTCGATAGCGGCTCACCGCCGCGACGCTTTGCGTTCGCTCGAGTGGGTTGAGCATGCGGAACACCTGGTAGGCGCGGTCGCCGTCACCCATCTGGGCGAATGCCCAACCGAGCCAGGCCGCAGCGTGACTGTACTGCCCCCCGTTTTCGCGGATGCCGGGGGGTAGGCCTTGATGTAACCGGGATCGCGCGCCGTCAGGTCGAAGGGAGGCCACAGCAGGCAAGCGAGCTGGTCGCCTACGCGGATCAATGCCGACTCGGCCGATTGAAGAGCCTGTTCCACGCGCTTGCGGGGCGCACCGCCAGAGAGGACGGCCCACGACTGGGCGATCGAGTCGATCCGGCACTCGTCTGATGTGGTCGAGCCCCAGGGCACCCCGTCGTCGTCGAAGGCGCGGCGGTCCCACTCGCCGTCCCACCCTCCGGCCTCCACGGCGGTGAAGATCTCCTGCGCCCGTTCGCGCCAGAGCTTCGCGGTATCGATCTTGCCATGCCGCTCGCAGAGCGCGGCGAAGCCCTGGGCCGAGGCGCCGGCGAACCAGCCCAACCAGACGCTCTCGCCCCGGCCTTCCGATCCCACGCGATTCATGCCGTCGTTCCAGTCGCCGTCGCCGATGAGCGGCAGGCCGCGCGGGCCGTGGGTCACACCACGCTCGAGCGCGCGGCGGCAGTGCTCGAAGAGGGAGGCCTTCTCATCCGCGGCTTGGAAGAGGTCGTAGCGTTCGTGCTCATCTTCGCGAAGCGTCGGCGCCGAGAGGAAGGGAATCTCCTCATCGAGCACGGCCAGGTCGCCCGTCGCCTCGACGTAGCAAGCGGTCGCGTAGGGGAGCCAGAGGAGATCGTCCGAGCAGCGCGTCCGGACTCCGTGACCGAGGGGCGGGTGCCACCAATGGAGCACGTCTCCCTCTTCGAACTGACGGCTCGCGCACTCGAGGATGTGTGCTCTCGTTCTAGCCGGGTCCCCGTGCAGGAAGGCGAGGACGTCCTGGAGTTGGTCGCGAAAACCGAACGCGCCGCTCGACTGGTAGAAGGCCGTTCGCGCGAGGAGGCGACACGCGAGCACCTGGTACAGGGCCCAGCGGTTGATCAGGAGGTCCATCGCCGGCTCGGGAGTCCGGACCGTCACGGCGGACAGCAGCGAGTCCCAGTGTGCCACCACCTGCCGTGAGGCTTCGGCGACGGTGTTCGGCTCTTGCCATCGGCGCGCCAGCCGGGCGGCGTGGTCGGCGTCTCGCCCCGCCCCGAGGACAAAGTGGGTTTTCTCCCTGCCCTTTCTTTGGCGGCGGTCAGTCCTCGCTCGGCACCAGCTTCCCGCTAGATGGCTGTGCGCGCGCTTCCCTCGCTCCCGGGCGCCGGGTAGAGGGGCGGGAGCCCGCCGCGAGGCCTCGGCCCGGAACCTTCGCGCCGCTTGCGAGTCGATCTGTACGCGCTCCAGAGCCCTCCCCCCTGCCACTCTCGCGGGTGGTTCGAATACCGCACGCTCAATAGCCGCGCGACTTCGCGAGCCAGGTTTTCGCCGCCGACCTCGCGGGCCCACGGTTCGAGGTCGCTACGCGCGCGTCCTCGATCTACGACCCGCAGGATCCGGTGGAGCGCTCGCTCAGCCGCGACCGGATCTGAACGGCGACAGGCGCGCCGAAGTGCCCGCTCTGCCGGGCGCCGATCACCGGGCGGATCTTCCCCGCGCTGCGCCCGCGTGTACCATGCAGCCGCAGCGATCACGCCGGGGAGGGTCAGCCCGGCAGCCCAAAGCAGCGCAACGGGAATCGAGTCGTTCGCTCCGGGCGCGGCGGGCTCTGGTGTCGTTGCCGCGACGCTCGCTACCTGTGCCGGGACCGCACTTCGATGCGTTGGCGACGTCTCTCCCGCCTCTCCGGGCTGCACTTCGATAGTGCGTGCCTCCAGCGAAGCGATGCGCGGTGACTCGGACACCGTGTCCCACCACGCTACTTCCATCGGCGGAAGCTCGAGGCGGCCGGGTTGGGTCGGGATCACCGTAAACTCCTGGACGCGTGCACTGCCGGCCTGGGTCTCCGTGGTCTCAGGGGGCTCCGCGTACAGCTTCGCGCCCTTGCGCTCGGCGCTGTCGAGCACGGGTAGCTGCGAGGTGCCGGCGCCTTCCGCGCGCAGCGTGATGCGTCGGGTCAGTACCTGGCCGACGCGAGCCTGGCCGGGATCGGGCTCCCAACTTTCGGTCAGGGAGACGGCGCGGGCCGGGAGCCACCACGCGGGCTTGCTGGCCTCCGGGCGCGGGCGTACCTCGAGGGTCAGCGGCTCAGAGCGAACCACCATCCTCCGCCTCGCACGACCGGGAAACGACGCGAAAAAATCATCTGCAAGCCCACGACCTGAAAGAAGATCATTCATCAGGGATCCACTGAAGAAACCAGTCCGCCTGCGAGGGGTGGGTTGTCGTTGGTCGCGCACGAGGCCTTCGAAGGCCACGGGGGGCACGGTGAGCTTGCCCGGCGCTTCGGGAAGTACCGCGTAGGTACGTTCCACACCGCGGTAGGCGCGCCCGGAAACCTCTTCGCGGAAGGGGCGATCCTCACCTAAACGTTCGACCGTGGCGCCCGCGATATCGGGGTCAGCGATCGAGCCCTCGATGAGCTCTGGCCCGGCGTAGAGTCGGACGTGCAGCAGCACACGCTCCTGCTCGTAGGGATTGAGGCGCTCGGCGACGACGCGCATGGAGACGGGTGCCGATGCGGAGCTAGAAAGTACTTCGTCGCGCGCAGGCGGTGTGCCCTGGCTCGCGGCGAGCACGCGGACCGACTGCGGCGCGCTGCGAGCCCTGCCCACCGGAAGCGCCGGAATTTCGAGCGTGCCCGTCGTCTTCGGGAGCAGGGTGATTTCCCAGTCCGAGCTCGCGTCGTGCACGCCGTTGACGAGGCTCTGGCGCCGGCTGCGAGAGACGTCGATCACGTCGAACGCGCTCTCGAGCGGGGTGAGGTCGGGCTGGCTTTCGATCGCGGCGCCTCGCAGGCGCAGCTGCAGCGTCACGTTCTGTCCCCAACTCACCTGCGCAGCGTCGACGCGGGTTTCGATCTCCGCGGGGGCCGCTGCCGCCGCCGAGCTGAGGACCAAGAGGAGGAGGGTAGTGACGCCCGGGTCGATTCTCGGTCTCACGGCCGATCTCCTTGCTGCCGCGCCAGCGCCTTGCGCAGGAAATCACGACGGATCTTCTCGCGCAGTAGACCGCCGGGGTCATCCGGCAGCCGGGCCATCCAGCGCGCGGCCTCCTGCTCCTCGGGTGACATGGGCGTCGCGCTCGTTGCGGGCATCGGGGCTTCCTTCGACGACGAGGCGTCCACCGGTCCCGCGACGGCTCCGGGCGCATCCGACACGTCGCCGGGCCCATCCCCTTCGCTCCCTTCGCTCGGCTCGGCGGAGGAATCCTCGCCGGCAGTCGCTCTGGTGTGGTCCGAAGGCACCTCCTCCTCGCCGGTGTTTGCTGCGCGCTCCGACTGGGACTCTTCGTCGCCCGCGTCTGCTTTCGCTTCGGCCGATTCAGCCCCCGACTCCGTCGCCTCCTCGGGCGCATTCGCCGCGTCGGCGGCCTGGGGCGACGGATTCTGCTCTGCATCGCCGCCGTCCGACTGCTTCGACTCGGACGTGTCCTCCCTCGGCGGAGGTTTGTGCTCCTCGAGCAACCGCTTGATGAGGTCACGATTGAAGCGGGCGTCGGGATCGTCGGGCTGCGCAACGAGTGCCGCGTCGTAGGCTGCAAGTGCATCTCCGAGCCGACCGGCGCGGGCGAGTGCGTTGCCCCGATTGTAGCTCGACACCGGATCCGAGCGGCCCGCGAGCTGTGCAGCCGCCGCTTCGAAGTCGCCGGCCCGGTACAGGGCGGCAGCCCGCCACGTGGGATCCTCGAAGGCCGCGGCGGAGGCCTCGTACTGCTCCTCCGAGAAGGCGCGCGCCCCCCGCTGATCGGGCCGCTGGAACCAGTCGAGAACGCCCGCCTGTGCCACGCCGGTCGGGAACTGGAAGCACAGAATGGCCAGCGCGGGCGTCACCCAGCCCTTCCGGAAGGCCAGGGGCGCGAGCAGCAGCGGGATCCAGACCAGCCAGACCCCGACATCGCGCCAGTCATCGGCGTGGTGTCCGCTCTCTACCAGCGAGCCGCCGAGGGGAAACTCGCCCGCGGGCTGGACCTGCGCGAGGTCCTGGTCGTCGGGGGTGAGGGTCGCGAACGCGCCACCGCCGGCGCGGGCGACTTCCTCGAGTTCGCCCGTGGAAGCCTGTGCAAGCGCGAGAACGGAGACCCGAGCGCCGCGCCGTGCGGCGGTGGAGGCTGCGGCGCGCGTGGCTTCCGGATCGTCGTCCGTGCCGTCCGTCACGAGCAGGATGTTGGCGTCCGGAAGGCCGACCGGTTCGAGCAGTCTGGCGGCCTCCTCGATTCCCCGTCCCGGAAGAACTCGTCCTCCCGGCGTAAGGTTGGTCTCGAGCACTGGAACGAGTTCGCGCAACACCTGCAGGTCGTCGGTCAGCGGCGTCGCCGCGAAGGCCTCCTCTCGGTAGACGACGAGCGCGGCGGACCCCCCGCGCGTCCGATCGAGAGCATCCTGAAGCTTGTGGCGGGCGCGGGCCATGCGGCTCGGTGCGATGTCGCGCGCCTCCATCGAGGGTGAAAGTCCCAGCACGAAGACCGTTCGCGAGGGATCGGCGAAGGCGGGCCGTGGGAGGCGTTCCCAGGTCGGCCCGGCTAGGGCCAGACACGCGCCCAACCAACCGAGCGCGAAGGCGGCGAGTGGAAGGCGCGTGCGCCTGACGCCGCCTCCGGTCAGCAGATGGTGCAGCAGGTGCGGCTCGCAAATCCGCTCCCACCCGCTGGCGTTGCGCCGCTGCCAGGCCAGGCGGAGCAGCGGGGCGAGCGGCAGCAACGCGAGAAGCCACGCGGGGCGCAAGAAGTGGAAGCTCTCGGCGTTCACACCAACGTCCTCCTGGGGATGATCGAGGCGAGCTCGCTGCCCGCGCGGCCGAGGCCGAGCAGGCCACAGAGCGCCAGCGCGCCACCCAGGGGCCAGAAGAAGAGTTCGCGCACCGGGCGGATCGTCGAAGTCGCGCCCTCCGTCGGCTCGAGTTTGTCGAGCTCGGCGTAGACGCGCAGCAGGCTCTCGGTGTCGTCGGCGCGGAAATAGCTGCCGCCCGTCTCGTCGGCGACGGCGCGAAGCGTCCCTTCGTCAAGTTCGGCCGCGCCCGGGATCATCTGTCGCCCGAAGAGGGTGGACACGACTTGCTCGTCGCTGCCCACACCGATCGTGTAGATGCGTACGCCGGCTTCACGCGCGAGCTCGGCCCCCTTGACTGGGTCGAGGAGGCCGGCGTTGCTCACACCGTCCGAGAGAAGCACGAGCACACGCTCTTCGGCAGGACGTTCGCGCAGGTGCTTCACGGCGAGCCCGATGGCATCTCCCATCGCCGTCTCTTCACCCGCGAGCCCGACTTCGCTCTCGTCGAGGAGCGTGGCAACCGTCGCCAGGTCGGGGGTTACCGGCGCTTGCAGGAAGGCGCGGGTACCGAACAGGACGAGTCCCACCCGATCCCCGTGGCGATCGAGGACGAACTGGCGGGCCACGGCTCGCACGACGCTGAACCGATCGATTGGCCGCCCACGGACCGCGAAGTCCTCGGTGGCCATGCTGCCCGAGAGATCGAGCGCGAGCATCAAGTCACGGCCCTCCGAGGTGGCCGACTGCGGCGGGCCCATCCACCGGGGCTGCGCGGCGGCGAGGACAAGGAGCAGCCACGCGGCGGTCTTGACGAAGATCCCAAGAAGGCTATTGAGGGAACCGCCTGTATCACTCCCGCCAGGCAGCATTTTCACGCGTTGGTAGAACGGCACCCGCAGGCCTCGGCCGCCGCTTGCCGCAGGCGGACACAGCCACCATACCAACAGCGGCAGCGGCAGGAGCGCGAACGCCCAGGGTAGGCCGAACTCGATCACGCTGCGGCTCTGATCCATGAGCGCACAAACACGATCCACTCGTCCGGCGGGACCGTGGTGGTATCGACGCCCGCGTACGCACTGTGAGTGAGATCTCGTACGAGGCGCAGAGAATCCGGGTCAGGCGTCTCCGCGCCGGGCGGGGCGGCAGCGTCATGACACAGGAACTCGAACCAGTCCTCGCCGCGGAGTGCTGCGATCTTCCTCTCGGGAAAGCGCGCCAGGACCGAGCGCCGCAACAGGGCGGAAAGCGATGCTGCGAGCTCGACCGCGTCCCGATCGGCTGCGAAAGCTGTTTCGATGCGGGTGAGCTCTTCGGCGGCGGCCTCTTGCCAGGCGCGTTGGCGTCGGCAACGGGCCCGAGCCACGCGTGCGGCGCCGACGGCAACGAGGAGCAGGATACCTCCGAGCAGCCACCAGCCGGCTGCCAGCGGCCAGAGCGAGACAGGGCCCGGCAGGTGGATGTCGCGCAGCGCCGAAAGCGATGAAGCGGTCGCGGGATCCATCAGGACGCCCAGCGCCCTGGCTCGGGTGTGGCGAGGATCGCCGTGATGGGCTCGTCGGTCCGTAGGGAAATCAGCGAGGCCCGGTGGCGGCTGGCCAGCTCGCGCAGCCGCCGTCCGCGTTCTGCGAAGCCCTCCACGTAGGCCTCCCGCCAGGGCCCGAAACGCTTGGCGATGAGGGTCGCGGTGCCGCGCCCATCGCTAATGCGATAGCGACCGGGCGGAGGTGCCTCGGCCTCCAGCGGATCGTAGATCCAGACGAGCACCAGCTCGCAGCGCCTTGCGAGTGCCTTGAGCCGGTCCGATACGGTCTCGTCCAGTGCGTAGAAATCGCTCGCCACAATCACACGGCTTCCGGTCCTCGTGCGTTCGCGCAGCCAGCCGAGCTCACTCTGGAGCGGCGCGCGCTCTTCCACCTCGAACCGTGCCTGGCTCCCGATCGCCAGGGCGTCGAGCAGCCGCAGCAAATGGGCTCGGGTGCGACCGAGGGGAAGCTCGACGGAGACCCCGGGAGAGATGACGATGCCGCCGACCCGTTCTCCGCTTCGGTGTGCCCGCCAGGCCAGCAATGCTACGGCGCGCGCCGCGGCGACCGACTTGAACACACCGCACGTCGCGAACTGCATCGACGCGCCCAGATCGGCAACCAACCAGACCGGACGCTCCCGTTCTGCCTCGAAGAGCTTGCTGTGCGCGCGCCCGGTTCGAGCCGTCACGCGCCAGTCGATCGCGCGCACGTCGTCTCCCGGTTGGTAGGTGCGCACTTCGGCGAATTCGAGGCCGGGACCGCAGAAGCGCGACGCGTTGGGGCCGGCGAGCGACGTTGCGACGCGGCGCCCCTTCGCATCACCCATCGCAGCGGCGCTGCCTCCGAGCGCGATCAGGTCGTCGCGAGAGATCGTGACGCCGTGCCGATCGGTGGGACTGAAATGGGAAGATGTCATGGCGATCGTCTCCTCCGCTACGGAAGCGGTACTACCGAGAGCAGTTCCTCTAGCAAGGTGTCAGGAGTCACACCCTCCGCCTCGGCTTCGTAGGTGAGCAGGATTCGATGACGGAGCACGTCGGGCGCGATGGCGTGGAGGTCATCCGGGGTCGCGAAGTCGCGGCCCGCGAGCCAGGCCTTGGCGCGTGCGCACCGGTCGAGCGCGATCGTGCCGCGAGGGCTTGCACCCCAGCGCACCAGTCGCCCCAGGCGCGGGTCGTAGGCGCCGGGCTGGCGCGTCGCGACGACGAGCTGGACTAGGTATTCCTCGAGCTGTGGCGAGAGATGTACGTCGAGCACCTCCCTGCGCGCGCCGAAGACCAGCTGCTGGGCGACCGGTTCGAAGTGAGGACTCTCGGCTCCGCGCGCGTCGTTCCGAATGAGCTTCAACACGCGTCGCTCCGCGTCGATGTCCGGATAGTCGATCTCGTACTGCGCCCGGTTGGTCAACGCCAGGACGAACGGAAGGATGTCGTTGTTGTTCACCGCCGTCGACCCGTCCGTCTCGCCCAGAAGCACCGCTTCGGCCAGGTACGTCG
>CAZTOE010000176.1:0-9698 GCA_964615045.1 uncultured Spirochaetales bacterium
ACCCCCCGCGCCCCCAGCCACACCCCGCGCGCGAACGCCAATCCTATGGCTCTTTTTCGTAACTTCCTTGCCTCCCCGCGGCGGGGGGGATACGCCGCGCGCGGCCACGCCCGGTCGCCGCGCGCGGCACCCCGCGGTCCACGTGGAGAAGATCGGTTGATGCGTCGCCCAGGTGTGTGACACGGTACGCGGAAGGCGACGCGCGGTTCGCTTGTGGCTCTGCACCCACGCGGCACGCGGAAGGCAGAGAACATGCACGCCCAGGAGCCACGACGACGGTGATGACGATCCAATGGAGACTCCTTCTCGCCACCCTCTTCTGGGGCGCCACACCGACCATCGGCCGCGTGCTCGCGGAGTACCGGGCTCCATTTGTCGTGGTGTTTGGTCGTTTCTTCGTCGCTTCGCTCTTCTTGGTCGCGTTCTCCTGCGTCGCGCGTCAATTCATTCGCATTCCGTTCCGTCGCTGGCCACGCTTCGCGCTCCTGGGCGCAAGCGGCATCTTGCTCCACAACGGCTTGCTCTTTAAGGGCCTCGAGTTCACCGAAGCGTCCACCGCGTCGATCATCTTGGGACTGATTGCGACCCAGGTCGTGATTCTCGATTGGCTCTTCTACGGTCGAAAGGCCGATCGCCTCGCGGTGATCGGCGTGTTGCTGGGATTTCTCGGAACGGCCTTCGTGATCACCGGCGGCGACCTTACAAGCCTCTCAGGGATCGGCTTGGGGACAGGCGAAGTCCTGGTCTTCTTGAGCGCGCTGTCCTGGGCCGCCTACTCGGTATTCGGTCGCACCCTTCTCGAAGACTACTCGCCCTTGACGGTGACGACCCTCGCATCCTGCGCTGGGCTCGCGCTGCTTTTCCCGTTCGTGCTCGACCAGCCGGCGGTGACGCGCGCAGTGTTCTCTGACCCCCGTGCCCTGGCGCTCATCTTCTTTCTGGGCTTCGCGGGCTCCGCACTCGGCTTTCTCTGGTACTACCAGGCCGTCGTTCGCGTCGGGACCGTCGGGGCGGCGCTCTACATCAATCTAACGCCCCTCTTCGGGGTGCTGTCTGCCGCGCTCTTCCTGGGCGAAACGGTGAGCGGCGCCGCGCTACTCGGAGGTTTGATGGTCTTCGCGGGACTGATGCTCGTGAATCGACCGCAATGGGGCCGGCCTGGACCCCGGACCTACTCCGGCAGCGCAGCCCACGAGAAGAGGGTCAGCGCCGTCTCGTCGGGCTCGCCGAAGAAGCCTGCGTAGATCTGCGCGATCTCGCCAGAGCGGTAGAGACGGCTCAGGGCGCGATCGACCAGCAGACGGAAGTCCTCGTCGCCGCGCCGGAGCGCGAGAGCGATGACCTCGTAAGTAAAGTAGCGGCCGAGAACCATCAGTTCATTCGCCTGGGGGCTGCGCCTCGCCTCGTCCATCAGAATGGCGCGGTCTCCAAAGAGGACGTCCGATCGGCGCGAGAGCACGGCCTCGATGCCTTCTCCGTGAACGCCCACCGGGTTCACCTCGGCGGTGATGTCAAACTTTTCGAGGTTCGCGTTGAGCCACGCCTCTGCCGTACTACCGATACGAACCGAGAAGGACCGCGGACCCAGGTCCTGGCCAAACCAGTCGTACCAAAATGGGCGCGGCAAATCCTCTCCGGCCAGCAATGTAAGCAGAGGGGCAGGCGCGTCTTTGCGAAGCAGCGCGCCGATCCCGCCCAGGAAGATGGGAATCGAGAAGGAGACTTCCTCCCTCCGAGCGAGCGTCGCCGTCGTGGCGCCACAGAGCAGGTCGATTCGGCCCGTCTTCACGGCGAGGAAGCGCTCGTGGGTTCCAACCACGATGTCCTCGACGGTGAGCGGGATTTCGCCCAACTCGGCCTTCACCGCGTCGGCGACCTTCCGGCAGATCGCCATCGAGTAGCCGGAAGGCTCGCCGGACTCATCGCGGTACGAGAACGGCCGGGCGTCGACGCGGTAGCCCAGCTTCAACGTGCCCGAGTCTCGAACTCGATCCAGTGTCTGGGCCTGCCCGGGGAACGCGGCCACCAACAGGAGCAGCACGGACGCGAACGACGCGACGAAGCGGATGCCCACGACGCTGCCGCATCCATAGCGACGCGGTACTCTCCCGATCTGCATTGGGTGTCCTCCCTCGGCCGACGCGATTCACCCGGGCGTCGGGCGCGAAGGGATACCGCGATCGAGACGGCGAGGCTACCCTCGCCGGTGCCACTTGCCAGAAGTACCTCGGAAACTACCGCGCTGTGGACGTGCGCTGGCCGAACGCCGCCTCGCCGGCCCATTGAGACACGCCATTCGCCATCTCGGCTCATCGCGCTCCGGGCGATCGAATCTGTCGCGTTTTGGGGGCTCGAGGGTGAAATCGAGACACTTTCTGAAACTCGCGCTGTGGGGACTTGCAGCGGCGGCGATCGCGTTGGGGTGTCAGACCCACCGCGCCCCGAGCGAGGGCAAGCCCACTCGCGGTTTGGCACGGGTGATCGCCACCGGCGAGCTCCGAGTCGGCATGAGCGGCGACCAGCCGCCGATGAATCTGAGGACCGAGAGCGGTGATTGGCTCGGTTTCGATGTCGCCCTCGCACGCATCCTGGCTACCCACTTGGATGTCGAAGCCACGATCGTCGTCCGCCCCTTCTTCCGACTCCTCGACGCGTTGGAAGCCGGGGACGTGGACGTGGTGATCTCCGGGATGACCATCAACGCCCGGCGCAACCTGAGAGCGGCGTTTGTGGGGCCCTACTTCGTCTCCGGGAAGTCGATTCTGGCGAAGCGCAAGACCGTCGAACGGTTTCGAACCCTTTCCGACCTCAATCGTCCCGAAGTGAGGCTCGCCGCCCTGGCGGGGTCGACCAGCGAAGAGTTCGTGACGAACAACGCTCCCGAAGCGCAGTTGACGTTGCCGGAGCGCCTCAGCGACGCAGTCGAGCTGCTCCTCTCCGATCAGGTCGATGCCGTCGTCGCGGACTACGAGACCTGTGCATTGGCAAAACTCCAGCATCCCGATGCCGATCTCAAACTCGTACAGGAGACGCTCACGGTAGAGCCCATGGGGATCGCGGTCCCTCCGGAGGACGTGTTGCTTGCCAACCTCCTCGAAAACTATCTCGAGGCGCTCCAGCTGAGTGGCGGCCTGGATCGGATCCGCGAGTTCTGGTTTGAGGACGAAACCTGGCTAGAGCAAGTCGAAGAACGCGAAGCGGCTTGGCCCGCCTATCCCGCTGGGGAGCGAGTGCGGGCTTGCTCCGGGGCCTCCGCTCAGTCTTCGAAGATGGCGACGGCGCGGGTGAACCCCGCTGAGGCGCTGCGAATCTTGAACGGGAAGCAGGCGATGGTGAAGCCGGTCGGCGGGAGCGCCTCGAGGTTGTGGAGTTTCTCCAGGTGGCAATAGCCGATCTGCATGCCCGCCCGGTGTCCCTCCCAAATGAGGCCCGCGTCGCCGCTCTGGGCAAATTTGTCCTTGGTGTAGACGAAAGGCGCGTCCCAGCTCCAGGCATCGGTACCCGTGACGCGAACCCCGCGTTCCAATAGGTAAAGCGTCGCCTCGCGTCCCATGCCGCAGCCCGCACTCACGTAGTCATCGCCCCCGTAGGCCTCGCCCGCGCGGGTGTTCACGACCACAATCTCGAGCGGACGGAGGTCGTGCCCGATGCGCTTCAGCTCCGCTTCGACGTCGTCCGCGGTCGCGACGTAGCCATCCTCGAACGAGCGGAAATCGAGTTTGACCCCTGGATTGAAACACCACTCCAGCGGCACTTCGTCGATCGTGATCGCCCGCTTGCCTCCGTCCATGGTCGAGTGGAAGTGGTACGGCGCGTCGAGATGGGTCCCGTTGTGCGTCATGAGCCGAATCCACTCGAGGGCCCAGCCCTCCCCGCCCGGGAGCTCTTCCTGCTGCAGGCCGGGGAAGAACTTCACGACGTCCCCGGCGGTGTCGCGATGATTGAGATACTCGATCTCGGGTCCGTAGCCCGGCGGATCGGACTGGACGTCGTTCTCGAGAAACACAGAAAGGTCGACAAAACGGCGGGCCATTCGCTGCCTCCGGGTCCATCGCACATTGTAGCGGCGCCTTTGCGTGCCGTCGGGCGACGAGCCATCTTTCAGTCTGTTTCGCCGGAGGTCGTGATGGCCGAAAGAACGAAGATGCCCGGGGCGGATTCGGAAACGCTCCAAGAACTCCTCGACCGCGAGAAGATCCGTGAACTCACCTATCGCTACGGACTCGCCATCGAGCAACAGGACGAGGAGGAAATGGCCAACCTCTTCACGGAGGAGGGCACGGCCGATTTCAGTTCGCTCGGATGGGGCGTGATTCGGGGGCAGCTCGCGCTGCGCGAGTTCTATCGCTCCACGTGGCAGCTCGAGGTCAAGCCCTTTTTCAGCAATCACATCATCGAGATCGCGGGCGACCGTGCGACCGGCACCTGCAGCCTCGAGAACCGCGCGACCCGGGCGGGCCAGAGCATGATCGGTGCCGGTCGCCTCCACGACCGCTATGAGAAGGTCCGTGGCAAGTGGAAATTCGTGTCCCGTAGGGTCGAGATGTTCTACTTCGTTCCGCTCGCCCAGGGTTGGGCCGAGGTCGAAGCGCCCGAGCGGAAAGTGAAGCCGCATGCGCCACCGCGCGTCGCGGCGCCGATCGGCCACTACAGCCATGGCGTCGAGGTGCCCCCTGGCGCGCGAGTGCTCTACACCGCCGGGCAGGTGGGGATCGATGCCGCGGGACAGCTGGTCGAAGGGATTGCGAACCAGGCGGAAACGGCGCTGCGGAACCTCGAAGCGATCCTGGCGTCGGCGGGAATGACCTCCCGCGACATCGTGCACCTGCGAACCTTTTTGGTCGACCTCGACGACTTCGCGGCGTTCAAGGAGGTGCGCGCGAAAGTGCTGGGCGACCACAAACCCGCGTCGACACTGGTGGTGGTCAAGGGACTCGCCTTGCCAGAACTACGCGTCGAGATCGAGTGCGTGGCGGCCAAGCCGTAGCGCCGCGCGAGTCGCCTACCCCCCATCACCAGCCGTTCGAGGACACCTTTCCAGGAGAGCAGACGTCGGCCGATGCGGGAGAAGCATCAAGGGATCGCTGATTCGGAGGCATCGCTCCGGACTCCGCGTCGATGATCATTCCAGTCGAGAACCACTCCCGCGAGCACACCGCCGTCGGGTCTCGCTACCTTCAGGGACCAAGGCGGGTGGGAGGTTTCGGCGTGGCCCGCGTACGGCTTCGAATCTATCTCGGCAAGGACGGGCACAAGCTCGGAACAGGCAAGGTCCAGCTCCTCGAAGCGATCCGCAAGCACGGTTCCATCTCGGCGGCCGCGCGTGAGATGGGGATGGCCTACCGCCATGCGTGGGAACTCGTGGACGACCTGAATCAGTGTTTCCGCGAACCGGTGTTGGAGACGGCGACCGGCGGCCGCTCGGGCGGAGGCGCGGTTCTCACGGCCCTGGGCGAGGAACTCATCGAGCGCTTTCACAGCATGGAAGCCGACACGCGAGCCGCCATCGAGTCGGATCTCGCGGCGATCGAAGCGCGCCTGGCCGATCGCCGCCGCTGAACGACCCGCCGCATTGACGGGGCCTCGTTCGATCTGCTTATATCCCGGTTATATCGATTCGGGAATAACGAACTCGAGGTCCCCATGCGAGATACGAGGCCGCCCAAGCGTCTCCACCTGTCTCCGATTTCGCTGTGGCTGCTCGCAAGCCTGACCGCGGCTGCCTCCGGAGCGAGCGCGGAGCCGCTTTCCGAAGAGACCGTGGTCTCCGAGCGCGACCTGGTCGAGCGGACGGTCACCACGCGCCGCATCGATCGCGAGGACATCCGCCAGGAGAACGCCCGGACCCTCGACGAGGCGCTCGCCCGTGAGCCGGGCGTCGTGGTCCGGACCGGCGGCGACGGCGTGCCCCGCATCGACCTGCGCGGCCTGCGGACACGCCAAGTTCTGCTCCTCGTCGACGGAGTGCCCTTCAACAACACCGAGGATGGTCAGTTCGATCCGTCGCTGATCCCCACCGAGCTGATCGAAGATGTGACCTTGAACTACGGCAACAACTCGGTTCTGTATGGCGACGGCGCGATCGGGGGCGTGGTTCAGATCCGCACCCGCCGCGGGGCGAAAGGGCTCCGAGGGAGTCTCGCCGGCGACGCGCGGCAGGGCGATCAGTATCTGGGGCAGGCGACCGCGTCGGGCGGGAGCGAGAACACCGACGTCTTCGTGTCTGGTAGCTACTTTGACACCAATGGCTACCGGATGCCCAGCTCGTTCAACGAGACGCCGCTCGAGAACGGCAACCTCCGCGAGAATTCGGACCGCCGGCGCCAGAACGCCTTTGCGCGCATGGGCTGGATGCCGTCCGAGCGCTCGCGACTGAACCTCCTCGTCAACTACGCGCATGGCGAGTTCGGGGTGCCTTGGACCGTCTACGACCAGAGCGACCCCTTCGGACGTCGGCCGCGCTTCGAGCGCGTGGAGAACTTCGACGGCATCTCCTCGCAGGTCTCCTTCCACTGGGAGCCGACCGACGCGCTGGAGATGCGCTCCTGGGGGTTCGTCAACCAGCAGAGCGAGAAACGCCGACGCTATGACGACGAAGACCTCAACTCGATGCTGGATAGCAACACATTCTCGCTGCAAGGAACTTCACTCGTGACGGGTGGCGCTTTTCACAATCGCTACGCATTCGGGCGCGCCGGAACCCTGCGCGTCGCGGTGGATGGCCGCTTCGAACGCTTCGACAGCGAAGGCCGCATTCGTGACCTCCCCGTCTCTCCGCCCGGTGGCGGAGGCGGCGGCGGTGGCGGTGGTGGCGGCGGAGGCGGTGGTGGCGGGAACGCGGCCTTCGATTTCCGTCCCATCGACGAAGATCACAATTTGTCGTTGGTCTCGGCAGGCTTCGAGTACGAACTCAGTCCCACGCAGCGCAGCGGTCTCGTGATCGGCTACAACCAGAGCTGGTTCATGCCCGGACCGGGTGGGAGCGAGACGGAGGGCAGCCTGCTGGCCGGGGGCTTCTTTGACTTCGGCACCGGAACCCGCCTGCGCGGCTCGGTGGCGCGCAAGATCCGCTTTCCCTCGATCCGCCAGCTTTATGACATCGACCAGGGCAACGAGAATCTCGGAGCCGAGCGCTCCTGGAGCTTCGAGGCAGCCGTCGAGCAGGAGCTCCCGCGGGAGACCCGACTCGCCCTCGTCGGCTTCCACATGAAGTTGCGCGACTTCATCGAGAGCATCGCCGGGGACCCCTTTGAGAACCGCGACAAGCTGCGCATGCGCGGCTTCGAGTTCACCGGGACGAGCCGACCTTGGAAGCCCGTCCTCGTGCGCTTCGGCTACACTTTCCTCGATGCCCGGGATATCGCCAGCGACTCGCCCTTCGACGAGCTTCAAAGTCGACCGCGTCACAAGATCGACAGCGAAGTCCGCTACGCGCTGCCCTGGGGTACCGAGGCGCGGGTCGGGGTGAGCTGGTTGAAGGACACGGTCGTCTATACGCGCCAGGCTCCCTTCGCGAAGCGCACCCTCGGCAGCTACACGCTCGTGGACCTGCGGCTGGGCCATACCTTCGCCGAGGGGCGTTTCTCGGTGTACACGGGCGTGGACAATCTCCTCGACGAGGAGTGGGAGGTCAACTATGGCTTCCCGCAGGCGGGGAGGACTTTCTTCGGTGGCGCCGAGCTCCGCTTCTGAGCATCGATCGGGCGGGAGGCTCTCCGACTGCCGGCCGCCCGATCGAGTGCTTGCTCCGCGCCCGATACCATGTCTGAGACGATTTCAGACGCTGGCAGTACCTTCCGGACGTTGGCAACCGACTCACCCGCATAGAGAGCCATCGCATCAACGTGGCCCGTTGTTTCGATCGACGGACCAATGACAGAGAAACGTTGAACAGGTATGGATTGGCCACCCAGCCGGGTCTCTCCGATGATGTCTTCGGACAGCGCCTCCGCCGCTTTGATCGCGGATCGCAAGACTCTGTGGGGCGCGTTGGGCCACATCCCACAGAATGCCTCGGTAACGCACGTATCAGCGGCAGATGCGTCGATAAGAGCCTTCACGTAGAACGGATGCGCGCCTGATTCCGCTGTCGCGACGAATCGCGTCCCGATGCGGGCGCCCGAAGCTCCACATGCGAGGACGGCAGCCAGATCGCGACCGGTCGCGATGCCACCCGCTGCAACCACCGGGACGTTGAGCACGTCGAGGATTTGCGAGAGGAGCGGAACAAGGCTCGTCTGCCCACGAACGTGACCACCCGCTTCTGTCCCTTGGGCCACCACGAGGTCACATCCGGCATGCTCGGCCGCCACCGCCTCGGCAAGCGATCCGACCTGCCAGCTTGCGAGCGCGCCTAGAGCATGCACTCGCTCGACGAGCTCCGAGCTCGGCTCGCCATAGAAGAACTCGACAAGTCGCGACTTGCGGGCCGCCACCGCCACGCATTCGGGATCGAGAAATGGAACCAAGAAGTTCACGCCGAACACGCCCGAGGTTCTCGCGGTGACGTCGTCGAGTACTTGCTCGAGCAGCTCTGAAGACATCAGGGGAGTAGCGAGCATTCCCACGCCGCCTGCCTCCGCGACTGCAGAGACCAGGGTAGGGGTCACGACGCCTGGCATGGCCGCCAGCTGAATGGGCGCGGACGCACCGAGGAGCTGTGTGAAAAGCGTCTCGATCATGGCAGACAACCGCCGGGGGCGGCGCTCAGCTGCACGCCACGGCGCCTCCGTGGCGCACCGAAGCGCCAGGGTTCGGTGACAAAGGGTACCACGGGCCGATTTGAAACGCGCGGGAAATGCCGCAGGGACGTCACGTAATCGGGCCCGGGCTAGAGAGCGAGCTCTGGTAGTCGACCTGGTCCTCTTACTCCTGCTCGGCCGGCCTATTGCGGCCCGGGCTGCACGTGACGCAGCGGCGAGCCATCGAGCGCTTCGGCCTCCGCCTTTTCGAGCGTCTTGATGTCCTCGGGAGACAGCGTGGGGCGATCGACCTTGATCGTCAGCTTGTTGAGTTTGGCCGTCAGCGGGAACGGCGGTCGGTAGTCTTCGTCGTTCACGCCGGTGAGCGTGTCGGAGCCAATGTCGAAACTCTCGTCCCATTGCAGGATCATGGGCAGTGTGCGCTCCAACTTGATGGTCTGCACTGCCTTGCCGTCCACCTTGAGCGTGCCGGTGCCGGATCGACCGAGGCCGCTCAGGTTGTTGAAGGCGAGCGTGCCCGCGCCGAGACCGTCATACTTGAACGCGAACTCCAGGGTGTGCCTGCCGGGGGTTAGCGCATCAGGGCCCTCCCATTTGATGCGCTTGAGGTCAACCAGGTTCCAGAGGAAAACCGGCTTGCCCTTGAGCAGGTAGAATCCGTACCCGGCGAAGCGCCCGCCCGAGGTCAGGATCATCCCCTCGGCTCCGCCCTGGGGCACCTCGACGTCAGCGGTGATGGTGTACGAGGAATTCAGCAGGAACGGCGAGTCTCCCTGCGGCAGTCCCACCATGGGCCGTGTGTAGTTGAACTCCGTGCGTCCGGCAGTGATGTTCGGGCGCGGTGCCACGATGCGGCCCGCCACTGAGGCGTCCAGCGGGAAGACCTGGTACTTCTTCGCTTCCGCGACGAACATCTTCCGCATCTCCTCGACCTTCTGCGGATGCTTTGCGGCGATGTCTTCGGCCTGGCTGAAGTCCCGGCTCAGGTCGTAGAGC
>CAZTOE010000177.1:0-9694 GCA_964615045.1 uncultured Spirochaetales bacterium
GTAGGGTTCGAGATACCGCTTGCGTTGTGCGTCGTCGACGGTGGCCAGGAGCATGTGCAGGTTGGGGGAGTCGGGCGGGAACACGAAGGGCACGATCGTGCGCCGCAACTCTTCGCCGATCGCCATCTTGGCGACGGGACCGAGCGCCGCTCCACCGAGGTCCTCGGGAACGTCGAGTCCCCAGAGGCCGAGCTCCTTGCAGCGGCGGTGGAGCGCGTCGGTCTCCTCGGCGGTGAGGAGCGGAGCCGCACCGCGCGCTTCGCGTTCGAGCACGCGGGGCTCGAGCGGCATGAGTTCGTTCTTGACGAACTTCTCCACGAGCTCTTGCAGCAGCTGGATCTCTTCGGGGAGTTCGAAATCCACGGGTCACCTCGCATCCTGGAGCCTCGGCCCATGCTACACGGTGGAGCCGGTGCGGGTCCGCGTTCGCCTCAGCGTGGCGCGCTCCGGGCCTGGCCGCTGCCGTTCGATGCGGGCGAGACTGCTGAGAAGAAGCCAGCGGGGAAAGGACTTGACGAGCTTCTTGGATCCGCGCAGCCGGATCTTCCCGAGGCGGATCTCCTCTGCGAGCGAACGGAATCCACGCCATGTTTCCACAAAGCGACGAAGGTCGGATTGTATCTGGAGGTCGACTTCGAAGCCCGGGTGCTTCAAACACATATCGATTTTGCCGTGATCGTTCACCAACCAGAAGTAGCGGCAGTCGCCGGGAACGCCGAAAAACTCGAACTCGAGCACGGTGCGCCCGTCGGGCATCGCCTCCGCGTCGATGCGGGTGTGGACGCTCCACGCGAGGAAGCGCACGTCCAGGTCGTCGGGATCCATATCCCGCGCCCAACGCTGGCCCCAACCGGCCAGCTGATCGATCACGGGCTCGAGCTCGCGCCCGGCTTCGGTGAGCCGGTACTCGTGGCCGCGGCCGCCACCGAGGGCCTTGCGCTGGACGATGCCGGCGTCCTCGAGCGTCTGAAGCCGCTGCGACAGCATCGTGGCGGAGATCCGCGGCAAGCCGCGTTGGATCTCGTTGAAGCGATGACAGCCGTCGATCAATCGGCTGACCACGAGCAGTGACCATCGCTCCGAGAGGATCTCGGCCGCCAGGGCGAGCGGGCAGTACTGTCCGTATCCGCCGGGCACGGCCTCTATCCTCGGCCTTCTCGACGTCCGCATCAACTACAGATTCCGTAGTGGTTTCGGGGGGTGGATCTTCCAATATGGTCATAGAACCGAAGCGGAGGACCGCCGCCATGTGCGCACAGGCCACCACCCAGCCGCCGGAACTTGCCGACATGGCCGCCGCGGTCGCACCCGAGCTCAGCGCTTTGGCGCCCCACGGCGAGCGCGAGGGCGCATTGCCTCAGGCCTCGGTCGCGGCGCTGCAGCGCTCGGGCCTGTTGCGTTTGTGGCGACCCGCAGCACTCGGGGGCTACGAGTGTTCACCGTTGGAGTACGCGGTCGTCGCCGAAGTGATCGCTGCTGCGGATACGGCAGCCGCCTGGCTCATGATGGGCGTCGCCAACACCAGCTTCGATTTGCGGCTCGCCGATGCTCGCTTCGTCGAGGAGGTCTTTGCCGGGGCGGACGACCCGGTCCTGTGCGAGACGTTCAACCGGCCAATGACCGCCGTCGAGGGGGCCGGAGGCTATCGGGTGAGCGGCGCCACGCCCTTCGCGAGCGGTTGCCGCCACGCCGATTGGATCGGCCACACAGCGCTTTGCGGCGACCGGATGCTCCTCGTGTTCCACCCCCGCGGCGCGCTCGAGATCAGGAACGACTGGGACAGCCTCGGGATGCGCGGGACCTCGAGCAACACCATCGTCGCCTCCGACGTGTGGGTAGCGACGCACCGCGCTATCGACCTGCGGGCTCCGGTCCGGAACCGCTACTTCGACGGACCCCTGTACCGCATGCCGGAAGCGGCGCTCACCGCGACGTTTCCTCCCGTGAGCCTGGGCGCGTTGCGCAACGCGCTTGCCGCGGCGGCTGACCTCGCCGAAGCGAAAACACCCTTTGCCAACCCTTCCACGCTGAAATATCAGTACCTCGCCCAGTTGCGCTACGGCCGCTCGTTGGCGACGTACCGGGCTGCCAGGTCGTTCTTCCACGACACCTTGCGTGCAGCCTTCGAGATCGCGGAGCAGGGGTTGGTGTTCTCCCTGCGGGACAAGGCGGACTTGTTCCTCGCGTGTGCGCACGCGCTGCAGAGTTGTGCGGACGCCGTGCGGGAGGTGGCCCGGCTCGCCGGCACCTCCTCGATCTACAAGGGTAACCCGATCGAGCGGGCGGTTCGCGACACGCAGGTCGTCTCCCAGCACGCCTTTGGGGCCGAGGGTCGTTTCGCGACCGTGGCGCAGGCGTATTGGAGTGCGGAAGTGGATTTCCCCCTGATGCAGATGGACTAACGCGATGCGTCCGGGTGTCCCGAGGGAAAGGAGCGGCCGCGCACGAGCGCGAAGACCACCGGGATCACGACGAGGGTCAGCACCGTCGCCGAGAGGAGACCGCCGACCATGGGTGCAGCGATCCGGCGCATCGTTTCCGCGCCCGTTCCCGATCCCCACATGATCGGGAGGAGCCCCGCGATCGTGGAGGTGACCGTCATCACGATCGGGCGCACGCGAAGCCCAGCACCCTCTCGCACCGCCTCGAGGAGATCTTCCCGCGTAGCGAGGCGGTTCTCGCGTTGGAAGCGCGCGACGGCTTCCTCGAGGAAGAGGAGCAGGATGACGCCGAGTTCGGCCGAGACCCCCGCCAGGGCGATGAAGCCGACGCCCACCGCCACACTCAAGTCGTAGTCGAGCCACCAGAGCAGCCACACCCCACCGATCAGCCCAAAGGGGAGTGTCAGCATGACGATCAGCGTGTCCGAGAGTCGCCGAAAATTCAGATAGAGCAGCAGGAAGATGATGCCGAGGGTGATCGGGACGACCATCTGCAACCGCCGGGCCGCCCGTTCCATGTACTCGTACTGTCCGCTCCAGGTGAGGCTGTAGCCCGCTGGGAGGTCCAGCTCGCGCGCGAGCGTGCGCTTTGCTCGGTTCACCCAGGTGCCGACATCGACCCCTTCGAGATCGATGTAGATCCAGGCGTTCAGGCGCGCGTTCTCGCTCTTGATCGACGGCGGACCCTTCGCGATCTCGAGGTCGGCGAGCTGCGAGAGGGGAACCTGGGCCCCGGTGGGCGTCGAGACGAGTACGCGACGCAGCATCGCCAGGTTGTCGCGCAGCTCCCGCGAGTAGCGAAGATTCACGGGGTAGCGTTCGCGCCCCTCCACCGTGAAGGTGACGTTGCGACCCCCGATCGCTGACTGGATGACGTCCTGCACATCACCCACGGTGAGCCCATAGCGTGCGATCTCGCGGCGGTTGATCTCGAAGTCGAGATAATTGCCCCCGACCACGCGTTCGGCGAAGACGCTCAGCGTTCCGGGCTCGCTGCGGAGGACGGCTTCGATCTGCTCGCCGAGCGACTGCAGGGTCGAGAGGTCCGGGCCGGCCACCTTGATGCCGACCGGCGTCTTGATGCCGGTCGAGAGCATGTCGATGCGTGTCTTGATGGGCATCGTCCAGGCGTTGGTCAACCCGGGCAGCCGCACGACCCGATCGAGCTCCGCGATGAGCTTCGAGGTCGTCATCCCGGGGCGCCACTGCTCGCGCGGCTTGAGCGTGATCGTCGTTTCGAGCATGGAAAGCGGCGCCGGGTCGGTCGCGGTCTCGGCCCGTCCGATCTTGCCGAAGACGCGGTGGACCTCGGGAACCTGGCGGATCATGCGGTCGGTCTGCTGGAGGATCTCGCGCGCCTTGGTGATCGAGACGCCCGGCAGCGTTGTCGGCATGTAGAGCAGGTCGCCCTCGTCGAGCGGCGGCATGAACTCGGCGCCCAGCTCGCGAAGCGGCAGCAGCGTCGCCACCACGAGGACGAGTGCCCCAGCGATCACCCAGGCCTTCCGGCGCAGGACCGCGCGGATCACCGGAGCGTAGGCTCGGAGCAGGAGCCGGTTCAGCGGATTGCGATGTTCGGCCAGGATTCGGCCGCGGATCAAGCCGACCATGAGCGCTGGCACCACCGTAATGGCGAGCAGCGCTGCCCCCGCCATGGCGTAGGTCTTGGTGAAGGCCAGGGGCGAGAAAAGGCGCCCCTCCTGCGCCTGCAGGCTGAAGACGGGGAGGAACGACACGGTAATGATCAGGAGCGAGAAGAAGAGCGAGGGACCCACCTCGGTGGCCGCGTCGATCAGGATCTGCGTGCGCGGCTTCTCACCCGCATCGCGTTCCAGGTGCTTGTGAGCGTTCTCGACCATGACCACGGCGGCGTCGACCATGGCGCCGATCGCGATCGCAAGACCGCCCAGCGACATGATGTTCGCGTTGATCCCCTGGTGGTACATGACGATGAAAGACATCAGGATTCCCAGCGGGAGCGTCAGCACCGCGACCAACGCGCTTCGCAGGTGGAAGAGGAAGAGCCCACACACCAGCGCCACGATGGCGATCTCCTGGAGGAGCTTCTCGCGGAGCGTGTCCACGGCGCGTTCGATGAGACCTGAGCGGTCGTAGACCTCGACGATCTTCACCCCGGGCGGAAGGCCAGACGAGAGCGTCTCGAGCTTGGCCTTCACGTTCCGGATGACTTCGAGGGCGTTCTCTCCGAAGCGCATCACGACCACACCGGCCGCCACTTCGCCCTCGCCGTTCAAGTCGGTGAGTCCACGGCGCAGCTCCGGCCCCGCGTGAACGTTCGCCACGTCGCGCAGCAGGATCGGTGTACCGCGCCCATCGGTCCCGATGGCGATCTGCTGGAGATCATCGATGGACGCGAGGTAGCCCCGGCTGCGCACCATGAACTCCGCCTCGGCCATTTCGACCAGGCGCCCACCGACGTCGTTGTTGCTGCGCGCAATGGCGTGGCGCACCTGTTCGAGCGGGATGCCGTAGGCGGCCAGCGCGTTGGGTTCGACCTCGACCTGGTATTGCCGGACAAAGCCTCCGACCGAGGCGACCTCGGCGACGCCGGGGACGGTCTGGAGCTCGTAGCGGAGGTACCAGTCCTGGAGGGAACGCAGCTCGGCGAGGTCGCGCCCGCCGGTGCGATCGACCAGGGCGTATTCGTACACCCAGCCAACCCCGGTGGCGTCGGGGCCCAGGGTCGGCGTGATGCCCGCGGGCATCCGCCCCGACACGAAGTTCAGGGACTCCAGCACGCGCGAGCGCGCCCAATAGAGATCGGTCCCGTCCTCGAAGATGACGTAGACAAACGAAAAGCCGAAGAACGAATAGCCGCGCACGGTCTTGGCGAAGGGGACTGCGAGCATCGCCGTGGTGAGCGGATACGTGACCTGGTCTTCGACGACCTGCGGGCCCTGCCCCGGATACTCGGTGAAGACGATTACCTGGACGTCGGAAAGGTCCGGGATCGCGTCGAGCGGCATGTGGTAGATCGCGTAGCCACCCCAGACCACGAGGAGCGCGGTGGCGAGACTCACGAGCAACGGGCTGCGCGCCGAGCCGGCGATGATCCGTCGCAGCAAGCGCTACTCCTCCGCGTGCCCTTCGTGCGGCGCTGGCATCGCGTGGTCCTCGTGCCCGGGATCCAGAGCGGGTTTTGCGGTGATCATCTTCTGCACCGCTTCTTGCAGCTTGCTCTCGCTGTCGATCAAGAACTGGCCGGAGGTAACGACCCGATCACCCGGTGCGAGTCCCTCCCGGACCTCGACCCAGCCGTCACTGGAGTCAATCCCAAGAACCACCTCGCGCGGCGAAAAACGCCCGTCGCCGAGGTCCACGATCGCGAGCGAACGGCGGCCGGAGCGGATGATGGCCTCCTCCGGAACCGCGAGAACCTCGCGGCGGGTCTCCGTGGCGATGGTGACGTTGGCGAACATGTCGGGCTTGAGGATCCGGTCCGGATTGTCGAGCTCAATGCGAACGCGGGCCGTGCGCGTCTTGGGATCGAGGAAGGGATAGACGTACGTCACGGTTCCCTCAAAGCGGCGGCCGGGCAGATAGCTCAGATCGATCACTGCGTTCTGGCCCTCGTGGACCCACGGAAGCTCGTATTCGTAAACGTCTGCGTAGAGCCAGACGCGCGTGAGATCGGCGATCGTATAGAGGTTGTCGTTGGGTCCGACCTCCATCCCCTTGCGCACCATGAGGTGCGTGACCACGCCTTCGGTCGGTGCGTCGAGGGTGAGGTTCTTCCGCACCTCTCCGGTTTCGAGCAGGCGTTCGATGTCGCGCTTCGAGATATCCCAGAGCTCGAGCCGACGCAGCGTGGCGTGGAACAGATCCTCTCCCCCGCGCGAGATGTCCTCGAAACGGCTTTCGCGCGTTGAGTCCCGATAGCGCGCGGCGAGTAGCAGCTCCTCCTGGGTTGAGACGAGTTCCGGGGAGTAGATCTCGAGCAGGGGTTGGCCCCGGCGCACGCGCTCGCCCTCATACTCGACGAAGAGGCGCTCGATCCAGCCCTGGACCTTGGTGTGCACATGGTCGACGCGCCGTTCGTCATAGGCCACCCGGCCCACGGCGCGCACCTGGCGCGACAAGTCGCGTCGGGCGACGGGCTGTTCCCGCACGCCCATGCTCTGCACCAACGCGGGGTCGATACGGATCGCGTCGCCGCCGAGCGCGCTGGCCTCGCCCGGGCACACCGGGACGAGATCCATGCCCATCGGGCTTTTGCCCGGCTCGGCCCGCACGTAGGAGGGGTCCATCGGCGCCCGCCAATAGAGCGGGTCGGCACCCCCCCGACAGGGGCTATCTTCCGCGCTTCCGGCGGGCGGAGCGACATCTCTTCGATCGGTCCGGCTCCCCGCCCACCACCCGGCCGTCGCCCCAGCGGCGAGGAGCGCGACCACTGCGACGACGCGTCCGGGTCTCATCGCAGGGGTACCCCCACGCTGGCCTCGAGCGCCGCAAAGGCGGCACGCCGATCGGCGATCGCCCGTTCGAGCCGGAGCTCTGCGTTGAGCAGGCGCACCTGGCTGTCGATCAGGCTCAGGAAGTCCACCTGGTCCACCTCGTAGGCCGAACGGCTCGACGCGAGGGACTGGCGCGCCTGCGGGAGGAGGCCGTCCTCGAGGAGGGCGATCTCGCGATCCGCGCGTTCGAGATCTGCATAGCGCGCTTGAACAGCATCCCGTAACGCCGCGCGAAACTGTCGATATTCGGCCTGGCTCCGGCGCAGAAGGGCGTCTCGTTCAGCAACCTGCGCGCGCCATTTCCGCCGATCGACGGGCAGGCGGATCGTGACGCTCGCGCCGAGGAAATCGTCGCCATCGACTGGGTCCCCCCGAACGTCTTTTCGCAACCGGTACCCCACGCCGAGATCGAAGTCGGGATATCCCTCGAGCTGCGCCACCCGCTTTTGACGCTCCGCCTGTTCGACGCGCAGGGCCAGCGCGCGCAGGCCCGGACTCGTCGCCTCGAGCTCCTCGAGGAGCGCCGTGGCGTCCGGCAGGGGAGAGGGTTCGCGCAGGGCGGTCGTGCGCGGCAGGAACGTGCCGAGGGGGAGGTCGAGGAAGTTGCCAAGACGCGCCTGCGCGGCGCGGATCGCCGCTTCGCGCTGGAGGCGTTCGTTGAGGAGTTCGGTGAGGGCGACCTGGGCGCGGATTACGTCTTGTTGAAGGCCCTCCCCGACGCGGTACTTGGCCTCGGCGATCTTGGCCAGTTGGCGGAGGAGGTCGATGTTTTCGACCGTGACGTCGAGGGCGCGCTGCGCGAAGCCGAGCTCCACCCAGGCGCGCTCGACCCCGGCGGCGACCCGGCGCGATTCGTCGCCAACCCTCTCTTCCGAGGCCCTCGCCGCCGAGCGCGCGGCTTTGCGCCGATTGGCGAGAAGGCCCGGGAAGGGGAGCTGCTGACTCAGGCCGAGCTGTTGGCCGGAGAGGGGGGTCGAGTCAAGATCGAGATCGCCCGTGGGTACGTTGCTGAGCTCATAGCGGAAGCGCGGATCGGGGAGCGCGCCGGCTGGATACACGCGGGCCTCCGCCGCCTCGGCGACCGCGCGGGCCACGTCGAGGTCCGGGTTCGTCACCTGCGCCCGCTCGAGGCACCACCCCAGCGGCAGCGGGTCCGGTGGCGTCGCCGCGGGCGGGTCGGCCGCTCCCAGCAACGGGAGGCTCGCCGCGAGGAGAAACCCCCAACGCGTCTTCGTTGTGCCCAAGCCGCGCCCGCTCTCGGTTCTCGTCACCGGCCCCCACTCCTCCTTGGGCTCTTCGGAAGCCCAGCGCGGCGCTGGAGAGCTCCCCGCGCCGGGAGCTAGCGAGCCGGGGTCGAGGCTCTCGCGGGTCTGGTCCGATACCCAAACAGGGTATATCTTTATGATCATGAAGCCCACCATTCAAGACCAAGCCCGGAAGCGGATGCGCAGGATCGCGGGCCAGGTGGCCGGCATCGAGCGGATGATCGAGGAAGACCGCTACTGCGTGGACATTTTGCTCCAGGTCGCAGCGGTGCGGGCGGCGCTCGACGGCATGGGAAAGCTCGTGCTGAAAGCGCACGTCGATACCTGCGTGTCCGATGCGATCGCCTCGGGCCGCCCAAAGGACCGCAAGGAGAAGATCGCGGAGCTGATGGAGGTCTTCTCGAAGTTCGCGCACATCGGAGGTCGCTAGCGTGAAGCGCTGCCATCCGCAGTGCGATGGGCACGAGCGCTCCGGAAGTTACGCGCCTCCGCCGCGTCCGGCCGCGGCCGCCAGCGGGCGCTGGACCTGCCCGATGCATCCGGAGATCGTTCGTGAGGCGCCCGGCGCGTGTCCGATCTGCGGCATGGCGCTCGAGCCGATGGTGCCCGGCGCGGACGAGGAGAACCCGGAGCTCGCGGCGATGGGCCGCCGCTTCCGGGTGTGCCTGATCCTCACGCTTCCGGTCTTCGTGATCGCGATGACCGAGATGATCCCCGGCAAGCCCCTGGGCGTGCGCTTCTCCGCCCGGACCCTCGCTGCTTTGCAGTTCGCGCTCGGGACACCGGTCGTCCTGTGGGGAGGTTGGCCTTTCTTCGCCCGGGCTTGGGCGTCCCTGCGCGCGCTGCAGCTCAACATGTTCACGTTGATCGGGATCGGAACCGGGGCCGCGTGGTTCTACAGCGCGGTGGCGGCGGCGCTCCCGGGGATCTTTCCCGCCTCGTTTCGCGGGCCCGATGGTCAGGTGGCGGTCTATTTCGAGGCGGCGGCGGTGATCGTGACGCTGGTGCTGCTGGGGCAGGTTCTCGAACTGCGCGCGCGGAGCCAGACCGGCGCCGCGATCCGGGCGCTCCTCGGTCTGGCGCCGAAGACGGCGCGGCGCCTAAACGACGATGGTTCCGAAGAGGATGTGCCGCTCGAATCCGTCCGCGTCGGCGACCGTATGCGCGTGCGACCCGGCGAGAAGGTGCCCGTCGATGGCACTGTCCTCGAGGGTGAAAGCGCTGTCGATGAATCGATGCTCACGGGCGAGCCACTCCCCGTCACCAAACGCGCGGGCGATCCGCTGACGGGTGCCACCGTCAACGGCACCGGCGGGTTGGTGATGCGTGCCGGGCGCGTCGGGGCGGAGACGCTCCTGGCCCAGATCGTGGCGATGGTGGCCGAGGCCCAGCGAAGCCGCGCGCCCGTCCAGCGGCTCGCGGACGTCGTGGCGAGCTATTTCGTCCCGACCGTGATCGGGATCGCGGTGGCGACCTTTTTCGTGTGGGGAACCTACGGTCCTGACCCGCGCAT
>CAZTOE010000178.1:0-9093 GCA_964615045.1 uncultured Spirochaetales bacterium
CGTCCTCGATCTCGCGAACCGACGATCCCGCATGCCGGTGCCTGGCGAGGAAATGCCTCGCCAAAAGGGGAATGTCCTCTGGGCGATTGCGCAACGAGGGAATTTCCACCCGTACGACGTTCAGTCGGTAATAGAGGTCCATCCGGAAGCGGCCCAGCTCCACCATTGCCGCGAGGTCTCGGTGGGTCGCGGTAATCACCCGGAGATTGACCGGGATCGGCTTCCCGCCTCCCACCGGTCGCACCTCCTTGTATTGCAAGGCGCGCAGCAATTTCGCCTGCACTGAGGGAGGGATTTCTCCGATCTCGTCGAGGAACAGCGTGCCTCCCTCGGCCATGCGGAACAAGCCGCGCGCGCCCACCGCACCGGTGAAGGCGCCGCGTTCGTGCCCGAAAAGCTCGCTCTCGATCACGCTCTCGGGCAAGGCGCCGCAGTCGACGGGCACAAACGGGCCGTCCGAGCGCGGACTCGTGGCGTGAATTGCCCGGGCCACGAGCTCTTTGCCGGTCCCGCTCTCGCCCTGGATCAGCACATGGCTCTCGCTGTTGCGCAGGCTCTCGATGGTGCGGACCAGGCGCCGAATTCCCGCCGAATTGCCCACCAGCTCCGGGATCGCGGAGGGAATCGCGTCATCGGCATCGCCGCCGCGCTGGAGACGCGCCAGACGCGCCCGCTGCACGGCGCCGCGGATGGTGCGTCGCACCAGGGCTAGATCGTCGAAGGGTTTGGGGAGATAGTCGAAGGCGCCCCGTCGCATGCACCCGACCGCATTCTCGATACTCGCGTGTCCAGTCATGATCACGGTCTGAACGTCGGGACGGTCGCGCTGAATGGCCGAGAGGATCTCGAGCCCGTGGTCCTGGCCCATCACAAGATCGAGCACGACCACTTCTAGGTCGGACTCCAGGAGAGCCCGTTCCACGGCCTCCCGGCAGCTCGCGGTGAGGATCCGGTGACCGTCGGCGCGCAACACGCGGCCGAGCGCCCGGAGCAGCAGCGGCTCATCGTCCGCGATGAGAATCCGGCCGGAACTCGCGTCCAGCCGTGCCGCCGTGAGCGATGCGGCGGGCGCTCTATCGTCCTGCGCCATGCGGCGTTGGCTCATGAGGGAGATATCGGAACGGGGTGAGGCCCGCTTGACCCGCCCGCTCTGCCGTGTGCGCCTTGAAGGCAAGGCCCTTCGCCCTACACTTCTCGAGCTCGTAAAACCACCACCGCCCCCGCCGAGGACTGCGACCCTGCGCCGCGGCCATATCCTCATCGTCGACGACGAAGAACTCTATCGGCGCGCCCTCGAGCGGGTGCTCGCACACGCGGGCTACGAGATCTCGGGGGCGGCCGACGCGACCGATGCCATGGCCCAGGTTGCCGCGGCGCGGTTCGACCTGGTGCTGTGCGACATCCGGATGCCGGGCATCAGCGGCCTGGAGCTGGTCCGCCAGATCCACGATCTACAGCCCGATCTGCCTTGCATTATCGTCACGGGCTACGGCGGTACCGAGCAGTCGATCGAGGCGTTGCGCGCGGGAGCCTACTGGTACCTCGAGAAACCCTTCGATCAGGTCCACCTCGACCTGGTTCGGCGACTCGTCGAGCAGGCCATCGAATACGGACGGCTGCGCGCCGAAAACCGCATCCTGCAGGGACAGCTCCGCTCCCGCTATCGATTCGAGAGCATCATCGGCCAAAGCGCGGCACTGCGCGCGGTGCTCGAAATGGTGGAGAAGGTTGCGGATTCGGACAGCACGGTGTTGATTACAGGGGAGAGCGGTACCGGCAAAGAGCTCATCGCCAAGGCGATTCACTACAACAGCTCGCGGAGCGAGCGGATGCTCGTGACCGTCAACTGCGGAGCAATCCCCGAAGAACTCCTCGAGTCCGAGCTGTTCGGTCACGTTCGCGGAGCGTTCACCAACGCGGTGCAGCACCGCGAGGGACGCTTCAGCGCCGCCGACGGTGGCACGATCTTTCTCGACGAGATCGGGGACATGAGCCCCACCTTGCAGGTCAAACTGCTGCGCGTGCTGCAGGACGGGAGCTTCGAGCCGGTGGGCTCCTCGAAATCGCTCCAGGTCGACGTGCGGGTGATCGCGGCCACCAACCAGAACCTCGAGCGCGCGATCGAGGACGGCCGCTTTCGCGCCGATCTCTTCTATCGGCTCAACGTGATCCCGATCGAAATGCCCCCTCTGCGGGCTCGCCGGGACGACATCCCGCTGTTGATCAGCGCATTCCTCGATCGCTTCAACCAGGAGAAAGAGAGGCACGTCGAAGGGTTCAGCGACGAGGCGCTGGCGTGCCTCTGCACTCACGCCTGGCGCGGCAACGTGCGCGAACTCGAGAACATGGTGGAGCGGCTGGTGGTGTTGCGGGGAGACGGTCTGATCGAGGTACAGCATCTACCCGAGAATCTGCGCCGCGGCGACCTCTCTGCGGCGGTGGAGCTGCCGCCGATTGGACCTACCGGGATCGACTTCAACCGAACCGTCGATCGCATCGAGACCCACATGATCCTTCAGGCCCTCGAGCAAACCGGCTGGAACAAGAATCGGGCAGCCCAGCTCCTGGGCCTCAATCGCACCACGCTGCTCGAGAAGATCAAGAAGAAGGATATTCGTCCGCCCGCGTCCGCCGATTGAGGTGCGCGGCAGCGACAAATTCGTAACCCGAGGCCGGCTCCGACGTCGGCTTCTTGACGCTTCCGGGGCGGTCCCGCCCGACCGCCATCGTAGGCGGCACCCGGGTTTCTCCACTCCGAACGGATTCCCGGGCGGTGCCCGTCACCGCCAAAAGCCCAGCGCGCGGGCGGGGTTGCCAGTCCTTTGCCAAACGGACCGGGCGATCCTGCGCAGCTTGTGACGGGTGCCCTCTCCCTGAAAACGACGATTGGCATACCCCGTGCTTCCACTCGCACCGCGACAGCAGCGGGCCAGCACGTCGCTGGCAAAGCCTGGTGGATGGCAGCGCAGGGAGGCAGTGGATGGAAGCGATTCTTCGGGACGCAAAAGAGAAGTTCGACGAGATCCCCACGAACCTAAAAGAACAGATCGTCCTCGAGCACACGCCGTTGATCCGGTACATCGTGAACCGTATCGCGGTTCGCTTGCCCTCTCACATCGACCTCGACGATCTCCACAACACCGGCGTGATCGGATTGATGGACGCGATCGAGAAATACGACCCGGAGAAGAACTGCAAGTTCAAGACCTATGCGGAGTTTCGGATCAAGGGCGCCATTCTGGACCAGCTGCGCTCGCTCGACTGGGTGCCGCGCAGCGTCCGGCAGAAGGGGCGTCGCCTCGAACGCGCGTACGGTGAAGTGGAGCAGCGGCTGGGCCGCTCGGCCAGCGAAGAGGAGGTCGCCGATTCACTGGGCCTGCAAATCGGCAAATTCCACGAGCTCCTCAACCAGGTGCGCGGTGTCTCCCTCGTCAACCTCGAAGAGCTGCGCGGCACCGGTGCCGACGGCGAGCGCACCGGAAGCTACGCGGACATCGTCGAGGACGTCCACTCCGAGAACCCCTTCTCGGCGCTCAAGCAGACCGAAACGCGGCGGGTCATCGCTGAGACGATCGGCGCCCTGCCCGAGAAAGAACGCCTGGTCCTGACCCTCTACTACTACGAAGATCTCAACATGAAGGAGATCGGCTCGATCCTCGGCATCACTGAGTCGCGCGTGTGCCAGATCCACACGAAAGCGGTGGGACGACTTCGATCGAAGCTCAAGGCGCTGACGGAGCGGGCGTAGGGCAACGCGCGACGGGGCAACCCGCCCACTATTCCTTTTCGCACCGCGCGATGACCACCGTGATGTTGTCTTCGCCGCCGCGCTGATTGGCGAGCTCAATCAGGGCCTCTGCGACCCGCTGGGGATCCTCTTGAGCTTCGACGAACGCGGCGATCTCTTCGTCTCGCACATGACCGGTGAGTCCGTCCGAGCACAGCACGAAGGCATCACCGGCTTCCGGGGACAGCTCGGCGAGATCGGGTTCAACGGTCGGGCGCACGCCCACGGCGCGCGTGAGCACGTGTCGTTGGGGGTGCTCCCGGGCGTCGGCGGCGCTGATCTCCCGCCTGCGCAGCAGCTCGCCCACCAGCGAATGATCGTCGGTCAACTGGCGGATCCGCTGGCCCCGCACCAGGTAGGCGCGGCTATCACCGACGTGCGCCAAAGCGGCGCGGCCCTCCCGCACCAAGAGGGCCACCAAGGTAGTACCCATCCCGGAGAGCTCGGGGCGTTCACGCGCCGTCTCGTGCACCTCGCGGTTCGCGGCGATCACGGCGTAGCGGAGCTTCTCGGCGAGACTGGTCCCCGCCCCCTCGAGTGTGCGCACTGCGCGCAGGGAGGCCTCGGCCGCCAACTCGCTCGCGACCTGGCCGGCAACGTGACCGCCGAGACCATCCGCCACCAGGAAAAGCCCGAGCTCCGGCGCCATCGCGTAACGGTCCTCATTGGCCGTGCGACGGCGTCCAACATCCGAGCCCGCGGCTGTTCGCAGGATCATCGGGACCTGCCTCCTCTCGTTTCCCTCCGGAGTCACCCGCTCCAGCCCCGCCCGGAGGCCTTGAACTCTCCCCGATATCGGTCGACCCTGTCGAATACCCGAGGACTTCTCGCGCACAGGCTGGCGGGATAAGGGTCTGAACAGGGGCCTGAGCATTTGTCTGAGCCTGGGCCTGAAGACGAGTCTGATATGGGTGGGGGGCCCTCGAAAAACGTTCAATCGGCGCTGGGCCCAAGACGATAGTAAGAGCACCGCCCGAGCGCTCGATTTGCGCATCCGCGGAGTTCGTCGGATTCGCACTCAAGGGGAAGTCATGCCGAAAACCATCCTGCTCGCCGATGACAGCGTCACCATCCAGAAGGTCGTGGGGATCAGCTTCGCGAACGAGGACGTGGTCCTGCTCACGGTCGACAACGGCGACGACGCCGTCACGCGCGCTCGGGAGTCGAGTCCCGACATCGTCCTGGCCGACATCATGATGCCCGGCAAGAACGGCTACGAGGTGTGTGAAGCGATCAAGGCGGATCCGGAGCTGACACACGTTCCGGTACTGCTGCTCTCGGGCACCTTTGAATCCTTCGACGAGGATCGGGCCCGCCAGGTCGGAGCGGACGGGCACATCACCAAGCCCTTTGAGGCCCAGGCGCTGGTGGATCAGGTGAACGGCCTTCTCGAGCGCAGTGCGACGCGCGCGGCGGCGAAGAGCGCCCGGTCCAGCGAGGGCGAGGAGGCCACCATGATTGCTGCCCTCCCCGAAGTGGAACCCGCCGGCTCGAACGCGGACGAAGCCTACGATTTCTTCGACGACGAAATGCCCGCGATGCCCACGGCACCGGCTTCCGAACCCGCGGTCCGGGCGGCCGGCGCCGCGCCTCACGTCGCGCCAACGGCCGTCGTCGAGACCGAGGCCGTCATTGAGCCCGACGAAAACGAGACCAGCATCTACGACCTCGAACCCCTGGAAGATTTCGGCGAGACGGGCGACTCCACACCGGAGAGGGCGCAAGGACCGGGCAACGTCGCGGCTTCGAGCAATGCTCAGGGCCACTCTGGCGGCCAGGCTCTGGACAGCGGGATGAATGCCAGTCCCGACAAGGGGATGAATTGGGACACCACCGGCGGGGTCAAGCTCGGACCCGCCGCGCTGTCGTTTGATGCCGACGACCTCGAGGAGCCGACCGCCGAGTCGGAAGCCGCCGACCTCGAAGAAACGGCGGTCGCCGAGGACACTTCTTGGGTGGCTGCGCGCGCGGACGCCGCGGCCCCGGGGACCGAGAGTGAATCCGGCGATGCTGCGATGTCGCTCGACGAAGAGGAAGAAGACCCGTTCGGGTCGATGGATTTGCCGGTGGGTTCGCACGTCTACGAAGCACCCGACCTCCTCGCAGACGCCGAGGACCTCGCCCCGGAACTCGCTTCACCCGCCAGTACGGAGGCAGCGAGGCACGAAGCCGCGCCGGAACCCGCGATGCCGTCGCCATCCGCGTCCCCCTCGCCCGAGGATTCGTGGGCACCATTCAACGAAAACTCAAAGCCTGCGGAGGACTTCGCGGCTGCGGGCGACTTCGCGGCGCCCGGCGAGCCGGAGTTCGACACCCCCGAGCCGCTGGCTTCGCCGTACGAGCAAACCCTGGTGCCGCTCGCGGCGCAGCCAGAGCCGGAACCCGTTGTGGTCGAGGATGCACGTCCCGATCTTCCTGAACCCGTCGGCGCTTCCAAAGCGGCGGTGGGTACTTCGGATGCGCCCTTCTCGCCCGAGCTCGAAAAACGCCTCCACGACACCGTGGAGAAACTGGCCTGGGACGCCCTCGGCGATCTCTCCGAGCAGATCGTGAAGGAGGCGGTGAACCGCGTCGAGGCGATCGCCTGGGAGGTCATCCCGCAGATGGCCGAGACGTTGATCCGGGAAGAGATCGAACGGATGAAGGGCGAGGGAGACTGATCGCGCGTACACTCGGGGGGTCGTGAGTCGCTCGCATCCGCCCGGGTCGCTCCAGCCGACCCCGCTGACCCCGATCGCGCCTTCCCCGGCAGCGCTGGCCCCGCCGGCGCTGCCCCCGGCTACTACTTGGATGCCGCTCGTCGCGCGGGCGCTTGAGGAAGACCTCGGATCCGGCGACGTCACGAGCGAGGCGTTGATCGACGCCCGGGCCCGTGGAGACGCTGTCGTCGAGGCGCGTCAACCCCTGCGCGTCTGCGGCCTTCCGATGGCCGAAGCGGTCTTCCGCAGCGTCGACCCCGATCTGACGCTGGAGCGCTGTGCAGAAGACGGGGCGGACGTGGAGCCAGGACCTCTGCTGCGAGTCGGTGGGAACCTGCGCTCGATTCTCTCCGCGGAGCGCACCGCGCTGAACTTCCTGATGCGGATGTGCGGGGTCGCGAGCTGGACGCGGCGCTTCGTGAGCGAGATCGAGGGGTTGTCCTGTCGCGTGGTCGATACGCGCAAGACGCTGCCGGGCTGGCGGAGCCTCGACAAATACGCCACCGCGGTCGGCGGCGCGGAAAACCACCGGCACGGACTCTACGACGCGCTGCTGATCAAAGACAATCACCGCGCCGCCGTGGGCGGCGTCGCGGAGGCCTTCCGCCGAGCGCGCGAACGCGCCCCTTCCCACCTGCGCATCCAGATAGAAGTCGAGAGCGAGGCCGAGGCCGCGGTCGCGGTCGAAGCCGGCGCGGACTGGCTGCTCCTCGACAACTGCGCCCATGACACGCTGCGGCGCATCGCCCGGCGCTTCGGCAAGCACGTGCTGCTCGAAGCCTCGGGCGGCGTGAGCCTGGCCACACTCCGCGCTTGTGCCGAGACCGGCGTCCAGCGGGTCTCTATCGGCGCCCTCACCCATTCCGCGCCCGCCTGCGACGTAGCCCTCGAGTTGGTAGCGCGCCCATGATGGCGGAGGACCGACTCGACGCTGCCTCGGTCCTCCCCCGACTCACAACCCGCTGGCTGGCCCGCTCCTACCACTGGCTCGACGAAACCGACTCCACCAACCGCGTCGCCCTTGATCTCGGGCGCAGCGGCGCTGCCCACGGGACGACGGTCGTCGCCGAGGCTCAGCGCGCCGGCCGGGGGCGGTTGGGTCGAAGCTTTTTCTCGCCCGCCTACCGGAATCTCTACACCTCAATCGTGCTGCGCCATCCCACGCAGGGGACGCGCGCGGGAACCCTCGTGTTCGCCGCCGCGATCGCCGTGGCCGAAGCCGTCGAGGCGGAACTCGACGCTCTGGGCAAGCCGCACGACGCGCTGGAAATCAAGTGGCCCAACGACGTGCTGCTGGGTGGCCTCAAGACCTCGGGCATCCTGGTGGAAACCACCGGGACCGAGCCGGGGCGTTTCTCAGTGCTCGGCATCGGGGTGAACCTAAACGTGGAACGAGAGGAATTTCCACAGGAATTCCGCGCCCGCGCCACGAGCCTTGCAGCCTTCTTGGGAGCGCCCGTGGACCGCGTGGGTTTCGCGGCGCGGCTTTACGGTAAGCTCGAGAATCAGCTCGAACGCCACGAACGAGGCGGCTTCGGGGCCTTGCGAGCCGCCTTCGAGGAGCGTTTTCGGATGATCGGGCGTCGGGTTCGGGTGAGCAGCGGCCCAGCGTCTGCCGTGTCGGACGAACGCGAAGGCGTAGTACTCGGCATCGCGGGCGACGGAGCGCTGCTCCTCCGGCGCGAGGACGGCGGCGAGGAGCGCGTATTGGCCGGAGATGTGACGATCGCGAAGGAGCCACCGTCATGAGCCCGGGTGCGCTGCTGGCGGTCGACATCGGGAACACCAACGTATCCTTGGGCGTGTTCGACTACGGTTCTGGCGGAGCGAAACTGGCTGAACACTGGCGCCTAGGAACGCGGCGCGAACAGACTTCCGACGAAGTCGCCATCACACTGCGGGCGCTCTTCGATCCGGCGCAAATCGGCACCGAGCGCGTCGAGCACGTGATCATCTCGAGCGTCGTGCCGCCGCTCCTCCCGATCTGGGAACGGGTCTCCACCAAGCTCTTCGAGAAGCCACCCCTCGTCGTGGGCCCGGGCATCCGTACTGGGATGCCCGTCCGCTACGAGAACCCCCGCGAGGTAGGCGCCGACCGGATCGTCAACGCGGTCGCCGCCTACGAGCTCATGGGAGGTCCGGTGATCGCGGTCGACTTCGGCACCGCCACCACCTTTGATTGCGTTTCGGCAGAGGGCGCCTACCTGGGAGGCGCGATTTTCCCGGGCATCGTGGTGTCCATGGAAGCGCTGTTTGATCGTGCGGCCATGCTGCACCGGGTCGAGATCTCGAGGCCCAAGAGCGTGATCGGCAAGACCACGACCCAATCGCTGCAATCCGGCCTGCTGTACGGCTACGCCGGCATGGTGGACGCGATGGCCGCGCGAATCCGCGAGGAACTCGGCGCCGAAGCGCCGGTCATCGCGACCGGTGGACTCGCGCACCGCATCGCTGACGAAAGCCGCACCATCGAACGGGTGGAGCCCTTCCTGACTTTGGAGGGACTGCGTCTGCTGTTCGAGAAGAACCGCCCGCAAGGAGAGATCCGAACGAGCGTGGACTAAGGGAGATGAAACACGTGGCTGTCGAGGAAACACGAAACTTTGC
>CAZTOE010000178.1:9103-9690 GCA_964615045.1 uncultured Spirochaetales bacterium
GACATGCCGGGGACGGCAAGACTGCACTCGGCGAGGCCCTGCTCTTCAAGGCAGGTGCCATTCACGCGATGGGCGACGTCGCTCAAGGCCAGTCGGTCCTCACCACGCTTCCGGAAGAGAAGGAGCGGGCCGGAAGTTCGATCACCCCAGCGGTGTATTCCTTCGACGCGCAGGGCTATCACTGCACTCTGGTCGACACCCCGGGCGATCCGAACTTCCAATCCGGAGGATTGATCGCGCTCCAGGCGCTCGACGGTGCGATTCTGGTGGTCTCGGCGGCGGACGGTGCCAAGGTGGGAACGGAGCGGATGTGGCGGGCGGCGCGCGACCTGGGCATCACCGTCCTCGCGTTCGTGAACGGCCTGGACCGCGACCGCGCCAACTTCGGCGACGCGGTCGAATCGCTGAGCAAGATGGAAGCCCAACCCGCCGTCCTCTCGCTGCCGATCGGGTCCGGCGCCGACTTCGCGGGCGTCGTGGATCTGATGGCGATGAAGGCCTGGACCGCCGACGGCGAGGGGGCGATCCCGAGCGAGATGGCCGAAGAGGCCCAGCTCGCGCAGCAGCGCCTGGTCGAGGCGGTGGCG
>CAZTOE010000179.1:0-9655 GCA_964615045.1 uncultured Spirochaetales bacterium
CGGCCACGATCGCGACCACCCGGAGTTCGAAGCGCGCCTCGTGGAGTTCCAACAGCAGTGTGCGGCGGAGCGCGAGGAGGTCGTGGCGGCGGGAGGCCTCCACATCCTCGGGACCGAGCGCCACGAGAGTCGCCGCATCGACAATCAGCTTCGCGGCCGCGCCGGTCGCCAGGGCGACCCCGGCTCGAGTCGTTTCTATCTATCGCTCGAAGACGATTTGCTCCGGCTCTTCGGGTCCGAGCGGATCACCGGCTGGATGGAGCGGCTCGGCCTCGAGGACGGCGAGGCGATCGAACACCGGTTCATCACGCGCGCAATCGAGAATGCCCAGAAGAAGGTGGAGGCGCGCAACTTCGACGTCCGCAAACACCTGCTCGAATACGACGATGTGATGAACAAGCAGCGCCAGGCTTTCTACGGCCGGCGCCGCGCGGTACTGGCGGGCGAAGAGACCGGAGCGGAGATCCTCGACATGGTCGAGGGCATCGTCGTGTCGACGCTCGAAAGCCACTGGCCCGAGAAGGACGAACCCGACGCCGAGACCTGCGCGGCGCTGGCCAAAGCGCTCGAGGTGCAGTTCGGGGTTCCTTTTGACCCCAAGGAGCCGCCATTCGCACAGCAGGGCGAGGTGGTGCGCGATCGCGACGCGATGGGGCGGGGTGTCTTGGAGCGCCTGACCGCCGTGCTCGATGAGAGGCGCTCGCGGTGGGACGCCCTACGCGAGCGCCATCCGGGGGCGGGACTGATCGCCTACCCCCAGCTCGAACGGGAGGTGCTGCTGCGCACCCTCGACCGGCTGTGGAAGGACCATCTGTACTCGATGGATTCCCTGCGCGATGGCGTGCGTTTCCGCGGCTACGCCCAGCGCGACCCCAAAGTGGAGTACGCCCGCGAAGGGTTCGCGCTGTTCGAGGAAATGAACGAACGAATTGACCTGCAAACTACCGAGGAGTTGTTCAAGGTCTGGGTGGATGAGGAGCGTCTCGCGCAACTGGAGACCCAGATCCAGGCTCAAGCTCAGGCTCGGCCCGCCGACTCAACGCAAGGGGCAGGAGCTGAGGGCAGCGCGCGGGGTCCCCTCGTCGACCAACCCGCCGCGGCTCCGAGCGGCGTCGCCGCCAGGCGTGGCGGTGCGGCTGGCGCGCATCGCGCGCCGGAATCGGTTGGGGTTCCAGCGGGCGGCGACCGGCTCCGGAAGGTGGGCCGCAACGACCCGTGCCCCTGCGGAAGCGGGAAGAAGTACAAGCGCTGCTGCGGCGCCTGACCGCGAGGAGACGCACCCGACATGGCCTATGAACGCTTCGTGTTGGTAGTCGACGAGGAAGCGGGCTCGCTGGGAGAACTCGCGGTCCAACTGGTCCGGCTCGGGCTTGACGCTCTCTACACCAATCAGCGCGACGAGGCCGCACTCCTGGCAAGCCAGGAATCCCGCCGGATTGGGGCTTTGCTCCTGCATTCCTCGAATCCTCCTGATGTCGTTAGCAGTCTGGTGGCGTCAGTGGGTGCGCGCGCGGGTCTGTCCAAGGGTGCGGTGATTTTGATCGGCCCCAAGCCGGACCACGTTGCCCGCGATGCCCTGCGCAAACTTGGGATCCGCTGGTGGGTAGAAGCCCACGAGGACCCCGTGACGCTCCGTTCGCTCGTGAGCTTCGTCGTGGCGGCTGGGGACGAGGCCGACACGCGGATCGAACCCCGGGTTCCCGCTGCGCTGCTTGCCGAGGTCTCCACCGATGGGCAAGCGACGGACGCGCGGGTTCGCAATCTCTCGGTCGGGGGCGCCTTTTTGGAGCTCGAAGAACCTTTCGACGAAGGGCGCAAGGTCAGCCTCGTGATCGCGTTGGCGGACGAGCGCCTCCAGACCGAGGCCGGGGTTCGCTACGCGGTCCGCGACACGGGGGACGGCGCGCTCCCGGCCGGCAACGGCGTGTGTTTCATCGACCTCGACCTGGCCACTCAGGCTATCCTCCGCCGGTTCCTGGCAGAGGAAGTGGGCCGCTACCGGCTCTGAACACCTCCGCCCGCCCGCGGGAGTGGCCTAGTTGTCGAAGCCAGATCCGTCGCAGCTCCCCGAGCTGGATCTCGAAGTGACGGGCTTCCGGGCCACCGGCGTTCGCTGTGGCATCAAGAAGGCCGGCCCCGATCTGGCCCTGATTCACAGCGAAAGACCGGCGGTCGCGGCGGGCGTGTTCACGCGCTCCACGGTGGTCGGGGCTCCGGTGACGCTTTCGCGAGAGCATCTGCGCCGCGGAGAGGCCCGGGCCATCGTCGCCAACAGCGGATGTGCCAATGTGGCGCTCGGCGCGCGCGGCGATCGAGCCGCGGCGGCGATGGCGGCCGCTACCGCGCGAGCGCTCGGATGCCAACCCAACGAGGTCCTCCTCGCCTCGACTGGTGTCATCGGCGAGCCGCTGCCGATCGCCAAGCTTCGTGCGGGCCTTCCCCTCGCGGCGCGCGAGCTCCGCAGCGATGGTCTCGCGCTCGCGGCGCGCGCCATCATGACCACCGACACCGTGCCCAAAATGGCGGCGCGTCGGGTGCGTCTCGGTGGGCGCGAGGTTCGCATCGCTGGCATCGCCAAGGGTGCCGGCATGATCGAACCCTCGATGGCGACGATGCTGGCCTTCCTGCTAACCGACGCGGCGCTGAGTCGGCCGTTGGCGCGTCGCCTTCTGCGCGAAGCCGCCGGCGAGAGCTTCAATCGGGTGACCGTCGACGGGGAAGGCTCTACGAGCGACACCGTCTTGTTGCTGGCCAACGGAGCGTCGGGACAGTCCTCTCTGGGCCGCGCTGCGTCCCCGGAGGCGCGCCGCTTCGGTGAAGCACTCACCGAGCTGTGCGAAGAACTCGCGCGCGCCATCGCCCGGGACGGCGAGGGGGCGACGAAGTTGGTGACCGTAGTGGTGGCCGGTGCGGCGTCGCCCCGGCAAGCCGACCGCGCCGCCCGGCGGATCGCCAACTCGATGCTGGTGAAGACTGCGCTCTTCGGCGGCGATCCCAACTGGGGCCGGATACTCCAAACCGTGGGAGCCGAGCGCATCGCGATCGACCTGGAGCGGGCAGAGGTGCGCCTCGGCGGGGTCTCCGTATTTCGCCGGGGCCGGGCCGCGACGCCCCGGGTTCGTGAGCGAGCGGCCGAAGCGTTGCGCGGGACCGACATCGAGATCCGCGTGGGCCTCGGTGTGGGCCCGCACCGGGCGCGGCTGTGGACCTGCGACTTGAGCTACGACTACGTTCGGATCAACGCCGACTACCACACCTAGCGCCGCTACCCCCGTGGCGCCGAAAACCTAAGATCCCGCCGCTACTGGCGTTTGACGCCCCCGGGGCGGCTCTGCTATCCCCGTCTCATTCACGCGTTCCCTTCCCCGTGCGGTGTCCGCGAGGCGGATTTTCGGGGACTCGACGGCATCCAGGCGGCGCTCTCCAGCGTCTCGCCTTCTCCTCGAGCGTGGAGCGGAGGACCAACCGCAAAGGAGATCCTATATGGCGGAAACCACCCCGCCCCCGGCCAACCCCGCCCAGAACCCTGCCGCCCCGAACCCTGCCGAGCTGGAAGCGCTGCAAGGCGCAGGGCAGCCCAGCCAGGAGCCCACCGACATCAGCGTCCGCGCACTGCTCGAAGTCGGGGCACATTTCGGTCACCAGACGCAGCGCTGGAACCCGAAGATGAAGAAGTACATCTTCGGCGACCGACACGGCGTTCACATCATCAACCTCGACCGGACCGCGACGCGGCTTCGCGATGCCATGGACTTCCTGCGCGAGACGGTTGCCGCAGGCGGCAAAGTTCTCTTTGTCGGAACGAAACGACAGGGCCAGGCACCGGTCAAGACCGAAGCGCTTCGCTGCAAGCAGTTCTATGTCAACAACCGCTGGCTAGGCGGAATGCTGACGAACTTTCGGACGGTGCGGAAGTCGCTCGATCGCTACCGAGAACTTCTCGAGCTCTTCGCTGACGAAGAGCGCGCGGCCGAACTGAGCAAGAAGGAACGCTCGCGGCTCAACCGCGAGGCCGAGCGCTATCAGAAGGGCCTCGAGGGCCTGCTGGAGATGACCCGTTTGCCCGAGGCGATGTTCGTGATCGACGTAAGGCGCGAGCATATTGCGGTCAACGAAGCGCGCCGCCTGGGTATTCCGATCGTGGCCATCGTCGACACGAACTGCGATCCCGAGGGAATCGACTACGTCGTCCCCGCCAACGACGACGCGACGCGTGCGATCCTGCTCTACTGCGCAGCGGCCGCCGACGCGTGCCTCGAAGGGGATCAGCTTCACGAAGAGCGGATCCAGGCCGAGGTGAGCGAAGAGACGACGCCGGGACGTCGGGAGGCCGCCACTCCTGCCGGTACCGGCCGGCGCGTGGTAGAGATCAAGCAGCCGCCGCGCCGCGGTCGCGGTCGCCCCTCTGGCCCCGGCGGCACCCGCAGCGCCGGCAGTGAACCGGAAGTGGCGCCGCTTGCTCCGAGTCCGGCGCCGAGCGCCCCGGCCGGGGGAGGTGCTGCTCCGGCGAGCGCCCAATCCGACCGAGCTGGCGAGGCCGGGGCCGGAGCGCCCGAGACGACGAAGCAGTCGGACGAGACCGCCGAGCCGACCACCGAATAAGCTCGCAGCTGGGGAGGAGAAGACGTTGGCACAGATCAGTGCGGGAGTCGTCAAAGAACTCCGCGACCGCACCGGTGCGGGGATGATGGAGTGCAAGAAGGCCCTGACCGAAGCCGAGGGCGACCTCGATCGCGCCGTTGCCGTGTTGCGAGAGCGGGGGCTGGCCAAAGCCGACAAACGCCAAGGCCGGGAGACTTCCGAGGGAGCGGTCGCGATCGGGCTGGCGGGGGCCGCCGGCGCGCTTGTCGAGCTCGGTTGTGAAACCGATTTCGTGGCCCGAACCGACGAGTTCCAGGCGCTCGCCAGCGCGCTCGCCACGAGCGCCGCGCGCCATTCCAAGGCGACGACTCCGGAGGCGTTGGCCGAAGTGGAACTCGACGGCGAGTCGGCGGCGGAACGGCTCAAGAGCGCCATCGGCAAGCTGGGGGAGAACATGGTGATCAAACGGGTCGCCCGGCTGGAGGTGGGCGGACAGGGTCGCGTGGGAGGCTACGTGCACGCGGGCGGAAAGCTCGGCGTGATCGTCGCGCTGCGCACGAGTGCCGACGGCGAGGCCCTCGACGAGATCGCGAAAGACCTCGCCATGCACGTCGCGGCGGCGGATCCGTCCCCGATCGCGATCGACCGCTCCGGCGTGCCCGCGGATATCGTGGCGCGTGAGCGCGAACTGTTCGAAAAACAGTCGCTTCAGAGCGGGAAACCCGAGAAGATCCTGGACCGCATCGTGGAAGGCCGGCTCAACAAGTTCTTCGCGGAGGTGAGCCTGCTCGAGCAATCCTTCGTGAAAGACCCGGACCAGTCTGTGGGCGACATGTTGGCCGCCGCGGGCAAAGCGCTGGGCGCGGAGCTCCAAGTGACCGGATATGTTCGTTTCCGCCTCGGAGAGGCCGCAGAGGCGGGAGCCGCAGTCCACCCGTGACGATTCGCCACCGGCGTTTGCTGATCAAGCTCTCGGGGGAAGGCCTCGCGGGGGACCCTGGCTTTGGCATCGCTCCGTCGGTGATTCGGGGCGTCGCCGAAGAAATCCGCGAGGTTCACGAGCTCGGCTCCGAGGTCGCGATCGTGATCGGCGGCGGCAATATCATTCGGGGCGTGAGCGCCGCTTCAGAAGGCATGGACCGCGCCAGCGCCGACTACATGGGAATGCTCGCGAGTGTGATCAACGCCGTGGCGCTCCAGGACGCCATGGAGCGCGTGGGAGTGCCGACGCGGGTGCTCTCCGCCCTCGACATCCAGGAGGTCGCCGAGCCCTACATCCGGCGGCGCGCCGTGCGCCACCTCGAAAAGGGCCGTTTGGTCATCTTCGCCGCGGGAACCGGGAATCCCTATTTCACCACCGACACCGCCGCCGCTTTGCGCGCGGCCGAGATTCAGGCAGACCTCTTGGTGAAGGCAACTCGGGTCGACGGCGTCTACAGCGCGGATCCCGAGCGGCATCCCGACGCTTCCCGCTACGATCGCCTCGACTACGGCGACGCCATTCGCCAAGACCTGCGTTTCATGGATCAGACGGCCATCCAACTGTGCCGCGAGAATCAGGTTCCGATTGTCGTGTTTGACATGACGGTGCGGGGCAACATTCGCAAAATTGTAAATGGGGAACGGGTCGGAACCTGGGTCGGGGAGCTAGGTTCAGGCAGCTAGCGGTCGGTCGTGGCGCGGACCGGCGGGGACCGAGGAGTGTGAGCGATGGCGGGTGAAGGCGAGTTAGAACTCGTAATCGAGGATTCCAAGGCGGCGATGGAAAAATCCATCAGTCATCTCCGAACCGACCTCAAGAAGATTCGAACAGGTCGAGCTAACCCATCGATTTTGGACGGAATTCAGATCGATTACTATGGCAACCCCACACCCCTTAACCAGCTCTCCAATCTGACGGCACCCGATCCGCGTCTAATTCTCATCTCGCCCTACGACAAGTCGGCGCTGCCCGCGATCGAGAAGGCGATCCAGGCTTCGGATCTCGGGCTCACGCCGAACAATGACGGCAAGGTGGTTCGCATTCCCATCCCGGCCCTCACCGAGGAGCGGCGCAAGGAGCTGGTCAAGCACGTCCGGAAGGTGGCCGAAGATCACAAACTGGGGGTTCGCGACGCCCGCCGGGAGGCGCTGGGAAACCTCAAGCAGTTCGAGTCGGATGGCATCTTGCCCGCCGACGATCGCCGACGTGGAGAAAAGACGATTCAGGATCTCACCGACGCCTACGTGCGCCAGATCGACGAGCACGCCGATCAAAAGGAGCAGGAGATCCTCCAGGTCTGACGCTATGGCGGAGCCCATCCGAGCGGACAACCTGCCGCGTCACGTCGCCGTCATCATGGACGGCAACGGCCGCTGGGCCGAGGCGCGCGGCCTCTCTCGGATCGAAGGCCACCGAGCTGGCATCGAATCGGTTCGCGAAGTTGTGCGCGAAGCGAACGACTATGGAATCCCGGTCCTGACGCTCTACGCCTTCTCCAGCGAGAATTGGAATCGACCGCGGGCCGAAGTGGACGCGTTGATGCGCTTGCTCGAGCGCTATCTCGAGCGCGAGCTCGACGAGGTGGACAGCAAGGGAATTCGGATCCGGGTGATCGGTCGCACCGAGCGGTTGCCAGGCCGCGTGCGGCGCAAGCTCGACGTGGCCGTGGCTCGCACCCAGCACAATCGCGCGATGCAGCTCGTCTTCGCACTGTCCTACGGTTCACGGGGCGAGCTGGTCGACGCCGCGCGCCGCATTGCGCAGGACGCCGAACGCGGCGAGCTGCCGCCCGATCAGATTGATGAGAAGGTGTTTGCCGCCTACCTCTACGCGCCCGACGTGCCCGACCCGGACCTGTTGATCCGAACCGGCGGTGAGGCCCGGGTGTCAAACTTTCTTCTCTGGCAGATCGCCTACGCCGAGCTCTACCTCTCACCGGTGATGTGGCCCGATTTTCGAGCCCCCGACCTGCGCGCGGCTATCGAGGCCTACCAAAACCGCGAGCGCCGCTACGGTCTGACGAGCGGCCAGGTTCATCGAGGCCAGCGGTGAGGCGGGTCGTGATCCTGGGCAGCACCGGGAGTATCGGTGAACAGACCCTCGACGTGATCGCGTCGCACCCCGACGCGTATCGCGTGACGGCGCTTGCGGCGGGCCGCCGGGTCGACAAGCTCGCCGACCAGGTTCTCCGTTTCCGTCCTGAGCGGGTCTCCGTGGGCGATCGCCAGGGCGTCGCGGCGCTCCGCGAGCGGCTGGGCGCGAAAGCGGAGGGCCTGGAGCTCGGTTTTGGTGACGAGGGTCTCCTCGGGGTCGCAACCCACCCCGCCGATCTGGTCGTTTCGGGGCTCGTGGGCGCCGCGGGACTGGCGCCGACCCTCGCAGCGATCGAAGCCGGCCGTGATATCGCCCTGGCCAACAAGGAGGTCATGGTGATGGCGGGGGCGCTGGTGTTGCGCGCGGTGCAGCGCCGCGGCGTCGCGCTGCTCCCTGTGGACAGCGAGCACAGCGCGATCTTCCAAGCGCTGTCTGGGCAGCGCCCAGAAGACCTCGCCCGCATCATTCTGACTGCCTCGGGGGGCCCGTTTCGTACCTGGAGCGCTGAGCGCATCGCCGAGGCCAGCGTGGAAGAGGCGCTGGCGCATCCCAACTGGGATATGGGTCCCAAAATCACGATCGATTCCGCGAGTCTGATGAACAAGGGGCTCGAGGTGATCGAGGCGCGCTGGCTGTTCGATGTCGGACCCGACCAGATCGACGTGGTGGTGCATCCCCAGTCGATCGTGCATTCGCTGGTCGAGCTGCGCGACACTTCGGTGCTCGCTCAGCTCGGACTGCCCGATATGCGGGTTCCAATCGCAGTGGCCTTGGCGCATCCGCAGCGGCTCACCCTCGACGTGCCGCGCCTCGATCTGGCCAAGATTGGGCGGCTGGACTTTGAAGTGCCCGATCGCGCCCGCTTCCCCTGCCTCGATCTCGCCTTTGCCGCCCTGCGCGGCGACGAAGCCGCGCCGGCCGTCTTGAACGCCGCCAATGAAATCGCGGTCGCGGCCTTTCTCGAGGGCCGCATCGCCTTCCCGGCGATCGCCGACACCAACGCCGCGGTGCTCGAGGCCCATCTCACCGCCGCGCGCGGTGACGCGTTGCGCGACCTCGAGGACGCCCGGGCGGCGGATGCCTGGGCCCGCGCACGGGCAGGCGAGCTGACAGGAGCAGAGGTTTGAGCAGCGTGTTCTCGTTCGTCTTCGCGTTCGTGGTAATGCTCGGCGTCTTGATCTTCGTGCACGAGCTCGGTCACTTCGTGGTCGCCAAGCTCTGCAACGTGCGGGTGCTGAAGTTCTCGCTCGGCTTTGGGTCTCCAATCGGTTTCGGGCGCTACCGGCTGCGCTTCCAGCGCGGCGAGACGGAATACGTGGCTGCTTGGATTCCGCTCGGTGGGTTCGTGAAGATGTTGGGGGAGAATCCCGACGAGGAGGACAGCCCCGAAGTCCGCGAAGATCGGGAGCGCGCCTTCAACCACCGACCCGTTTGGCAGCGCTTGTTGATTCTCTTTGCCGGACCCGCGATGAATCTCGTGCTCCCGGTGCTGCTCTTCGCGATCGTGCTGGGCATCGGGATGCCGCGGGATGCAGCCGTGATCGGGATGGTCGAGCCCTCTTCGCCGGCGGCGCGGGCGGGGCTCGAGGCCGGCGACCTGATCGTCGCCCTCGGCGCAAAACCGGTCCGCTACTGGGACGAGATCGAAGCGGTGCTGCGCGCGCGACCAGGAGAGCGGTTGGCGGTGCGTTTTGAGCGGGACGGCGCCCCGCGCTCCACGGAGCTCGCGGTGGCTGCACGCTCGGGTCTCGATCCCTTCGGCGAGGCGACGGAGATCGGTTGGGTCGGACTCGGGCACAATCGACTGGCCGCCGTCCTCGGAATTCTCGTTCCGACCTCCCCGGCAGGGGAGAGCCCATTGCGCTCTGGCGATCGCGTGGTGGCGCTGGACGGCACACCGATCGCGGATTGGGAAGGGTTCCGCACCGCCTACGCTGCGCTCCCTGTCGGCGCAGCACTTTCGCGCTGCGAGGGCTCCTCTCGCGGCCGTGCGGGCGT
>CAZTOE010000180.1:0-9446 GCA_964615045.1 uncultured Spirochaetales bacterium
GACCCCCCCGAGATCTTCGCCTCCTCGGGACAACCAAGCCTTATCATCGATTCTCCCGCTCAGGGTGCGACCGACGTAAGCTCCATGCCGGACATCGCCTTCAGCTTCGATTGTACGAACTGCGACGATCTGAATCTCGAGATCTTCGATGTGGCGACAGGCGGAATGACTGGCGGGCTGAACTTCGGCGAGCTCGACGTGATGCCAGCAGCCAACTTCACCAATCCGATCCTTTTCAACGACATGATGAGCGGCCAGAGCCCGCCAAACCCCCTCCCCGACGGCCTAGTTGACATCGAGCTTTTGCTGGGTCTCGCCGACTTCGTCGACCTGAGCTTCAACGTCAACCCGTCGGGACACCCGACTTTCCAGTACATCCAGGCTTCGGCCGTGTTCACCCGGAACACGATCACGGTCCCCGAAGCAGCGGCGGGGAGCGCGGCGCTGGCGATGCTCGGCGGGTTGATCGCCCTAGCGAGGCATCGCAGCGCATGAGACGAACCCCACCACGATCCGCCGCCCGGGCCGATCGATTTACACCGGCAACCGCGAACACAGGCGTCGCGGCCGGCGAAGCCCCGCACCCCGGCATCGCCGAATCGGTTCTTCGGCACGCCCTCAGCCGGTCGCGGACGATCAACGTCCCATCCCGAATCACGGAATCGAACGTCGGGGGGCCTCTCCCTCCACCACGGTGCCGCGGAAGAACTCGGGATTCAGCGAAGCGTGGAGCTCCGCCGGGTATTCGAAGGTAAAGCGACGAAACTGCGCTTCGTCGAGCACCCCATTCTCCACGAGTTCGTACGCCTCCTCCAGCACGCACTCCATATCCGGCACATCCCAGTGGCCGATGTCCGAGCTGAAGACGGCCTTGAGCTCGACGCCGTAGGGGTTGGTGCGGCGGTTGTAGGCGTGGGCGGTCGCCGGATCGTCGGCCTCGCAGCCGAAGAAGAAATTGGGCTGGAAGGCGTCGCGAAGCTCCTCGGCGCTGCCGAACCCCGCCTCGGACCATTCATCGATCAGGCCAGGGTTCTCTTCGTATTTGTTGAGGAAATCACTTCGGAAATCTTCGGCGGTGACGTCTCCGCGCACGATCCCGGCGCCGAACTCGCGAAACAGTTTCGCAAGCAGATCGTAGTCGATGCGGCCGGGGTCGTAGCTGCGAACCGCATTCCCGTTTCGCTTCTCCCAGTGGGAAAGGAGATCGGAATAGAGGCTAGCCGCCCATCCGGCGCCCCCCTCTAGGAAGGCAAAGCGCAGCTCGGGAAAGCGCCGCGAGACGCCTCCCATGACGAGGGCTTTGCAGAACGCCTCACCCGCCGCAGCGAAGTGGCCGATGTGGTTGAACACGTAGTTCTCGACCGCGTTGCGTGTCCCCACGCCCATGCTTCCAGAATGCTCGGTCACCGCGACCTGAAGTTCGACACACTTGGCCCAGAAGGGGTCGTAGTCGAAGGGCGAACCCAGGGCCAGGTGGTCGAGCCAATAACAGTGACGGCGCACCTCGGGTGCGATCCGCTCGACCTCGGGGTGCGGTCGACGCACGTGTCCGGGGATCATGATCGCTTTGAACCCCAACGTACCGACCGCGTATTCGAGCTCCGCGATCGCCTCCTGGGGCGTGTGCATCGGAATGACTGCCACCGGTGTCAACCGGTCGGCGTGTGGGCCAAAGATCTCACTGTGGTAGCGGTTGATCGCGCGGCACAAGACCCGCCTCCATTCCTCGCGGTTCTGGGACATGAAGAAGAGGCCCACCGTCGGGTAGATCACGCTGAAGTCGATCCCGAAGCGATCCAGGCGCTGCCGCAAAAGCGCCGGCAGCATCGCGGTCGCCCGGTCGAGTGTGTTCTCCGCAGGCAGTGACCACCACGGGGGGCGCACGGTTCGCTTTTCGTAGCGTTCTTGCGAGCTCAAACGGTGCCAGTTGATGGGTTGATTGGCGTAGGCCTCGGCGAGCTCCCGGCCCCCGACTTCGGTGATGACTTCGAGCAGTGACGGCAGAAATTCGATGGTGTGACCGTCACAATCGATGATCGGATGGTCGAGCTTTTGACGAATCGCATAGGAACGCGCCGCGGAATCCTTCATCGCGACCTCCTCGGTGCAGACAGGGTATCAGGAGCGCGATTCGGCCCCAAACTTGGACCCGCCGAGCCCTCACGCTGGGCAATGATGAAAAGCTCCAGTCGAAGTCTTTGGTCCGGACCAGGCTATCGGAAAGCTTGGAGCAACGGTCTCACCCATGCCTAATAGATAGGTGGACGGAGTCTCTCATCTAGGTGGGTTTTCATGCGATGCAAAGCAACGGGCTAGCCCTTCCGTGCGCGCGGCAGCAGCGCCGCCACAGGGCCTCGACCCGCGGCGGGATAGGTCATGAATTCGATCAGGTTTCCGTCGGGGTCGCGTGTGTAGACACTCGTGCCCTCGCGCTGCCCCGCGTCGGCGCCCCCGGGCTGGTCGAAGGGCCCGTAGACGATCTCGGCTCCGGCATCGCGAATCAACGCCTCGGCCTCTTCGATGGTGCCGTCGAAGACGAAGCAGAGGTCACCGCAACCCGGCTCGGCCGTGGGGCCCCGCGCCTCGAAACCGGCGTCCTGCCAGAGCTTCGGATCGTGGAAGTTGAGTTTCGCGTCGGGGCCCACCTGTACCGCAAACGCGGGGAGCTTTCCGGCGCGCCACTGCGCCTCGTAGAGGATGGGCATGCCGAGCTTCTTGTAGAACGCGATCAGCGCCTCGGGGTCCTTCGCGGGGAGCGCGACGTGGTCGTAGCCAGAGATGCGCATGCTGGGAGGATACCGCTTGGTTCAGCCCCCACTTCGACTGATTCCCGGAAACCTGGTCGGGCCCGGGGTCCTCGTACCGATGCCAGCCTGGACCGAGGGGCTCTGGTACTCGGAGAGCCCCCCGGCCCGCTTGGCCTAGGGAAGGGTCTTTGGTTGCTGCGCCTGTTTGCGCGACCGTGACTAGCCGGGTGACGCCGACAAACCCGCGACCTCTCGTCGCCATCCGAATCGCGAAGTGAAATCCATGAAGCCCGACGGCTGGCACCTCGCCCCGATCGCGACCATCGTGCGCGCTCGCGAGGAGCTGGCGCGCCGGACCCGCGCCGACGCGGCGACCTTTGACGACGTGCTGCGGGAGCACAGCGAGCGGGTGGTGCTGGCGGCCACTTCTCGCGATCGGACAAATCTGCATCGTGATAGATCGCGATGATTTTGTCTCGACCTTCTGGGTTCGCATTCCAGACAAGCGGTTCGCCGATCTCGGATTCGATCTCAGCCTTGTGATCGGAGAGCTGCGAAAGCGCAGCCTCAGCATTCACTATGTTCCGGATATAGACCCGTACACCAATTCGATTGGCGTAGGTGTCGGCGATATTCGATAGATGGATTCCCTTTAGCCCGAGAGCGACTCCGAAGCCGGACCTCGGTGCCAGTGTATGTGCGGACGTGACTACTTTGCTCTTTAGCAACGCCCCCCGGAACGCCTCCCACCATTCCAACTGAAGTTCCTTCGTCTTTGTGAGCGGCCCCGCGGCTTTGCTAGCGGCAATTCTGATCGTCGAATCAGCCGGGCGCGCGACAGCGTTGAACCGGACGGCGAGCTTTGACAAATCTGCCGGAGCTCGATCTGAACCGCGTAGAAAGAGATATCGCCTGAGCTGTTATCGTTGAGCCATTCGATCGCCTTGCGATGTTCGTCGGTGAACTCCGGTGCCACCCAGACCACCGCGCCCGCATCAAGTACCGCGAGGTAAGGGTGCCCAACGCGAGCAGGGACCCGTTTGTAGAAATCTCTGGGGTGTCGTACTGCAGTATCGAATTTGAGAAGCCCCCATATGGATGCTCGGATTGGGATTGCTCGGTCTGATCGTGCACTGGGGTAGAATCGGGGGCCTGCCAATTTACCCCAGCTCGAACAGATCCGTAGAGAGTGGTCTCCGACCTCGCCGCCGACTCGAGGCTGAGGAACGATCCGACCGCTAGAAGCGCCATTCTTGCTGCGCGCGATGAAGTGAGAGTTTTCATTGCGAACCTCGCCGTTGCTCGTACCTCCCAACGCTCGCTGATTTGTCTCACGAGCCGGATTCTTTAGGCAATTCTGGCCCGTGGTTTGAATCGTCCCCGCGGCGCCACAAGGTTGGTGGCCGCGATACGCTCCCTCTCGAAGGAGGGAGAACTCGCATGACCATCATGGAACTCGGGGCGATCGGGGAGCTGGTGGGCGGCGTCGCGGTGGTCGCCACGCTGATCTATTTGGCGATGCAAGTGCGGCAAAGCACGCGGTCGACGCACCGCACGGTCTACCAGGCGGCGTCCAGCGACTCGGCGACCTGGTTGATGGAATTGGCAAAGGATGGCGAACTCAGCCGACTCTACTATCAGGGCCTCCGCGCTCCCACCACGCTCGAGACGGACCAGCTGAACCGATTCTACGACTTCCTCGGAGCATTCTTCGCTCAGCTCGAGGCGAACTATCTCCACAATCGCGAGTTCGATGAAGTCGAGTCGCAACAACGCTGGCGCGCCGTCATGGGTCGATTGCTGCAATCGCCCGGCGGCGAGTCCTTCTGGGAACGACGCAAGTGGGCCTATAATCCAACCTTCAAGAACTACGTCGATCGTGAGTGCCGCGCGCCTCGCCGTGATCCGAGGGAGGCGTAACCATGGACCTCACCCAACTCGCCAACCTCGGAGAGTTCATCGGTGGCATCGCGGTGCTGGTGACGCTGGTGTATTTGGCGGTGCAGATGCGCGACACCCGCCGTCAGCTCGATGAGCAGAGCGTCGCAACCGGAGCGGCGTCTGCTATGAGCGCCTTCGACCCGGTTTGCCAGGCCAGGAACGCAGCGGTGTTTCGCAAAGGAATTCAGGGAGAACCCCTTGGCGACCCCGATGAGGAGTTCGTATTCCGCTTGCTGATGTACCGCCAAGCGACCGCCGTCGGGATGTTGTCCCGCACCGAGAGCGCCGTCGGTGACCAAATCGTCTCCGGTCTAAACGACCTAGTTTTCGCGCAGCCCGGAGCCTCGGAATGGCTGGGTTCGATTCCCGAGGGTCCATTCAAGGACTCGGTCCTGAAGGCGCTACAGGAAGCCCAAAAAGCGGTCGGGGATGAGCCGCTCCCCGCGATACGCTCCCTCCCAGGAGGAACTCTCATCGACATCATGGAACTGGGGGCGATCGGGGAGCTGGGGACGTCTTCCGACGCAGAGGTTGGCTCCAACCGCATCGTTACCCGGGTGATATCCTGGGTTTGCTTGATCTACTTGGGCCGCCCGGCCCGACTCCGCTAGGGTACGCCGTGAGGGCCCGCGATGAGCTTCGAAGAAAAAGAGCTGGTGATCATCCTTGCGGATATCAGCGGCTATACGCATTTCATGCTCGAGAACCAGACCTCCGCGGTGCACGGGCAGCTCTGCATCAACTCGCTCATCGAGGCGATCCTCGAGCAGGTAGACATCCCGCTGCAGCTCCAGGAGATTGAGGGCGACGCGGTGTTTCTCTACGCCGCGCACCCGGGCGACGACCGCGCGTGGCGAGAGGTGCTCGACGAGGTCAGCACCAGGCTGGGAGGCTTCTTCGAATCCTTCGTGAACGCCATGGCGGTTGCTTCGGAGTCGACGCCCTGTAGCTGCGCCATTTGCCGCAACGCCGACAAGCTTCGGCTCAAGATCATCGTCCACGCGGGCCAAGCGGTGTTTCACGGCATCGCCGGCCGGGCACAGGTGTCGGGCCCGGACGTGATCCTGGCGCACCGTCTGCTCAAAAACTCGCTTGAGAGCGAGGAATATCTCCTCCTCACCGACGCCGCCTACGCCGCGATCGGCGCGCGTCTCCCGGGACCCTTTCAGCCCCACACCGAGAGTTTCGAGGGCTTCGACAACGTCAAAGCCCACGTGCATTTCTTCTCAGAGGGCTTCGATGGGGCTCGGGAGCGGCTTTACGAGCTGCCGGAAGAGGAGATTCGAGCGCAGGTGCGAAGCTATGTGCGATGGGTGGCGGGTGCCGGGGGCAAAGCCACGCTCGACCAGCTGCGTCATCCCATCAAGGATTTCGGCGCTGGCCCCCGCGCGTTCATGTTGCTCAAGCTCGTGGCCTGGGCTCCGGCCTGGTTTCTCCTCTCGCTCTTCCGGATTCCGAGCCAAGTGGTCGCCCGCGGCCGCCGGCGCACCGAATGGGCCGTGCCGAAGGCCCTCCGCACCCAGGCCTGAGGGTCCCCGATCCTTCGCGATACGCTCCCTCCCCAAGGAGGGCATGCGATGGACATCTTGGAAATCGCCGCGAATCGGGCTGGTGGGCGGCGCAGTCTCAATGCCATTCGGCAGCATCACTTCCAAGCGGTGTCGGTGGCCTCTCCCAGTGCGCTCGGGTTTCGCTCAGAATCTCGGCAGGGCCGATCGCCGTGACCACTCCCTCTTCTGTCTCATACTCATCGAGCAAATCGCGAAGGTCAGCGAGTTTGGGATTGGGCGCGTCAAGCCCGTCGACGCGGCCGAGATTCCAGAGCCAGTGTCCAGTCTGCGCGAGCGAGACGCGGACGTGCCAGCTCCCGCCTTCCTGGGCGCGGCGCGTCAACGCCACGATCGCTCCGAACGCGGCCAGGAATCCCGTGGCATGATCGAGCGCTTGGCAGGGCAGAGGGAATGTTCCTATCCGCCCCGCGGCTTTGGCACCCGCATCACCGATTCCGCTGACCGTTTGCACGAGACTGTCAAAGCCGCGTCGCTTCGCCCACGGCCCTTCGTGGCCATAGGCGGACAGAGAGACGTAGACGATGCCAGGCCGCCGCTCTGCCAAGGCCCGGAGCCCAAATCCCAACCGCTCAAGTGCACCCGGCCGGTAGGCTTGAAGGAACACATCGCCTGTCGAGACCAGGTGTTCGAGCGTCGCCCGATCCCCTTTGTCGCGCAGGTCGAGGTGACATGAGCGTTTTCCGCGGGCGAGCTCGAGCCAGAGCTTCGGTATCAGTGGCAAGTGCGGGGCACCAACCCGGAGTACCGTGGCGCCATGGGAAGCGAGCGTCCGGCCACAGACTGGCCCGGCAATGATCCTCGAAAGGTCTAGTGCCCGGACGCCGCCCAACGGACGTTCTGCAGGCTCGAACGGTTCCGGCGGGCTCTCCCCGATCTTCTCGATTTCGAACAGCGGCAATTCGGCGATTGCTTGGCCCTGCGGATGAGCTTCCCATTCATCGCGACTTCGCAGCAGCCCCACACACAGCCCGCGCTCGGACGCGGCGGCCTCCAACTCGGCCCCCAACCAACGGCGCAGCGCGGCCTTGACCGACTCCCGGTTGCCTTCGCACTCGAGCAATTCAACGAGACCCTCGTGATGATGAGGGAAATTGGCATGGAGCTGCACGTAGCGGTCGTCGCGAGTCCGGAAATAACCCGAGACCGGCCCCCAAGGACTCGGCAGCGGCTCGTCATCCACCAAGACATAACGCTCGCTGCGAAAGACATTGGCAGCTGCCCGGGCCTCAACACTAACGCTTTGGGCCCTGGCGGTTCGTTGGCGGTGTAGTTCCGCGGCCGCAGCTCCCACCGCTCCAACGCTTGCCATCGCTGCTGCACCCACCCTGAAGATCGAAGGCAAGACGGGGTCGTCGCCGATCAGGCGGACCTGCTCGAGGGCACTGGGGTCGAAACCAGCCAATCGCCACACCGTCTCGAGGATTTCCACCGCTTGGACACTCACGCCCCGCCCAACCCTCCAACAGCGCCTTCGCGCCCTTCAGGTCCTGGGTGTCGAACGCTTCGGTGAACCAGTGGTAGACGGGGGCGAGGAGGTCTCGAGCTTCGGTCGTTTTGCCTTGGGATCGCCAGGGGCGGCCCAGGCTGGTGGCGGCGCGGAGTTCGAGGGACTTCGCATGCTGACCCCTCGCGATTTCGACGCCGCGCTCGAAAAGCGTTTCCGCTTCCTGTCGATCGGCGCGGCTGTGGTCAAGGACAATTCCGCCTCTCAGTCGGTACAGCTCCGCGTCCAAATAGTGCTGGCCGGTCTCCTGTGACCTTGAGATACATTGCTCGAGGGCCAGCTTCGCATCCTGGCGACGTCCACCTTTCCACAAGCACTCCGCGAGCTGCGTCGTGCGTGCAGGCGCGCCGGTTTCAAAGCCAATGTGCGTGAAGAAACGCAAGGCTTCCTGGATCTCGCACAATCCTGCCTCACCCTCGCCCGTCTCCGCACGAACCCAGCCTCTCAAGACCTTTGACGCCGCACCAGATGGCCTGGTAGGAGGCGATGACCTCGCCGAAGTCCTCGGGGTCGAGGCGCTCCGAAAGAGCAGTCGAACCCACCAGATCGCAGAACATCACCGTGAGCTGACGACGTTCGCCTTCGGGCTGGGAGGTCTGGGGAGTAGAGAGCCGGGTTCCGCACTCACTGCAGAACTTGGAGGTGTCGGGGTTTTCGTGGTGGCAGCTCGGACAGTCCATGCCGGCTTCCGCCCCAGACCGGGAATCATCCTACTCCGAGCAGTGACCACCGGTCAAAGGAGAAGTCGACGTCGTAGTTCTTCTCGTTGAGGGTCAGGCACGGCTTCCGCGCTCAGACCTCCAGTCGTTTGCGAATTTCGATGACACCGCCGGTGTAGACACCGCGGAACAGCTCTTCGAGCTCCTCGGCCGGGCCCAGCGCCTCGAAGGTACTCTGCCAGTCCACCTGTCAGCGCTTCTCGCCGAGTTCGGTGACTTTAACTTCCTCGTCGAATTGCTGCCCCGGGTCACCACACAAACACACGGGCGTTCCGGAGATCGCGCAGTCAGCAGACTCCTGGGTTCTTGAATTCACTAACCGTCGAATCTATCGAAATACGAAAATGTTGGCGCGCCCGTCAGGTATTTACCCATCTTTTCGACCAGACCCGTCTCGGTCCGCCACTGAAGATACTTTTCTTGTTTCGGCCTCGATTCCCAGATCTCGTAGAAGAAGACACGGCCGGGTCGATCCTGGTCTGTGTAAATGTCGAAGCGCTCGCATCCGTCGTAGGCCCGGGTGTCGGGCGCGACACTCTTGATTAACTCGAGGAATTCATCGCAACGCTTCGGGTCGACCGGAAGATCAATAGTGATCGCGATGGACATGATGACCTCCAAGGGAAGTGAGGCGATCTAGAATACCGCACACTGCTCTGTGCCGCTGAGTCACGAGAGAGTCTGCCGCGTTCCTGGTTTGGCCTGCCGCGATACGCTCCCTCCCCGAAGGAGGGAACCCATGGATATCATGGAACTCGGGACGATCGGGGGGCTAGTGAAGCTGCCTGAACATCGTTTCTACCGAGATTTGATCGAACGATTCGGAGGGTACGGAGATGGCGTACTACATGAGTATGCAAACGGTTCAATTCCGCAGCTCGAACGACTACGAGCAGTTCAAGACGCTCTTTGCCAACGTAGACAGGCACCTTCGGAAACTCGAGGGTTTCGTCCATCTCACCTG
>CAZTOE010000181.1:0-9440 GCA_964615045.1 uncultured Spirochaetales bacterium
CAGCTCCTGCCCGAGCCGGGAGGAGGTCTCGCTTCACCAACGGACCTCGATACGCTCGCCGTCCTCGGCTGGGGGTGTCGCTGGCGAGCGCTCATCGGATCCGGAACCCTGAGCAGTTCCGCACTGTGGGCAACCGGATCCACCTCGCGAGCTTGCGCTTGATTCCGCCGTGGCCTAGGCACACAAGGAGAACGCAACCAAACTGAAAACTTCGGAGAAACACCATGGCTCTTGGCAAAGAACTCGGAACATACAAGCTAAAGCAGACAACTGTGAGCTACGGCGAGGACGGCGGCACCGTGAGCCTCGATTTCGACGGAACGGCGACCGATTTTGGGACGGTGCTCGGGTCGCTCATTATTCGGGGTGCACCCGGAGCGACGCAAGGTCCGTGTAGCTGGCGGGGCCAGAGCTTCCAGGATAATGGCGAGCGTTCCGTTGCGATGGGCGAGGGGACCTGGGAAGACAGCGGGAAGAACAAATGGCGAATTCGCCTCCTGGTCAACACGTCTGACGGCCAAACCTTTGGCACAGACGGCATGCTCGACCTCGCGACCCGTTCCCTGAACGGCAAGATGCTCGACTGGAGCTAGTGCAAGATCCGCAACGGGGCAGGAGATCATTGACCTGCCTCGTTGTGTCCCTTCGCGATGCGCATTGGGCGCCACGCCCTCCTTGGGAGACCGCGACAGGCCCGGCCGGCCGATCCAGCTCGCATCCCCTGCTCCCGCCGCTCGCCGGCGGCCCGCATGCCAGCTCGGCGATGATCTTCTGGTTCTGCACGCTGTTCAGCTGCTCGCCGATAGCCGCTCGTCCTGTCGTGCGCCTCGCCGCCGAGCAGCCGTCGCCCTCGCTCGCTACGCCCCGCCCAGTAGCGGTCGAATCCTCGGTCGAGGGAGCGATCCGCGCCGGGGCCGGTCGCTGAAGCCCCGACGCCGCGCCCAGGAAACCGCCGGGACACCTCGCGGTCGAGGGCCTCAGTCCGAGTCAGGCAGGCGCAGAACCAGCGGCTGGGTCGCGATGCGACCGCCATCCACAACGATCAGCGTCGACTCCGGGACCGCTTCGCAGTGCTCTGCCAGCTCATCGAGCGGCTCCGACAACACGACAGCGCTCCCCTCGGGCAGCGTCTCGTACGAGCCGTGAACTTCGCGCAGCGCATGCAAGTGACGGCTGTGGTAGAGCGTGCTCGACTGGCTGCAACTGGAGTATCGAAGTGCCAGCAGCCGCTTTCCATCGCTCACGGCCACGGTGGCGTACAGCGCTTCGATACAGCAGCAACTCGGAATCGGTGGAGCCACTCACGCTGGGAAAGAGCTCTGGAGCGATCTGGAGCATCAGCGCGCGCCCAATGCGGTGAAAGTGTGGAATCTCGCCGTTGTGCACCAAGAGCCAATTCTCAAAGCGGAACGGGTGGCAATTCGTCTCTTGCACAGCTGTACCGGTGGCGGCACGCACATGCGCCATGAACAGTGGAGATCGCCCGTGAGCCGCTAGATCGTGCAGATTCGCGTCGTTCCAAGCCGGATGCGTGCTGCGATAGAGCCCCGCCTGGCTCCGGCCGCCGTACCATCCCACCCCGAAGCCATCTCCGTTGGTGGTTTTCTCCCCTTCGCGCGCGTTCTTGCTCTGATCGATCAGCGAATGATCGGGGCGAACGAGGAGAGAGCACCCAGAGGCAATGAGGGGCCGGTGTACGCAAGCCAACGACACATGCGAAAGCCTCTTCCCGGCTACAGAGGTCCTCGACCGCGCGAGGAATGCTGACTGGGGCGATGGCGCGGTCGACGGTACACTCGCGATCCTCCAGTAGCCAGAGGAGATCGATGGCACGCACCCAGGCCGCGGCTACAAAAAAGCGCGGAAGCACCGCATCCCTCACTCTCAAGAAACGCGCAGAGCCCCCGGCGGCGGAGTTCGCCGGGTTTCGGCCCGCGCTTCTCGAGTTTTTGGCAGAGCTCGAATTTCACAATGACCGCGAATGGTTCGACAGTCATCGAGCTCGCTACGAGAATGAAGTCCGGGAGCCCGCCCTGGCGTTCATCCGAGGCATGGCCGCCCCGCTCGCGAAACTGTCTCCCCACCTCGTGGCGAGCGACAAGAAGGTCGGCGGCTCGTTGATGCGGGTCCATCGGGATGTTCGATTCTCTCCCGACAAGCGTCCCTACAAGACCAACGTGGGAATTCAATTCCGCCACGTGGCCGGTAGTGACGTCCACGCACCGGGGCTCTACGTGCACGTGGCGCTCGAGTCCTGCTTTCTCGGAGCGGGAACCTGGCGCCCCGACAAGGGAGCCCTACTGCGCATCCGACGGGCCATCTCCGAGAAGCCCCAGGTATGGAAACGGATCTGGAGGGCCAAAGGGCTCGATCGATGGGAGCTCGGCGGCGATACGCTCAAGCGCCCGCCGCGCGGGTTTGATCCCGACCATCCGCTCATCGGCGAAATCAAACGAACCGACTTCATCGCGATCCACGAGATCGATCATGACACCGTCCTCGATCCTCAATTTGCCGAGTTCGTGGCCGCGCGGTTCCGGGATACGCGACCGCTGATGAACTTCTTGACGCGAGCGGTGGGCCTCGAATTCTGAGAACCCTACGCGACTTGGTAGCATTGTGACGGCCCGCGTCGCACACAGCGAGACGAGAGGAGAAGTCCATGAACGTCGGCTACATGATGATGCTGCCGAACCTCCACGAGAACTTGTCGGATGCCGAGATGCTACGCGAGGAGGTACGCCTGGCGGCGCTCGCCGAAGAGGTGGGTTACGACTCGGTCTGGTGTCCCGAACACCACTTCGACTCGTACTCGATCGCGCCCGACAATCTGCAGATTCTGACCTGGGTGGCGGCGCGCACCCGGCGCGTCAAGCTGGGCAGCGCCGCGATCATCCTGCCCTGGTGGCCGCAGCCGATCCGTGTGGCCGAGCAGATCGCCACCCTGGACGCCCTTTCCGATGGCCGCTTCCTGGTCGGCTTCGGGCGCGGACTCGCGCGACGCGAGTATGCGGCGTTCGGGATTTCCATGGAGGAGACCCGCGACCGTTTCGACGAGGCAGCTCGCATGATCGTCGATGCGCTGCGAACTGGCTTCATCGAGGGAGAGGGCCCGTACTTCCCGCAGGCTCGCACGGAGATCCGACCCCGCCCCGAGCAGGGCATCGAGGATCGCCTCTACACCGTTGCGATGTCACCCGAGTCCGTGGAGATCGCGGGTCAGCTCGGCGCACGCATGATGTGCTTCGTGCAATTCGAGATGGAGAAGCATCGCGCCAACATCGAGCACTACCGGAACGAATTCGCCAAGAGTCAGGGGCGCCCGGCACCCATGCCGCTATTGCTCGACTTCTGCTATTGCGACTCCGACCCCGGCCGCGCGGAGGCGACCGTGCGCAAGTACCTCTCGACCAACTATCTTTCAATCCTCGAGCACTACGAATTCTTGGAGGACTACCACAAAAAGATCGCCGGCTACGAGATGTACGGAGAATCCTCCAACTTTCTCCGCTCGCTCGGCATCGAAAAGGCCGTGGAGGACTACATCTCTCACCAGGCTTGGGGTACACCGCAGCAGATCCTCGACAAGCTCGAGCGGCGTCGCCAGGTTGTCGGTGCCTATGAGTGGAACTCGATCGTGAGTTACGCGGGAATGCCCTACGACCAGGTCGAGCGCAGCATGCGTCTGATCGGCGAAGAAGTGCTGCCGGAGCTGCGCTCGTGGTGAACGTGGATCTCGCCAACCGCGATCGGGGAGCGGCCACCGCCTGAGAACGAGCCCTCTCCGACCTCTCTCTTCGAGCCATCGGCGAGTCCGACGGGAGGCGACCCTGTGGGCAGCACGGTGATCGTGGGCGCGGGCCCGGCCGGGGCAGTTCTCGCCTATCTGCTGGCTCGACGCGGCATCGAGACCACGCTGCTGGAGCGCCGGGACGACTTCGCCCGCGAGTTCCGCGGTGAGGTCCTTTTGCCCGGCGGGCTCGAGCCCTTCCAGCAGATGGGATTGTGGGATGCGCTCCGGACCGTGGCACAGGTGGAACTGCGAGGCGCCGATTTGTTCGTGTTCGGCAAGCTCGTGTTCACCCTCCCCTTTGCCGACGGCGCCTTTGGCCCCCTGGGCCCGCGCTGGATATCGCAACCCGGCTTGCTCGAGATGCTGGTGGCCGAAGGGTCGAAATATTCCTCACTGCACTTTCTGCGGGGCGCTTCCGGGACAGCGCTGTTGCAAGAGAGCGGTCGCTTCGTCGGCGTGCGTGCCCGCGGCGATAACGGAGAGCAGGAGATCCGCGCCGATCTCGTGGTGGGCGCCGATGGCCGCGCCTCCATGGTCCGGCGTCACGCGGCCCTCTCGATCCGGCGGGATCCCACCCCCATGGACATCGTCTGGTGCAAGATCCCGATGCTACCCGCCATCGCGCACGCACCGCGCTTGCGCGCCTACACCGGCCGCGGCCACTTGTTGATCGCGGCACCCGTTTACGACGGTCATCTCCAGCTCGGCTGGGTCATTCCGAAGGGATCTTTCGGTGAAATTCGCCATCGAGGGATGCCCGAGTGTCTCGACGCCATGGCGCAACACGCGGATCCGGAGCTCGCGGGGCATCTGCGGCGTCACCGCAACGATTCAATCGCCCCATTCCTCCTCTCGACGGTCTCGGACCGCGCGCGCGAGTGGACGAAGCCCGGGCTTTTGGTGATCGGCGACGCGGCTCACACCATGTCGCCGGTGGGCGCCCAGGGACTAAACGTGGCGATCCGCGACGCGGTGGTGGCCGCCAACCATCTAGTGCCAGTGCTCTCGGGTCCCTCGACGCCCGCGGCCGTGGATGCCGCCACCCGAGCGGTGCAGGCCGAGCGCCACCATGAGATCCAGATCACCCAACGCGCCCAGCGCCTCGCACCCTACCTGGTGCTGCGCGACGGTTGGCTCCAGCGCGCCTTCTTCCGAACCGTACGCCGGTTCGCCGGAGCGGGGCCACCTCGCGAACTGCGAGGCAAGACCATCCGGCGCATCGCGGAGGGTGTGGATCCGGTGCAGCTTCGCGTCTAGCACCTCACCTCAAGTCCAGAACGTTTGTTGCAGCCCCCGCCGAATAGCCCGAACTGCTGTGGGCGGCGATACTGAATAATGAGGCCCTCGACGCGTTTCCAGATTAGAATCCCGACGGGACTTCGGGCGGAATCGCTCGGGACGGCCGGGGACATGTTGGGTTCCCCGACGGCGCGGCGCAGGGTGCATTCGCAGATCGAGCATTTGCGCGGATCGGCCCTCGGTTGGATTCTTCGGAGGCTGGAGGTCCAGAACATGGAAGTCGGCGTTTTCTACCTGCCGGTGATCGGAAATCGCGAAGAGCTGAGCCAAGGGATGGCCGGACGGCGTACCGATCTCTACCAGAAGATGATCGCGAACCTCGCCGAGCAGGCGAAGCTTCTCGATCAGCACGGCTACTACGGCGTCGCATTTACCGAGCATCACTTTCATATCGAGGGGGAGGAAGTCTCGACCAACCCGATCCTGCTCGACATGTATATCGGCATGCAGACGAACCAGCTCCGGGTCGGCCAACTCGGGCTCGTATTGCCCTCCCACAACCCGCTGCGCATTGCTGAAGACATCGCGATCCTCGACCAGATGACCGGCGGCCGTGCTTTCGCGGGTTTCGCACGTGGCTACCAGCCGCGCTGGGTCAACGTGCTCGGCCAGCATTACCCCGGACTTGCCGATAGTGACACGGATCCGGAGGCCTACGAGCAGCTCAAGAAGGAACTCTACGAGGAGCATTGGGAGATCATCATCAAGGCGTGGACCCATCCGACGTTCAGTCATTCGGGGAAGCATTGGCAGATTCCGACGAGGAATACATTCTGGCGCGCTCACGAGGTGACCCGTGCGTTTGGCCAAGGTGTCGACGAACGCGGCTACCTGCAGGAAATCGGAACCGTTCCCGAGACGTTTCAAAAGCCCCACCCCCCTCTGTTTCAGCCGTTCAGTTTCTCCGAGAGCTCCGTGCGTTGGGGCGTCGGACACGGTGCAGTGCCCATCACCGTCGTGTGCGACCCCGACCTGCTCGCAGGGCAATTCCGAGCAGGCCAAGACGCGGCCGCCGCCGTAGGCAAGACGTACCGATTTGGCGAGGGCATGGGCATTCTCCGAGAGGTCGTCGTCGCCGATACCGATGCCGAGGCCATGGAGCTCGCGCGCAACGCGGGAAGCTTCATTTGGACGACCTTCTTCGAACCCTTTGGCTTCAATGCCGCCCTCATGCGACCGGGTGAAGATCCCGCCACGATTCCCAATACCTTTGAATCCATGGTGGAGCGGGGACTCGTAATCGCCGGAAGTCCCGACACGGTGTGCCACAAGTTCGAGGCCCTGTTCGAGGAATTCCCCGCGGAGTTCTTCTGGAACTACAACTACAACGAGATGCTGCCGCACAAAGCGGCGATGCGCAGTCACGAGCTGCTCACGCGAAAAGTGTGGCCGCACTTCACCGACAAGATCTCGTAGCCCCGACCCCTGGGAGCAACACCGAGGACCGCCATCTTGGACACCGTACGGCTACCGGAGCCCACCAAGGACCTCGAGCGCGCGAAGCGAGACATATTCGACTACGGGCTGTGCGTGATTCCCGAGGTGCTGACCGGGGAAGCGCTGGCGCGGACGCGACGACGCTTCTATGAGGCCGCGGAGTGGGACGCGCAGCGCGGACTGACCGGTGACCCGTTCGAGCTCGATCTCGACGCCACGAACCGGCGCGTGTGGGCCCTGCTCAACAAGGGCTGGGAGTTCGTGGAGATGGCGGAACACCCCGTGGCGCTCGAGCTGCTGCGTTCGGTGCTGGGCTGGCCCATGCTGCTCTGCAACATCAGCGGAAACATCACCGGCCCGGGTGGCGCCGCCGGGCTGATGCACGCCGATCAGAGCTTTTGTCCCGAGCCGTGGTCCGCCGCCTACGGGGCCAACGCGGTCTGGATGCTCGACGATTTCACCGATGCTAACGGGGCAACGCGAATCGTGCCCGGTAGCCACCGCTGGAACCGTGCCCCGAGGGAAGGGGAACTCGAGTTTCCCGACGTTCCGATCGAGGGCGCTGCCGGAACGCTGGTGGTGATGGAGGCGCGCGTCTGGCACCGGACCGGCGCCAATTGCACGGATGATGAATACCGCGGCGGCGTGTTGGGCTGGTATACGCTCCCGATCTACCGGACCCAGGAGAACTGTTTCCTTTCACTTAATCCAAATGTCCGGCAGAGCGCTTCGGATACACTACTCGAGCTCCTCGCTTATCGAACTCAGGGCTTTGGCCTCGTGAACGGGTCATCGCCGGCCTGACGGACCGGTGGTTCTCCGGGACGAGGTCCTTTCCAAACGACGTCCAAAGAGTCGAGGAAGGAACCGGACCGGACGGCGGGGCGGAGGTGAATCCAATGTCGGCGCTTCAAAAAGTACTGGTTCGTGCCGAGGGCCCGCTCCGCACGGTGACCCTGAACCGCCCGGAGAAGCGCAACGCGCTCGATGACGAGATCTTGACGGGCTTGATCGAGGCGTTCCCCGGCGAACCGGGGGACGAAGAGCGGGTTGCCGTGCTGCGCGCAAACGGTCCGGCCTTCTGTTCCGGAATGGACCTGAAGCAGCGCAAGGAGTCGCTGGGTAGGCCCTCGTCAATCGAGGCGACGCTACGCGCGCTGGAAGCGTACCCCCTGCCCATCGTCGCGGCGGTGCAGGGCCCTGCAATCGCGGGCGGCAACGAGCTCGCGCTGCACTGCGACTTCGTCGTCGCGAGCAGGACGGCGGTATTCGGCATGTCATTGGCTCAGATCGGGCTGGCACCGACTTGGTTCCTGGCCAAGAAGATCCTGGAGGTCGCCGGACCCGTCGCTGCGCGGGAAATCCTCCTACTAGGCGATCCTCTGCCGGCGACGCGCATGCAAGAGCTCGGCATCATCGCCCGCGTCGCTGAACCCGAGCACCTCGAAGACGAGGTGCGCAAGCTCGTCGACCGGCTGGCGGCCAATGCACCGGGATCGCTCAAGGTCATGAAAGAGATGCTCGTCCGTCAGATGCGCTTCCGCGACAGCATCGAGCACGCGGATCTGAACGCCCGTGTGGCCGCGGTGAGCCGCAGTGAGGATGCGCGTGAAGGTGTCACCGCACGCCTCGAGCGCCGTCCGGCGCGGTTTCACGGCCGGTAGCGGGACAGCGTGTCGATCGCAATGGAAAGACCCTGGCAGGGGCTCGACGCGGCAATCATCGCGGGCCTTCAAGCACAACTCGGCGTCTATCAGATCGGCGACGCGGCGGGTACGGTGCTCTTCATCGGCTTCGCGGGTGGTCGCTCGCCCTTCGGATTGCGGGGTGTCTTGGCCGCGGAAGCGAGGCAGCCACGGCCGGGCGCCAAATGCTTTCGTTGCGAGGTGACCATGCAGTATGCGAGCCGCTGGGAGGAGCTGTTGATGGCCCACGTGGCCTCGGCTGGCGCGTTGCCGCGAGACAACGCCGCGCCGGAGAACCATCCCCATCACCTGGGCCGCTTGTCGCCCGCCTGAGCGGGGAGGTCGCGATGGATCTACAGCTCTCCGATGAACAACACTTGATCGTCGATCAGGTGCGCCGCTTCGTGCGCGACGAGATCGGGCCGCTCGAAGAGGGCCTTGATCCCGACGCCAGCGAGCTGCGACCCGAGGACCACAGCCGTCTCGTCGATCAGGTGAAGCGGATGGGTTTGTTCGGCTTGGATGTGCCGGAGGAATTTGGCGGTCCGGGTCTCGACCTCGTCACCCGGACGCTGCTCGCGATCGAGATGGCCCAGCACCGCGCCGGTCTCTACGCCCCCTGCTACGGAGTCTTTGGCAGCTTCGGCCTAGCGCAGCTCTACGAGGCGAACGAGGACCAGAAGCAGCGCTATCTCTATCCGGCGCTGCGCGGCGAGAAGCGCGGATGCTTTGCGCTGACCGAGCCGTCGGGCGGAAGCGATCCGGCGCGTGCGATCCGCACCCGGGCGATCCCGGACGGGGAGGGATGGGTCATCAACGGCTCCAAGACCTTCATCTCGGGTGCCGACCGGGCCGACTTCGCCCTGGTGTTCGCGCGCACCGACCCGGAGAAGGGACGCGGCGGGGTAACCTGCTTCATCGTCGATACCGACAACGCGGGCTTCTACGTACGCCGCGTCGTGCACACGCTGCGGTCGAGCCACTACGCCACGGAGCTCCAATTCGAGAACATGCGCGTGCCGAGCTCAGCGGTGCTGGGTCGCGTGAACGGCGGCTTTGCCATCGCCAACGACCGACTCCAGCGGCAGCGCGTGCCCTATGCGGCGGGCTGCATCGGGGTAGCGGTGAGGGCGCAGGAACTCGCCATCGAGTATGCGAAGGTGCGCGAGACCTTTGGCGACGTACTGGCAACGCGGCAGTCGATCCAGAACATGATCATCGACAAC
>CAZTOE010000182.1:0-9383 GCA_964615045.1 uncultured Spirochaetales bacterium
TTTGCCTCTTGCGACGGCTGCCAGCTGCAAATTCTGAATCTCGAGGACGAGTTGCTGGCCTTGGCTGACCGGCTTGAGATCGCCCATTTCCTGGAGGCTTCGAGCCGCGCGGAGCCCGGGCCCTACGATGTCGCCCTGGTGGAGGGCAGCATCACAACGCAGCGAGACGTCGAGCGCCTCTCCCGAATCCGCGAGGCGTCGCGCACCGTGATCGCGATCGGCGCCTGCGCCACGGCGGGTGGAATCCAGGCCCTCCGCAACGGCGCGGATATCGCCGAATGGAAGCGCCACGTCTACCCGGAGCCCGGCTGGGTCGCGGTGCTGCCCACCTCGACACCGGCGTCGGCGCACGTCCGAGTCGACCATGAGGTGCACGGTTGCCCACCCAACAAGCTGCAGCTGCGGCGGGTTCTCACCCGGGCGTTGCTCGGCACGACGCCCGATCTTCCGGCCCACAGCGTGTGCATGGAGTGCAAACGGCAGGGCCATGTCTGCGTGCTGGTGACCCGCGGTGTGCCGTGCATGGGTCCGGTGACGCGGGAGGGATGCGGGGGGGCATTGTGCCCCGCGCTGGGACGCGATTGCTACGCCTGCTTCGGTCCGACGGACGATCCCAACCCCGAGGCCTTGGGGCAGCGTTTTCGCAGCCTGGGTCTTTCGCAGCGTGACGTGCTGCGACGCTTCCGCGGCATCACGGGCGAAGCTCCCGCGTTCCGCCGCTTCACAGCGCGGCTCGAGGAGGAAATGTGAGCGAGCGCCGCACCATTCAGGTGGGGGAACTCGCGCGGGTGGAAGGCGAGGGCGCGCTCCATCTCGAAGTGGAGGACGGTCAGGTCACCGACCTGCGCCTCGAGATCTACGAACCGCCGCGCTTCTTCGAGGCCTTCCTGCGCGGTCGCAACGCGGCAGAGCTCCCGGATTTGATGGCGCGCATTTGTGGACTGTGCCCCGTGGCCTATCAGATGAGCGCCGTCCACGCCGTGGAGCAAGCCTTCGACGTGGAGATTCATCCCGGCACACGGGCCTTGCGGCGCCTCTACTACGCGGGCGAATGGATGGAAAGTCACCTGGTGCACATGATGTTCTTGGCCGCTCCGGATTTCCTCGGTCTGGACGACGCCTTTGAGGTCGCGCGTCAGCACCGCGCGGAAGTGGAACGCAGTTTGCGGCTCCGCAAACTTGGCAATCGGATCATCTCGTTGCTGGGCGGACGTCCCGTGAACCCGGTCGGCGTCTGCATCGGGGGCTTTACGCGGACCCCCACTCGCGCCGAACTGAGCGACCTCGCGGACGAACTCCGACGAGCGCGGGGAGAGGCGGAAGCGCTGCTGCACTGGTTTGCTTCGCTGCCGGTGCCCGAGCGCCGGCAGGACTTCGAGATGGTGGCGCTTCGGCACCCCGACGAGTATCCGATGAACGAGGGCCGGATCGCCTCGACGGGCGGGATCAACTGCGCGGCGCAGGATTTCGCCGAGCATTTCGAAGAGTCGCAGGTGCCACACTCGACCGCCTTGCACTGCCGCATCCGGGAACGCGGTGCCTACCTGGTCGGGCCGCTGGCGCGCGTCTTGCTGGGCGGGCAGCATCTCTCGCCCACGGCCCGCGCGGCGCTCGAAACGCTGACCCCTCGGCTGCCCGGGACGGACGCCGCGGCTTCAGTCTTTGCCCGCGGCATCGAGGTGATCTACGCCATCGACGAGGCGATCCGTGTGATCGAGGCGCTCGACCCGCCGCCGGGGCCCGTCGCGTGGGAGCCGCGCGCCGCCGTGGGCCACGGGGCCACCGAGGCGCCGCGCGGGCTGCTCTATGTCCGCGTCGCCACCGACGCGCAGGGAGACGTCGAGGAGGTGCGCATCGTCCCGCCGACTTCGCAAAACCAGGCCCGGATCGAGGAGGATCTCCGCCAACTCGCCCCGCAGCTTCTAGAGCTTCCGCACGACGAGGCGCGCCGCCGCTGTGAAATGACGATCCGTGACTACGATCCCTGCATCTCCTGCTCGACCCACTTTCTCACCCTCGACATCCAGCGCAGAGGTGGTTCGTGCGAAATGTCGTGATCGGCGTGGGCAGCGCGCAGGGCGACGACGCCGTGGGCCTCGAGGTCGTGGCCCGGTTGAGGAGCCGAGCGCTTCCCAGCGATGTGGAATGCGTCGCCAGCGAGCGACCTGCCTTTGCTCTGCTGGACGGCCTGGCCGGGGTAGCGGTGCTGGCGATCGTCGACGCCGTGCGCCCAAACGGTCATCCCGGCCGCCTGTGCTGGATCTCGCGCGCGGAGCTCGCACGCGTCGAGCACCCGGCTTCGACGCACGGACTGGGCGTGGCGGAGGGGCTCGCCCTGGCCGAGGCACTCGGCGTGCTCCCGCCCGAGGTCGTGATCCTCGGGGTGGAGGCGGAGCGCTTTGTGGGCGATGCGCTCAGCGCCTCCGTGGCACGCGCCGTCGAGCCCGCCTGTGCGATGCTCTGCCGGCACCTGGCAGCGGCGGAAGAGGCAAACGCCGATGCATGAGGCGCGCATTTGCCTTTCGCTGCTCAAGCTTGCCGAGACGCACCTGGCGCGCGCGGGCGGGGAGCGGATCCTCGCCTTGCGCATCGAAGTGGGCGAGCTGTGCGGGGTCGTCCCGGCTGCGCTTCGCTCGGCCTTTCCCATCTGCGCCGCCGCTACCCGCGCGGCGGGCGCCGAGCTCCGCATCGAGCGCTCGCCGGGACGTGAGTTGCTACTGCGCGACATGGAGATCACCTGATGTGTGGCACCTGTGGATGCGGCTCACCCGGACATTCCCACGCCGCCGCTCCTCCGATGGGGACCGAGCACGGTGAAGCGCGCCGCCTCGAGGTCCAGGAGGCGATCCTCGCAGACAACGACCGACGCGCCGCAAGGCTTCGTCGGAACCTCGCGGAGCGGGACATCGATGCGATCGGACTCGTGGGCGGCGCCGGTTCTGGCAAGACCACGTTGCTCGAAGCCACGCTCCGGGCCCTCGGCGCACCCGACCGCGAAGCGGTGGTCGAAGGCGATTGCGCGACGCGGCTCGACGCCGAGCGCATCCGCGCCTGCGGTGCGCAGGCGGTACAGGTGGAGACGGGGGCGCTCTGTCACCTCGACGCGCATCTGGTGGAGCACGCCCTGGACGAGCTCGATCTCGAACCGGTGCGGCGCCTCTGGATCGAGAACGTCGGCAACCTGGTGTGCCCCGCGCCCTTTCCTTGCGGCGAGGGGCACCGCGTGGCGCTGGTTTCCGTGGCCGAAGGCGACGATAAGCCCGAGAAATATCCTGCGCTCTTCGCGGGCGCGGATCTTCTGGTGGTGACGAAGATGGATCTCCTGCCGCACGTCGACTTCGAGATCGAGCGCTGCGTGCGCGCCGCGCGTCGGGTGCGGCCGGGGCTTGCCTTCCGGGTTCTTTCCGCGCGCACCGGAGCCGGGCTTGCTTCCTGGCTCGACTGGGTTCGGGGGGAGGGCCGCTGAATGTGTCTGGCGGTTCCCGGTCGTTTGACTGCGATCGTCATCGAGGGCGGGCTGCGCATGGGAACCGTCGATTTCGGTGGCGTGCGCCGAAGTGTGTGTCTCGAGGGGGTGCCCGAGGCGCGGGTCGACGATTGGCTGCTCGTGCATGTGGGTTTCGCGCTGCGCGTTCTCGACCCGGCGTCCGCCTCGCTCGCGGGGCAGGTTCTCGCCGGTCGCCTCGAGGAGGAGGGGGGCACCGCGTGAAGTTCGTCGATGCGTATCGCGACCCGGATCGCGTGCGCGCGGCGGCCGCCGCACTGCGCCGGAGCGTCACGCGGCCCTGGACGCTGATGGAGATCTGCGGAGGCCAGACCCACGCCATCCTCGAGCACGGCCTCGACGAGCTGATGGGCGAGGACGTCACGTTGCTTCACGGCCCCGGATGCCCGGTGTGTGTCACGCCACTCGGGGTTCTGGACACGGCGATGGCGCTCGCGCTGCTGCCCGACGTGATCCTGTGTTCGTTCGGCGATATGTTGCGGGTGCCGGGCTCGAACGGCGATCTGTTGCTGGCACGGGCCCGGGGCGCCGACGTGAGGGTCGTCTACGCCCCCCTCGATGCGGTGCGCCTGGCAGAACGCGAGCCCGATCGGCAGATCGTCTTCCTCGCCGTCGGCTTCGAAACCACTGCCCCGGCGGTCGCTCTGGCGGCGCGGACCGCCCAGCAACGCGCGCTCAAGAACTTCTCATTGCTCGTCTCCCATGTGCGGGTTCCCCCCGCCCTCGAGGCGATCCTCTCGGACCCCGGTTGTGCAGTGCAGGCGGTGCTGGCGGCGGGTCACGTCTGCACGGTGATGGGCATCCGCGAGTATGAACCGCTTTCCGCACGCTATCGCGTGCCGATCGTTCCGACCGGGTTCGAGCCCCTTGACCTGGTCGAAGGGGCCGCGCTCGCGGTGGCTCAGCTCGAGAGCGGAAGGGCCCGCGTCGAGATCCAATACGACCGGGCGGTGCGGCCGGAAGGCAATGCCGCGGCCCGCGCCTTGATCGAGCAGGTGTTCGAGGTGGTCGACTGTGAGTGGCGCGGGATCGGAGTCCTGCCGCAAAGCGGCCTCGGGCTGCGCGCCAGCTACCACGAGCTCGACGCGCGGCGGCGCTTCGCCCCTGCGGTGGTGCCGAGCGCCCGCGGATCGGACGCGTGCCAGGCGGGAGCGGTGCTGCGGGGCGCCCTGCGACCGGATCGATGTCCCGCCTTTGGGGTGCGCTGCACGCCCGAGCATCCTCTGGGTGCCCCGATGGTCTCTTCCGAAGGCGCATGTGCCGCGTATTGGCGATACCGCTCCCTGGAGCTCGGGGCGCCGTGAGTGTCGACCCGCAGAAGCTCCTGAACGCGAGCTGTCCGCTACCAAACCCCTCGGACCGCATCACCCTCGCCCACGGTGCCGGCGCGGGGGCGAGTGCGCAGCTCTTCGCGTCGGTCGTGGGGCGCCACTTCGCCAATCCCTTGCTCGATACCGCCCACGACGGTGCGGTGCTCGAGGTCGGGGGAGAACGGCTCGCCTTCACCACCGACACCTTCGTGGTGTCGCCCCTGGAGTTTCCCGGCGGAGATATCGGAAGCCTAGCCGTCTACGGCACGATCAACGATTTGGCCATGTGCGGAGCGACTCCGGTGGCACTCTCGTGTGGACTCGTGCTCGAAGAGGGGCTGCCGATCGCGACGCTCGAACGCGTGGTCGCGTCGATGGCCGCGGCGGCCCGCCGCGCCGGCGTCGCCATCGTGACCGGGGACACCAAGGTCGTCGAACGCGGCAAGGGGGACGGGCTCTTCGTCAACACGACCGGGCTCGGCCGCATTCCGGCCGGTCGCGACCTGCGCCCGGCACGGGTTGCGCCGGGCGACGCGATCCTCCTGTCGGGACCGATCGCGAGCCACGGTGTGGCGGTGCTCTCCGTGCGCGAGGGCATCGGGTTCGAAACCGAGGTCTGCAGCGACAGCGCGCCCCTCCACGAGCTGGTCGAGGGGGCGCTCGAGGCGGTGCCGGAGCTGCACTGCCTGCGCGACCCGACGCGCGGCGGTCTGGGCGCGGCGCTCTTCGAGATCGCCGCCGTCGCCGGCGTGGACATGTCGCTCGACGAAGGAGCCTTGGCGCCCGCGCCGGCGGTGCAGGCGGCCTGTGAGCTGCTGGGGCTCGACCCGCTCTTCCTGGCTTGTGAAGGACGCCTGGTGGCGTTCGTCCCCGCGCACCGCGCCGACGCGCTGCTCGGCTCCCTCCGCCAGCATCCGCTCGGGTGCGAGGCCCGCGTGATCGGACGGGTCGAGTGCGGGCGGGGTCGTGTGCTGGTGCGCACGCGCATCGGCGGCCTGCGCCGTCTGCTGCTTCCCGCGGGCGAACCGCTCCCGCGGATCTGTTGAGCCACAAAGCGCGCGACATCGCGCGCGCCGAGCTATGGGTGGGCGGCGCGGTGCAGGGCGCGGGCCTTCGACCCTGGGTCGCCCGGCGCGCGCGGTCGCTCGGGCTCGCTGGCAGCGTCCGCAATAGCGTGGGCGGCCTGGAGCTCGCGCTCGAAGGTCCGGCGACAGCCATTCGAGCCCTGCTCGCGGAGCTTCGGCGCCGCGGCCCCGCTGGCGTCTGCGTCGAAGGGCTGGAGGCGCGCTGGGCAGATCCCCGTGGCGAACGCGGCTTCCGCATCGCCGAAAGCGAGTTGCGGGGGAGCGGGAGACCGACGCGCATCCCGCCCGACCGACCGACATGCGAAGCGTGTCTGCGGGAGCTCTTCGACCCCCGCAATCGCCGCTACCGCTACGCCTTTACCCACTGCGCGGGCTGTGGGCCACGCGCGTCGGTGCTTCGCGCGCTGCCCTATGACCGCGAGCGAACCAGCCTGGCGGAGTTTCCCCCCTGTCCGGCTTGCACGATGGAATACGAGGATGCCAACGATCGCCGCTTTCACGCCCAAACGCTCACGTGCCCCGCATGCGGCCCGAAGCTCGCAGCACATTCCGTGCGGGAGCCGCACGGGTCTGTCCCGCATCCGGTCGAGCGCGCCGCCGCCGTCCTTCGCGAGGGCGGCATCGTCGCTGTCAAAGGCTACGGGGGCTATCACCTGGTGGCCGACGCGACTTCCCGTGCCGCACTCGCGCGCTTGCGGCAACGCAAGGGACGGCCGACCAAGCCCTTTGCGGTCATGGTGTCGGATGCGGCGGCCGCGGGCCTTCTGGTCGAGCTCGGTGCCCAAGACCGCCTGCTGCTCGAGGGCGCCGTGTGCGCGGTGGTGGTCGCGCCGCGGCGCGCGCTGGCTTTGAAGCTGCTGGCGCCCGAGGTCTGCCCGGTTGGCGACGACCTGGGCTTGGTATTGCCCTACGCCCCGGTGCACTACTTGCTTTTTTTCGGCCCCGGTGCGCGTCCCGGCAACGGCGAGACGCGCTTCCCGGCCCTGGTCTTCACGTCGGCCAATGTGTCGGGCGAGCCCACCGAGTCCGAGAACGCGTCCGCTGGGGAGCGGCTCGCGCAGGTGGCCGATCTCTTCCTCGACCACGAGCGCGCCGTCACGCGACCGAGCGACGATCCGGTCTTTCGCAGCGCGGCTTCGGGGCCGATCCCGCTGCGGCTCTCGCGCTCGACGACGCCGGTCGTGGTCGGACTTCCGGCGGAGCTTTCGGCAGCGGAGCCCGGGTTCGCTCTGGGCGGAGACCTGAAGTGTGCCCCGGCGCTCCTCGCGAGCGGAGAGCTGCATCTGGACGCGCACGTCGCGGATCTTGGGAGTGAGCGCTCCGTTGCGGCGCTCGAGGCCCGCCTGCGGAGCCTCACGGCGTTACTGGGCGTGGCGCCGGCCTGGATCGCGCACGACGAACACCCCGGCTACGCGAGCACTGCGCTGGCCCACGAGCTTTCGCTCCCCACGGTCAGCGTGCAGCACCATCACGCGCACGCCCTGTCCTGTTGCGCCGAGAACGGCCACTTCGGACCGGCCCTCGCGCTCGTCTTGGATGGGGCGGGATGGGGGAGCGACGGAACCCTGTGGGGCGGCGAGCTCTTGCGGGTGGAGCCGGGTGGCTTTGGGCGGCTGGCACACCTGGAGACCGTCCTTTTGCCGGGCGGTGACCGCGCCGCTCGCGAACCCTGGCGAGCCGCGGCCCGTTGGTTGACGCACGCGTTTCCCGACGCGTCAACGCCGGCGCTCGCCTGGCATGCGCGCCGCTCGGCCCAGGAGCTCGCTGTTCTCGAGCGCATGGCCGAGCGCCGCCTGAACGCGCAGTTCACCTCATCCTGCGGCCGGCTCTTCGATGCGGTCGCTTCGTTGTTGGATGCATGCGATCGGGCCCACCACGAAGGAGAGGCCGCCTTCGCCCTCGAGGGGCTCGCCGCGAGCGCGGCGCCAGAGCCCGGCCAGCCGTGGGAACTCGACGGTCGCGATCCAACCGCGGGCCGCGACGCCGCGTCGGGCCCGGAACCTGCCGTCATCCCGGTGGCAGACATGATTCGTACTCTGGTCCTCGAGCGCGCCGGCGGAGCGGCGCGCGAACGCGTTGCGCGGCGTTTTCATCTGCGCCTGGCCCAGCGCCTCGCCGAGACCGCGGCTCGCGCGGCGCGCGACCACGCGCTGACCCACGTCGCACTGAGCGGAGGCTGCTTTCAGAATCGACTCCTGCTCGAGTGCGTGCGCGCGCGCCTCGAGGCGGCGGGTTGCCGCGTCCTGATCCATCACCGCGTTCCCCCAAACGACGGCGGCCTCGCAGTGGGCCAGCTCGTGGCCGCCACCCATCAGCGGGTTCACAACCGGGCGGGGTCTCGCTGAGCCCGCGCCGCGGCTGCGCAACCCCTTGCGTACCCCTGCACCCGCTTGCATAGCCGCACCCTGCGCGGCGCCCTCCCGATTAGTAAGAACCCATAAAGATTTCAAATAGTTAGCGCCCCGCACCGGGATGGCATCGACTTTGCTCAGAGAGATCCCGAAGCGGATTGACGCCGGGTCAAACCCCCGACGCGCCGCCCCGAACAGCCTGACACCGCGATCGATAGGAATGGGGATCGAGGACGGTAGGAGATACGCCTCATGACGGGCCGAGTCTGCCGTTCTTTGATGGTCGCCAGCGCTCTCGGAGCCTTGCTCGGTGCGGGCCCGAGTGCCGCGCAATCGGGCGACGACACCGCCCTCTTCTCCGCGAGCGTGCCGCCCAACATCTTGCTGGCCTTCGACAACTCGGGCTCGATGCGGACCATGGCGTATCACCCGGCCTTCGACCCCGACGCGACCTACAGCTGCAACCCCGGGACCGGCGGGTACACCAGCGACCAGAGCTGGAGTTCGAACCAGCTCAATCGGAGCCGCTGCGGCACGACGCGCAACTACTTCATCGACCCCGTGCAAGCCGCGTTGGGTCAGCCGACCACCTACGACCGGGACTATCTCAACTGGATCCACTCGCTCGATCCCGCGATCCCGGCCGAATTCCAGATCTTGAACGAGCTCGCGGGATCGAACAATGGGACCTATTCGCCCTGCGTCCAGGCGGCGCTCGGGCTGACCACCTACCACAAATACCGTCGCACCCGCGCGACCGTCAACGCCGATGTCTCGCGCGAGCTCGTCTGTGCCCTCAACCAGAGCGGCTCGGTGCGGCTCGGCATGGCCTTCTTTCGCAAATCAGGGGGCGACGGCGACGGCAACGGGGGCTTCGTGCGGGTGCCCGTCGACGACCTCACGCCGACCCACGTGGCTGCGCTCTATCAGGCGATCGACGAGGTGCAGCATCCCGATCGCCTGGGCAGCACCGGCACTCCGCTCGCCGAGTTTCTCTTCCAATCGTACACTTATTTCATGAGCCGCACGGTGCTTCCGCCGGGCGCCACCGGTGGCACCTTTCCCGCCTACAGCTACCAGACAAACTGGCCCAATCCGGGCAACGGCTCCGACCAGGGCGGCTCCTACACGA
>CAZTOE010000183.1:0-9375 GCA_964615045.1 uncultured Spirochaetales bacterium
GTCACGCAAACCATAAACCTGCTCTTTGGTTCCGGGATCACGGTGTCCGGCACCGGCATCGTCCTGAATGACGAGATGGACGACTTTTCGGTCGCACCCGACACGCCGAATGCGTTCGGGCTGATCGACACGCGGGGCGCCAATGCAGTGGCGCCGGGAAAGCGCCCGCTTTCGAGCATGACGCCCACGATTGTGCTCGAGAAGGGAAGCCTGCGCCTCGTGATCGGAAGCCCTGGGGGCCCCCGCATCATCACCACCGTCCTGCTCTCGATGCTGCAGCGATTCGATTGGGGTCGCGACGTGTCCGAGGCCGTCGCCGCGCCCCGCTTCCACCACCAATGGGTGCCCAACAAGCTGTTCCTCGAGCCGGAGATTCCCGTCGACGTGCGCGACGCCCTGCGGCGTCGCGGTCACGAAGTCGTGGTTTCGGAGCGGCATTGGTCGAGCGCCCAGGCCATCGCGATCGATGACGAGACGGGTTGGCACTGGGGTGGCAGCGATCCGCGCAGCGACGGTCTCGCGCTCGGTCTGAACGAACCACCTCTCGAGCCCTAGCGCGCCGTCCCCTAGAAGCCGTATTCGACTCCCACTACCACCCGGTCCTTGCTGTCGAACTGCCCGAAGAGGCCGTTGCGGCTGCCGTAGAACCAGTCGACCCCGATCCAGCCGAAGAGTCCGTTCTGGATCTCGTAGGTCAACTTCACCCGGTGCAAGCCGTCGCTCTTGCGAACACCGTGAATCCAGATGGTCTCGAAAATCAGCGCATCGTTCAGAAAGTCGCGCCGTAGGAGGAGGGTGATCGAGAGCTCGTTCTGATGGCGGATCAAACCTTCGCCATGGCGCGTGACCCAGCTGTGGAAGAGTTGGCCCGAGAGGACGGTCTCGTCGAAGCCGTACCAATCGAGTCCGACCACGTAACCGAGCTCGTCGGTCCGCACGATCCCGTTGGGGTCGCTGACCCTCTCGGTGTTGTAGTAACGGTCGAAGTTGTAGCCGAGCTCCCCCCGCACGGTGAGGTCGCCAAAGGCATTGCTGAAACTCCCCCCCGCAAGGTGGGTGCGGCGATACTCCGGCGCGATGCGGATGGTGGGCGTTGCGCTCGCGACGTCGATCGTTCGGACGGCCGCGGGGACGTCGTCGTAGTGGTAGAGATAGTTGAGCGTGAGGTCCCAGCCACCCACGAACGTCGAGAGTCGGATGCCGGCGTCCGAATCACTCAAATAATTCGTGGGTCGCTCCGGTTTTTTCACGCGCAGGTCAAAACCCGGCGGCGGAGGAGGGGGCGCGAGACCTTTCGCGGTAAACGCGAAGACGGAGTCATCGGGTGCAAATGCGTGGTAACTCGGATCGGGGATCCACAGCAATTGCGCCACGACTTCGCGAAACGGGACCTCGAGGTTCACCGTCCAGAGCGGGATCCGCGAATCCTCGAAATCTTCGAGAATGAACTCGCGAAAGCTCTGGGGATTCACGACATCGAGCACTTTCAGGCCGTCGGCCTGCCCCCAGACCACCTGCTGCTTGCCGAGCCTGAAGAGCACGTCGCCGGCGCGACCCTGGAGAAAGAACTCACGCAGCTCGAAGTCGCCCCGATTTCCGATCGCGCGCGGGCGCGAGATCGGGGCGACCTCGGAGGGATGGAAGTCGCCGCGCCACATGCGGTCGTAGACGTCTCCTCGCAGGCGTCCGATCGCGGTGAGGCTGAGATCCCAGGGCAGCGCGATCTCGAGCTCGGGCTCGAAGCGCCCCTCCAGCATCTGGGCGTCCCCAGAGCTCAGGTCGGTTGCCCACTTGATCTCGATTTCGGCGTCGAGTTCGATGTCATCCCAGAGATCGGCGCGGACAGTAGCCGCGAGAAGCGCGAAGGGGAGGGTCGCGGCGATCAGGGCGGTGAGCCCAGGCATGGCCGGCCATTCTAGGGCGGCCGGCGGTCAGGGAAAGGCTAGTCTGCGAGGCTCTCGGAGGAACCAAATCATGAACCAGCGATGGGTCTGCTCGGTTGGCGTCGTGCTTGCCGCCGCATGGGTGCTCGGAAGTGGCGCGGGGCTCGCTCGAGGCGAGGCCGATGGGGGAAATCCAGTGGTTGTACTCGAGACCAGCAAAGGTGTGATCGAGGTCGAGCTCAACGCCGAGAAGGCGCCGATCTCGGTGGAGAATTTTCTACAGTACGTGGACGCAGGGTTTTACGACGGGACCATTTTCCACCGCGTGATTCCGGATTTCATGATCCAGGGCGGCGGGATGACCCCGGACATGGGTCAGAAGAAAACCCGCGCGCCCATCCACAACGAGGCCGACAACGGGCTCAAGAACGATCGCGGCACCCTCGCGATGGCGCGCACCAGCGAGATCCACAGCGCGACGGGGCAATTCTTCATCAACTTGAAGGACAACGATTTCCTGAACCACGGCGGACGCGACTATGGCTACGCCGTGTTCGGGAAGGTCAGCGCCGGGATGGATGTGGTCGACGCCATTGCCGCGGTTCCGACCACCACCCACGGCATGCACGGCAACGTACCCAGCGAACCGGTTACCATCTTGAAGGCGCGGAGGAAGTAACACCTCCCGCCGGGTCTCCTCGATTTGGCTCGCGCCCGGCCGGGTTCGCTAGGGTTGGATCAGCGCCAGCGTGTACGCGTCGAGATCGATCACCCGGCGCGCGGCCCGCAACACCGCGTCCGCGTCCACGGCCGCGATCGCCTCCGGGAGCTCGCGCGCAGCGCTGAGACCCAGCCCGTAGCGCACGTCCAGGGCCGTCTGGGAGGCCCGCGTGCTTGAACGCTGGCGGTCGATCGCGTGATTTCCGATCAAATAGCGGCGCGCGCGCTCGAGCTCTGTGGCATCGGGCGGGTTCCGCATCACGCGCTCCAGCTCCGCCACGATGCCCGCCCGGGCGGCGTCGAGCTTTTCCGGGGCGCAGGCGATGTACACGGCAAAGAACCCCGGCGCCAGCCCCTCGACGCTCATCGCGTTGACGGCGTAGGCGAGACCCTGAAGGTCGCGCAGCTCCAGAAAGAGCCGCCCGCCCTGTCCAGCGAGGAGCTGCACCAGCACTTCGAGGGCATGGCGGTCCGGGTCGCTTGCCCGGACTCCGCGGAACCCGAGTACCAGATGGCATTGGGCCCGCTCCTTGCGGATCTCGGCAATGCGAAGCTCACCAGGCGGATCCTCCTCAGGCGGCAGCGCGGCCTCGAAGGGGGTTCTGTCCAAACTGGCGAGCCGCATGGCGAGCGCTTGAGCGCAAGCTTCGGGATCCACGTTGCCCGCTACCGCGAGAACCAGATTCTGGCCGCGCACCAGCCGGGCGTGGTGCGCGAAGAGATCTTCGCGGGTGAGCGTCGAGACGCTCGCCTCGCTTCCCAGCAGCGGCAGTCGATACGGGTGCACACGCCAGTGGGTCGCCGCGAACAGATCGAAGACCCGGGCGCCGAGGCGATCCTCGCGGCGGCGCAAGGCGGCGAGGGTGTCGCGACGCTCGCGCTCGATCTCTTCGGGCCGGAAGGCCGGTTCGAGCAAGACCTCCGCGAACAGATCAAACGCCCGCTCCCACGACTCACTCGGCGTGTCGAGGCTCAGCCCGAAGCTGCTGCGCCCTGCGTAGCCCGCGAGCTCCGCCGCGATCGACTCGATGGCGCGCGCCAACTCCGCGGCCGAGCGATTGCGCGTGCCGCGTGACCACATCGACGTCAAAAAATGGGTGATCCCGGCGGTCTCCTCCGTTTCCGCCAAAAGCCCGCCCAGCATTGCGCCGCGCAGCGCGACGACTTCCAGGTCGCGGCGCGGCTCGACGTGGAGCGCGGTGCCGCAGGGCAGCTCGAAGGAGACGATTTCCGGATATCCCGAGGCCCGAGGCGCCGGCGCGCGAAACGCTTCACGGGTCGCCTCGGCGCCCCGCGCGATGGCGCGACTGAGCGCCTTCTCGTCGAGTTCGGGAGCCGCTTGTTCAGGGATTACCGCCGCGATGCTGAGCGCCTCTTCGCGCAGGTACTGGCGCGCCACGCGCAGCAAGTCGGCTCTCGAGGCCCCGCGAATCGCGTCCAGATAACGCTCTTCGAACCGCCAGCTTCCGGCCAGGAGCTCGAAACTTCCGAGCTTGCGCGCGAGTCCCGATACGCTTTCGCGCTCGTAGGCCTCCGCCGCCAGCAGGTTGGTGCGCGCCTTTTCGAGCTCAGCCTCATTCACTCCCTCTTCGCAGGCGCGCCCCACCTCGCGCGCCACCGAGGCCACCGCCTCCTCAGCGCGCTCCGCGTCGAGGTCGAGCGACACGCCGAAGACGCCCGGGTCCAGCGGCGTGTAGCAGTGCGCGTCGATGCGATCGACGACCCCTTCGCGTTCTTTGACCGCACGGTGGAGCCGACTGCTATCGCCCTCGCCGAGAATGAAGGCCAGCAGGTCGAGATATGGGGTGTCGGGATCGGCCAGGGAAGTCGCGGGCCACGCCATCTCGAGGCAACCGCGCTCGAAGGGGCGTCTCAAGATCTGACAGCGCAGCCCGCCTTGGCGCGGTTCCTCGCGGCGGGAGCGCCGCGCCCCCCGCGGTCGCGCGTCGCCGAAGGCACTGCGCAACGCGCCGGCGAGGGCTCTGGCGTCAAAATCGCCAGTCGCGACCACGGTCAGGTTGTCGGGCGCATACCACTGCTCGAAAAAGGCCAGTACCCGCTCGCGATCGAAGCTCGCCACGCTCTCGGCGGTTCCCAACACCGGAGCCCGATACGGGTGAGCCCGATAGCGCTCGGCGAAGAGCGCGTCGCCGCACACGTGATGGGGTGAGTCTTCCGATCGGCGGATCTCTTCCAGGACGACCTCGATTTCGCGATCGATCTCGTCGGCGTCGAAGCGCGCATAGCGCACCATATCGACGAGCACTTCGAGGGCGAGGTCGAGACTGCCGTTCGGCCCCGTCGGGACCGTGGCGTGGTAGACGGTGTTGTCGAAAGACGTGTAGGCGTTGACGCGCCCGCCGGCGCCCTCAATCGCGCCCGCGATTTCGCCCACGTCGCGGGTAGCAGTGCCCTTGAAGAGCATGTGCTCGTGGAAGTGGGCCAGGCCCGCCTCCCGGAGGCCTTCGTCCGCCGAACCCACCCGCGCCGCGATCTGCAGCTCGGCGACCGGGGCGAAGTGCGCCTCTCGCAGCAACAGCACGAGCCCGTTGTCCGTGGTTTCGTAGTGAGTGTGGTCCGCCCCCAAAGCCGCCGCAGGATAGCAGCGCCCCACCGCGCAGCCGGAACCCCGAGAGCTCGGGGGTCGCGGTGCCGGGGAGAGTCCCAGTCGGCGCCTCCGCTCCGCTACGCTGCGACGGTGCGTGCGACCCCGGCCGACGACGAAAGCGTCGGAATCTATCTGCACATCCCTTTCTGTGCACGAATCTGTCCCTACTGCGACTTCGCGGTCGTGCGGGTTCGCGATCTTCGGCCCGCGACCGAGGCGCGCTACGTCGAAGCGCTGATCCGCGAGCTCGACGCGCGCGCCGGGTCCTACCGCAGCCGCCGGCTCGCCACCGTCTATTTCGGGGGCGGTACGCCCTCCCTCCTCGATCCGAACTCGGTCAGCCGACTCCTGGGTGAGATCGGCGCGCACTTTGACGGTGCGCCGGAGGAGGTCACCCTCGAGGCGAACCCGACCAGCGTCGAAGCGGGCCGCTTCACGGCGTTTCGGGCTGCGGGGATCACGCGCCTGTCGCTGGGAGTCCAGTCCTTCCAGGATCTCTCGCTGCGCCGCCTGGGCCGTGGTCACCGGGCACGCGACGTCGACGCCGCGCTCGAAGTCGCCCGCAGGACCGGGTTTGCTCGCATCTCCCTGGATTTGATTTTCGCCGTCCCCGATCAAAGCCTGGCCGATCTGGAAGCCGACTTGGCGCGGGCGGCGGCCTTCGCCCCCGACCACGTCTCCGCCTATGCACTGACGGTCGAAAGCGGAACGCCTTTCGCCACGGCGCAACGCCGGGGTCAGCTCCGTCTGCCCGACGAAGAGCGCTGGCTCGCGATGTACCGCGCGGTGGTCCGCGAGCTCGGAAGGGCGGGTTTACAGCGCTACGAGATCTCGAGCTATGCGCGACCAGGCGCCGAGGCGCGACACAACCGGCGCTACTGGGAACGACGTCCGGTGCTGGGCCTTGGCATGGGGGCCTGGTCACACGAGGCGCCCAGCGCAGCGGCGCCCTTCGGACGCCGATGGGCCAACCGGACCGATCTCGCCGGCTACCTGGAAGCGGTGGAAGGCGGAGCGCTCCCCGACGCGCAGCCCCCCGAGACCCTGAGCGAGTGTGCGGCGCGGGGTGAAGCCATGTTCCTCGGCCTTCGCACCCGGGCGGGCGTGTGCGCCGAGCGCTTCGCAGCCGAGTTCGGGGCGAGGCCGCGCAGTTTCTTCGGCGCCGCGATCCAGCGGCTCGTCGAACAAGGCCTCCTGATCGAAGCGCCCTCCGGCGGGCTGCACCTCAGCGAGCGCGGTTTCTTGCTCTCGGACAGCGTCTTCGAAGCCTTCGTGTGAGGTCCGCGACGGGCGCCCGTTATAATCCCAACCGATGACAGGGGAGCTCGCCCAGCGCGAACCGACCGGGGCTCCGCTCACCGCGCGCCAGGAGGCCGTGTTGCGTGCGGTGGTGCTCGCCTACGTGGGCGACGCAACACCGGTCGGCTCCCGCACGGTGTCCCAGCTGCTGAGCCGACCGCTTTCGGCCGCTTCGGTGCGCAACACCATGGCCGAGCTGGCCGAGCTCGGGCTCATCGAAAAGCCCCACCGCTCGGCCGGCCGCATCCCCACCGCCGAAGGTCTCCGGGCTTTCGTGGCGCGCGCCCCCCAGCGCACCCTGGGTCGTTACGAACGCCGCGCTCTCGAGAGCGAGCTCAATGAATCGACGCCCGACGGTCTGATCGAGCGCGCCTCCCGGGTCTTGTCCGACCGCACCCGTCAACTGGGCTTTGCGACGTCGCCGCGACTGGAGCGTTTGGTGTTGCGCCACGTCTCGCTGGTACGGCTTTCGTCGGAGGCGGTCCTGGCGATCCTCGTATCTGAGAGCGGCGTCACCCTGCGTCCGGTGATTGCCCATCCGCGCCAGGATACCCAGCCGGAGCTCGATCGGATCGCCGGCGTGTTGAACGAACGTCTCGGCGAGCGGACGCTCGCCGAGCTGCGCGAGGAGCTGGCGCACGAGGCGCGCCAGCTGCGGTCCGACGCGAGGGGTCTCGTGGCGCGCGCGGCGATCCTGGGGGCCCGGGCCCTGGCGGCGACCGAGCCGGAGCGCATCGACCTGCTGGTGTTGCCGACCCGGCTGACGCTCCTCGAGCAACCCGAGTTTCGCGATCCCGAGAGGGTGCGTGAACTCTTTGCCGCCGTAGCGGATCGCGAGCGGCTGCTTCGCATCCTCGACCAGATGATCGAGACGGGAACCCTCCAGGTGGCGGTGGGCGACGAGCTGGGCGAGCCCGGGTGGAGAAGCTTTGCCCTGGTGGCCGCGCCCTACGTTCTCGAGCGCGGCGAGCGGGGCGCGATTGGTGTGATCGGCCCCCGGCGCATGGACTACCCAAGGGTGATGGCATTGGTAGATTACCTTTCCGCCGTCGTTACGGAAAAGTTGGGTGCATGACGAGCGAGAGCAAGAAGACCGACCCCGCTGCCGATTCCGAAACCCAGGGCGAACCCTCTGAGGGGACGATTCCCGCCGATCCGGCGCTCGAGGAGGCGTTGCGGCAGGCCGCGGACGCCGTGGAGGCTCGCCACGCCAAACGCGCGCCTGTGGAGGAGGGACCTGCGGCCGAAGAGTCCCGCGGGGAGGTGCCTCCCCCACTCGAGCTCGAACTAGCGGAGCTCAAGGAGAAGTACGTCCGCCTCGCCGCTGATTTCGACAACTTCCGCAAACGAACCTTGAAAGACCGCGAAGAGGCCCATCAGTTCGGCCACCAGAATCTCGTTAAGGAGCTTCTGCCCTCGGTCGATAACCTTGAACGCGCAATTGCACACGCGCGGGCAAGTGAGGAGGTCGGGGGATTGCTGGAGGGCGTCGAGCTCGTCTACCGCGAGCTGGAAGCGGCACTCATAAAGCACGGCGTTGTCGCCATCGATCCCAAAGGTGAACCCTTCGACCCCGCACTGCACGAAGCGATTTCGCAAATGCCCGATGCTTCGGTCCCGCCGAACACCGTGCTCGAGGTGTTCCAAAAGGGCTACCAGCTTCGGGCGCGATTGTTGCGGCCGGCCCGGGTGGTCGTCTCGAAGCTCCCTGAAGCGGAGCCGGACAGCTAGCCAGAGCAACAGACCGCAGCGAACGCCGGGCTTGGGGGGGCCGGATCGCCATGGGCAAGGTCATTGGGATCGACCTCGGCACCACGAATTCTTGCGTCGCCGTCATGGACGGCGACACGCCCCAGGTGATTGCCAATTCGGAGGGAGCGCGCACCACGCCCTCGATGGTGGGATTCACCGAAGGCGGCGAAAAGCTGGTCGGGCAGATCGCCAAGCGCCAGGCGGTGACCAACCCCGAGCGCACCGTATTCGCGGTGAAGCGCCTGATCGGGCGCAAGCTGGACAGCGGCGAGGTCAAACGCTTTGCCGAGATCGCGCCTTTCGGGATCGAGGCGTCCGAGAATGGCGATGCCTGGGTGCAGATCGGAGACCGGCTCTGCCCGCCCCAAGAGATTTCCGCCCTAATTCTGGCCAAGATGCGCGAAACGGCTTCCGACTATGTGGGCGAGCCCGTGACCGACGCAGTCATCACGGTGCCTGCCTACTTCAACGATTCCCAGCGCCAGGCCACCAAGGAGGCGGGTCGCATTGCCGGCCTCAACGTCCTGCGCATCATCAACGAACCGACGGCCGCGGCCCTGGCGTACGGACTCGGCAACGACGAGAGCCAGAAGATCGTCGTCTTCGACCTCGGCGGCGGCACCTTCGACGTCTCGATCCTAGAGCTGGGCGACGGCGTATTCGAAGTCCGCAGCACCAACGGCGACACCTATCTCGGTGGTGAGGACTTCGACGAACGTCTCGTCGAGTTCCTGATCGAGGAGTTCAAGAACCAGAGCGGGATTGATCTCCACAGCGACAAGATGGCGCTGCAACGTCTCAAGGAAGCCGCCGAACGCGCCAAGCACGAGCTGTCTTCTTCGAAGCAGACAGAAATCAATCTCCCCTTCATTGGCTCCGACGCGGACGGACCGAAGCATCTCAATCTGACGCTCACCCGCGAACGCCTCGAAGCGCTCGTCGCCGATCTGATCGAACGCCTGGTCGAGCCGTGCCAGATCGCGCTCGAAGACGCCGGCCTCTCCAAGAAAGAGATCGACGAGGTGATTCTCGTGGGTGGCATGACGCGCATGCCGCGCATCCAGGAGAAGGTGGTTGAGATTTTCGGCAAGCAGCCCCACAAGGGCGTCAACC
>CAZTOE010000184.1:0-9368 GCA_964615045.1 uncultured Spirochaetales bacterium
GATCAAGAGCGCGGACTGGGTGATCGACCTCGGGCCGGAGGGAGGGGAGGCGGGGGGCGAGCTCGTGGCGGCGGGGACTCCAGAACAGATCGCCCGCGAACCGCGCAGCCACACCGGGCGGGCTGTGGCCGGGCTGTTGTCCAAAGCGGACGCACGCGCATGACCGACGCGGCCCAGCCGCGGCAGGCGCCGGCTAGACCTTTCCCCAATCTGCTGCAGGCGCTGCTCTTCACCTTGCTGGGCTCGACCCTCGCAAGCCTCCTACTCGGTGGGACGGCGCCGTCGCTAGGCGTACCCGCCGCTGCGGCGCTGGCCATCGCGCTGGGAATGGGATCCGCGGGCGCGCTGGCGGCGACCCGAATCGAAGCGCCCCACGCCAGGCGGGTCGGCCTGATACACCTCGAACCGCGCTTCATCGCCGGTTTGGCGCTCCTGCTACCGATCGTTTTGATCGCCAGCGAAGCCGACAATCTCGTCCGGGTTTGGGTGGGTCTACCTGCCGCCGAAGGTGACCGCACCGAACCCGGCGCACCGCTCTTGTGGGTTGAAAGCCTGATTCTCCTGGTGGGGTTGCGGCCGCTCGTCGAGGAGTGGTTCTTCCGGGGTCTGATGCAGCAGGGGTTGGCAGCCCGCTTCGGCGCCGTGGCCGGGATCGCCTTGGCGGCAGCGCTCTCGGCGCTGCATCGGGGCTTACTGGGTCTTGGAAATCCGAGCGTCTGGCCGTGGGTCGCGCAAACCTGGGTGCTAGCGATCGCCTTCGGATATGCCCGCTGGATCACAGGCTCGCTGCTCGCCGCCATTCTGCTTCACGCAACCACGAGTTTCCTCGGACTGTTGGCGGAGGTGTACCAGTCCCGGGTGCCCATCGCCGGGTTCAACGCCCCCGGCCCGCACACGCGCCCGGAGCTGCTCCTCGCAGCGGCGTTGTGTGTGGGCTTTGGCGCGCTCCTGCTCTCGCGACAGCGCGCCGGCTCACACGCCGATCGCGTGGAGCCGCCCTTGGACTAACTCGCCAACTCGGGCAGGCGCTCGCAGACCGTACGCCACACGAGGCCCTTGAGACGATCCGGGGCGAGCGCCGCATCGAGACGCACCACATAGTCCCGCTCGATCCCAGCGAAGACTCGGGCCACCTCGCGCAGCGTCGCGAGCTCCTCGAAACGCGGTTCATACGAACCAGCGCGTGCGGCGACGCGAGCGCGCCCCACCTCGGCGTCGATCTCGAAGAGCAGCGCGAGATCGGGGAGTGGGAACTCTGCTTCCGCCGCCTCGAGCAGAGTCCCGGCATTGAGTCCCCGCGCGCCCTGATAGGCCACGGTGGAGAGGAAGTAGCGATCGGTGAGCACCACGTCGCCGCGCCGCAGCGCGGGCTCAATCACCCGGCCAACGTGTTCGCGGCGGTCGGCGACGAACCAGGCCACTTCAAGCTCGGGCTCGACGCGCTCGCCACTACGCGCCATAGCGCGAATCTTCAGCCCCCAGCTTCCGCCCGTGGGTTCGCGCGTCTCCACCACCCGTCGTCCGTTTGCGCGAAGGTGCTGCGCCAGCAGCGGAAGCTGAGTGGACTTTCCGGCGCCGTCGATGCCTTCAAACGCGATCAGCCAACCCGCGTTCACCGGGACTCCGGGTAGCGGTGTTCACATTGTCCCGGAATCGGGACTCGAAGGGCGTCCCCGCGGCGGCACGACCCTTGCTCCCGCTCTGGCCGGTGCCGCTGAGCACTTCCCACCATCACCCCTTCAACGGGACCGGGGGTCGCGGTGGGAGAGGGGTGCCGGGCGGGGACACAGGGTTCGGCGCGGGAGAAACAACAACGGGGTGAGGCCCGCGTCGAGTTCTCGCCCGGTTCCCCTCGCGGCGCCCGGCTCGGGTGCCGCGGAGGGAACCAATCAATGGGCGATCCGATCAGCTGATGGAGAACGCGACGACCAGACCGTAGATCGCGATGGACTCGATGAACGCCATCGCGAGAATGAAATAGAGGAACATGTTGCCCGCGGCACCGGGATTGCGTGCGATCCCCGCCGTCGTATTGCCCGCCGCGAGGCCCTGGCCGATCCCGCAACCGAGCCCCGCCAGACCCACCGCGAGGCCCGCACCCAGGCCGTAGCCTCCCACGCGACCCGCGTCGCCCTCAGCGGCGAAGGCCAGCGTCGGCAGCACCACGAAGACCAGTGTCCACATCAACAGCTGTCCGATCGTTCGCATCCCGTTCTCCTTTTCCAGTGAATAGTGTCGATGCGCTCGGGGAGCCCCGCTCAGTGCGGCTCCTCGAGCGCCATTCCGATGTAAGTCATTGTGAGCAGTGTGAACACAAAGGCCTGCACGACTGCGACCAGCGAGCCCAGACCCAGAAACACCGCCGGCACCGCGAACGGCGCCAGTCCCAGCCAGAGGCCCACCACGAGATGGTCCGCGAACATGTTGGCCAGCAACCGCACCGAAAGCGTGAGCATGCGCGCGAGGTGGAGGGGCACCTCGAGCACTATGAAGAACCAGAACAGCAGCGGGAAGTGAATCTTGCGACCCCCCCCGATCGGCACGTCAAAGCTCGGCCCGCAAAACTGCAGGACGTAGCGCAGACCGTGTTTGCGGATCCCGACCCAGTTGTACACGCCAAAGGAGATCGCTGCCCAGGCCCAGGTCGTGTCGGCGAAACTCGTCGAACCGCCGACCGCCGGCACCAGGCCCATAAAGTTCGAGAGCAAGATGAAACAGAACAGCGTCAGCACAAGGCCCAAGAAGCGCCGGTACTCATCGCCGATGATGTCGCGGGCCAGGTCCGTGATCGAGCCGACCACCACCTCGAGGGCATTGCGCAGGGTGAAACCGCGATCGGGCACAAGCCCCGCGTCGGCGGCGGCCACGAGGCGCCGCCGTACCACGAGCCCGGTTACCGCGAGGATCAGCGCCGCGAGTAGTGCCGCTTGGATCACGACCGGAATGCCAAAGTGCTCGTGAAGGGGGCCGTAGATCGACATCAACCGCCCTCCTCATCCTCGGCCGGGGTGCGTTCGCGGGCAAGCCACGGATTCCAGGTATCCCAGCTCGGGTCGTCCGCAGGGGAGACCAATGGCATCGGACCGACGTTCGGGTCGACCGGCGGACGCAGCGCGAAAGCGCCGATCAGCGCTGCCGGCAGGATCACCGACAGGCCCACCACCAGCCCGGCCGGGCTTGCGCCGACCCGGAGCGCCAGCAACAGGACCGTCGCCAGAACGAAGAGGCGGAGCGCGAGCAGACCGAGCCAGGCTCCGCGCCCCGCGATCAGGCCGCCGCACAGCGCTCGCGAGGCAATCGCCAGGCCGCGGAAGTTGAGCGCCTCGATCGCCGCCCCCGCCGCGACGCTGAGGGCGAAGTGCGGCGTCGCCACTGCGGCCGACGTCGCGACGACCCCCGCGGAGAAAAAGAAGTGAAGCTTTTCAATCGGCCGCGTCGTCACCTGAGGCCTCTCGCGCTTCCTGTTGCTTCCGCTGATAGCGCAGCAATCGCAGCACACACGATCCGAAGCCGACCGCCATTCCCACCAGCAGGAATAAGGGGGCGGTTTCGTAGCGGGAGTCCGCCCAGCCTCCCAGACCCGCTGCGACAATCAGGGCAAAGATCGCTTCCAGGCCAGCTTGATAGCCCGTGGCGAAGCCCCTGACCTGGAACCGCTGGACCAGTTTTCCCGAACGGCCGCGACGGGCGCGGTCGGCATCGGGGCGACGAGAGCGGGTATCGCGAGACCGCACCATTTTGCTCGCTCCAGGCGGGTCTCGAGGCGGGGCGCATCCTAGCGGACGGGGTAACGTTGCTCAACGCACACGGGCGACCCGGCGCAGGGCTTTCTCCGCTGCCTCGAGCGTCTCGTCGAGGTCGCGAGAGCGATGGGCGCGCGACACGAAGCCGGCCTCGAATGGAGAGGGCGCCAGATAGACTCCGCCCTCGAGCATGCCGTGAAAAAAGCGCCTGAACCGCTCGGGGTGTGCCTTGCGCGCCTGATCGAAGTCGCGGACCGGACCGGGATGGAAGAAGAAGCCGAACATGGCTCCGACCGAGGCGGTAGAAAACTCGACGCCGACCCCATCGGCGAGGGTCTGGAGTCCACTGGTGAGCTTGCGCACGTAGTCCTCGAGCTTCTCATAGGTGCCCGGCTTCCGCAGCTCACGCAGCGTCGCGAGGCCGGCGGCCATCGCGAGTGGATTCCCGGACAGCGTCCCCGCGTGGAAGATCGGGCCTTCAGGCGCGATCTGCTGCATCAACTCGGCCCGACCCCCGAAGGCTGCAGCGGGGAGGCCTCCTCCAACCACCTTGCCGAGGCACGTGAGATCGGGGTGGACATCATAGCGGGTCTGGGCACCACCGAAGCCGACCCGGAAACCCGTCATCACCTCGTCGAAAATCAGCAGCGTTCCGTGTTCGGTGCAAAGGCGGCGGAGGCCCTCGAGGAAGCCCGGCTCGGGCGGAATGCATCCCATGTTGCCCGCCACGGGTTCAACGATGATCGCGGCGATCTCGCCCCGGAAACGCCCCAGCGCCCGTTCGACCACCGTGAGGTTGTTGTACGGCGCCTGAACCGTGAGCTCGACGAATTCGCGCGGGACGCCCGGCGAGCCGGGAATGCCGAGCGTCGCCATGCCACTTCCGGCGCCCACCAGCAGATGGTCCGCGTGGCCGTGGTAGCAGCCCTCGAACTTGAGAATTCGGGGCCGTCCCGTCGCGCCCCGCGCCAGCCGGATGGCGCTCATTGTCGCCTCGGTGCCGGAGCTCACCATCCGAACCTGGTCGACGCTGGGGAGCGCCCGTGTGATCTCGGCGGCGAGATCGATCTCGAGCTCCGTGGGAGCGCCGAAGCTCGTCCCTCGCTTCGCTGCCGCGCGGATCGCGCGCAGCACCACCGGCGCGGCATGCCCCAGGATGAGCGGGCCCCACGAGCCGACGTAGTCAATGTACTCGTTGCCGTCGACGTCCCAGATCCGGGCGCCCTTGCCGTGATCGATGAAGCGCGGCGTACCCCCCACCGCCCCGAAGGCGCGCACGGCGCTATTCACGCCGCCCGGAATCACGCGGCGCGCGCGTTTCACCAGTTGTCTGGATCGGGTCGTCGCCACGCGTTCAAGCGCCGGGGGCGCCCATTTCCGGATCATCGCGCTCGGCCATGCGCGCCACGCCCACGAGGCGCTCGCCTTCGGCGAGATCCATGAGCCGCACTCCTTGCGTCGCGCGACCCATCTGGGAGATCCCCGCCACGCCGCAGCGCAACACCTTACCTCCGTCGGTGATCAACATCACTTCGTCGTCCCCACCCACCTGCGTCACGCCGATCACGGGGCCATTGCGCTCACTGGTGCGAATCGTAATCACGCCCTGGCCGCCGCGGCGCTGCAAACGATAGTCCTCTAGCGGCGTGCGTTTCCCGTAGCCGCGCTCGGTGACCGTGAGAATTGTGGCCCCGGGCGTGACAATCTCCATACCGACCACCTCGTCACCACTGGCCAAGCTCATACCGCGCACGCCCATCGCGGAGCGGCCCATCGGCCGCACGTCCGTCTCGTTGAAGCGCACCGACTTCCCGACCCGCGACGCGATCAGGATCTCCTGATCGCCCAGCGTACGGGCCGCCGCGATCAACTCGTCGCCCTCGTCGAGACTGATCGCGATGATGCCGCCGCGGCGCGGATTCGAGAATGAGTTGAGGAGGGTCTTCTTGATCACGCCGCGACGTGTGCACAGGACGATGTAGCTATCGCCCTCTTCGTCGAAGCTACGAACGGGAAGAACAGCCTGTACCCGTTCTCCCTCGGCCAGTGAGAGCAAATTGGCAAGCGAGCGGCCTTTGGCCGCGCGACCGAGTTGCGGGATCTCCCACACCTTCTTCCAGTGCACACGACCGCGGTTGGTAAAGAAGAGCACGTGGGCGTGCGTCGACGCCACAAAGAGGCGCGCCACAAAGTCCTGCTCGCGGGTGTCCATGCCCCGCAATCCCTTGCCACCACGGCGCTGGGCGCGGTACTGCGTGATGGGATTGCGCTTCACGTAACCCAGGTGGGACACGGTCACGACCATGTCCTCCTCGACGATGAGATCTTCGGTCTCAATACTCTCGACCGCGCCAGTAATCTCGGTGCGTCGTTCGTCGCTGTACTGCTCGCGGATCTCGTCGAGTTCCTCGAGGATGACGGCGAGGATGCGTTCCCCGCTCGCGAGAAGCGCGCGCAGATCCTCGATTTTCGCGCGCACTTCCGCCAGCTCGTCCAGCACGCGCTGGCGCTCGAGAGCGGTAAGGGCGCGCAGCCGCATTTCGAGAATTGCTGCCGCCTGCCGCTCGGAGAGTTGAAACCGCTCCATCAGTGCGGCACGGGCGCCCGTGGTGTCGTCTGCGGCGCGGATCAGCGCAATCACAGCGTCCAAATTGTCGAGGACGGTCGCGAAGCCCTCGAGGATGTGGGCGCGCGCCTCGGCTTGCCGCAGGTCATAGGTGGCGCGGCGAATCACGACCTCGCGGCGGAAGTCGAGGAAGTGGCGCAGGACCTCGACCAGCGACAGCGTGCGGGGCCGTCCGTTCACCAACGCCAGCATGTTGACGCCGAAGGTGCTCTGGAGCGGGGTTTGCTTGTAGAGCTGGTTCAACGTGACGTCGGCGTTGGCGTCCCTCTTGAGCTCGATGACGACCCGCATGCCCTGGCGGTTGGACTCGTCCCGGAGATCGGCGATGCCGTCAATCTTGCCCTCGCGCACGTGGTCGGCAATGCGCTCGAGGAGCGACGCTTTGTTGACCAGAAAGGGGATCTCGCTGATCACGATCCGCTCGGTGCCGCGCTTCCCCTCCTCGATCGCGGCGCGCCCTCGCACGGTGATCAGGCCCCGGCCGGTCGCGTAGGCACTGCGAATCCCCTCGCTGCCGCAAATCAACGCGCCGGTGGGGAAGTCGGGCCCTGGCATCACTTCGAGCAACTCGTCGAGCGTGCACGACGGGTTGCTGGCGACGAGCGCCAGAGCCGCCGTGAGCTCACGGAGATTGTGGGGGGGAATGTTGGTTGCCATGCCGACCGCAATGCCCGCGGAACCGTTGGCCAAGAGATTGGGCAGCCGGGTGGGCAGCACCACCGGCTCGGTCGTGCTCCCGTCGAAATTCGCGACGACATCGACCGTCTCGCGGTCGATGTCGCGCAGCATCTCCTCGGCCAGACGCTGCAGTCGCGCCTCGGTGTACCGATACGCCGCCGGCGGGTCGCCGTCGATCGAGCCGAAGTTGCCCTGACCGTCGATCAACGGGTAGCGGAGCGAGAAATCCTGCACCATGCGCACGAGCGCGTCATACACCGCCGAGTCACCGTGGGGGTGATAGTGCTTGAGCACCTCTCCCACCACGCCCGCACATTTCGAGTACGGTCGGCCGGGCACCAGGCCTTCTTGTTGCATCGCGTAGAGAATGCGGCGATGGACCGGCTTCAAGCCATCGCGGACATCGGGAAGCGCGCGGCTCACGATCACCGACATCGAGTAATCGAGGAAAGAGCTTCGAACCTCGTCTTCGATCGCGACGGGAATAGCTCCCGCGGACGGGGCTCCCGGCGATCCGGCCGTAGGTTCGAAGGGCGGCGGTGTCTCGTCGGCCATGGGCTACTCGTTCGAGGACCTAGATGTCGAGGTTCTGGACGTTCAGGGCATTCTGCTCGATGAACTCTCGGCGCGGCTCGACGTCGTCGCCCATCAGGGTTGTGAACACTTCATCGGCTTCGACGGCATCCTCGATCCGCACTTGCAGCAGGGTTCGCCTGCTCGCGTCCATCGTGGTCTCCGCGAGTTGATCGGGATTCATCTCACCGAGTCCCTTGTAGCGCTGAATCGAAAGACCCTTCTTGGCCTGCTCGAGAACGTCTTGCCGAAGCGCGACCGGTCCCGGCCATTGTTGCGCCTCCTCCTCACCCCGTTCGAGGACAAGCGGCGGTGGTGCGAGCTCGCGCAGGCCACTCGCCCACTCGCGAAGGCGAAGCCACTCAGCCGAAGCCAAAAACTCGGCGTCGAACGCGGTCTGCAACGCGACTCCGGCGCGCAGCGTTTCCGCGAGAAGTCGGTGACCGCCGTGCTCCGGATCTGCTTCAACGCGCCAACGGATGTCGCATTCTTCTTCGCCGGCCAGCTCGGCGGCGCGCTGTGCAATCCGCGGGGCAACATCGTCTTGCAGGACGTTTGCGTCGCCGAGGTCGACTTCGCGCGGTCGTCCGAGATCCGCGGCTGCGTCGACAACGCGGCTGTCGAGCCGGCGCTGCGCGAGACGTTCGAGCGCCCGGGTGTACTCGCCGGCCCGGGTGAGGTAATCCCGCGCCGCGTCGGGTGGCAGCGCTGCGTCATGTCGCTCGCCGCGGATCCCAACGCCCTCCAGCACGAGATCCAATAGGTAGGACTCCAGGGCTCCGTCGTCCTTGATGTAGCGCTCGGCGCGACCCTTCTTGACTTTGTACAGCGGCGGTTGGGCAATGTAGAGATAACCCCGTTCGAACAGCGGCCGCATCTGGCGATAGAAGAAGGTGAGGAGCAATGTTCGGATATGGCTTCCATCCACGTCGGCGTCGGTCATGATGATAATTTTGTGATAGCGGGCCTTCTCGACGTCGAACTCGCTCCCGATGCCACAGCCGATTGCCGACACAATCGCCTGAATTTCATGGGACGAGAGCATCTTGTCGAGACGCGCCCGTTCGACGTTCAGGATCTTGCCTCGAATGGGAAGGATGGCCTGAGTTTCTCGTGAGCGTCCTTGCTTGGCAGTCCCGCCCGCAGAATCGCCCTCGACAATGAAGAGTTCGCAGGCTTGGGGATCGCGCTCCTGGCAGTCGGCGAGCTTGCCGGGGAGACTGAAATCGGCAAGTGCACCCTTGCGCCGGGCCAAGTCGCGCGCCTTGCGCGCTGCTGCCCGCGCCCGAGCGGCGTCGACGACCTTGGAGACGATCTGTCGGGCGACCTGAGGGTTCTCCTCCAGGTAGCTCGAGAGGGAATCGTAGAGGAGCCCCTCGACCAAGCCGCGGATCTCACTGGTCCCGAGCTTGGTTTTGGTTTGACCCTCGAACTCTGGTTGCGGCAGCTTCACGGAGATGACGGCGGTGAGTCCTTCATGAACGTCGTCGCCACTGACCGGTTCGGCAGCGTGCTTACCGTTCTTCATATGCTGCGCGATGTAGCGGTTGAGGGTACGGGTTAGTGCGGTCCGAAAGCCAATGAGGTGGCTTCCACCCTCGACGGTATTGATGTTGTTCGCAAACGAAAACACCGCTTCGTTGTACGATTCGTTGTATTGAACCGCGATCTCGATCATGGCGGTGTAGGACTGGCCGTGGCTCTCGTAGCTCCGTTCGCCCGCAATGTGGATCGGAGGGGTGTGCAGG
>CAZTOE010000185.1:0-9363 GCA_964615045.1 uncultured Spirochaetales bacterium
GTCCCTCCTATCTCGATCCGGGCTCCGGCGGCCCGGAGAACGAGTTCACCAACCGCAACACGACGTTCATGACCTGGAATCTGCTGCACATGGCACGAATGTTAAAGGATAACGGCGGAATTCCGGCGCACGGCAATCAGCGCTCGGAGTGGGAGGCAGGATGCCGCTTCGACTTTCCCAATCCCGACTACCGCTAGGCCAAACCGCATAAAAGGATCAGTGGAGAGATTCCTAGCTCTAGCCGTCGTCGTGCTTGTCCTTGGTGCAACGTTCAACGATAGGAGGTCCGATTCTTTCCGGCAATTTTCGGCGTCGCGTGTTTGAGCGATTGATTCGAGCTGCCTTCGGCCCGGGTCGACGGATCACGCCTCACGCGCTTCGGCACACGTTCGCATCGCTTCACATGGCACGCGGAACGCCGATCAAGTGGATTCAAGAGCTGATCCAGCTCGACCTACCTTGCTTCGGCCGGGCCGGGGTGGCGCTTCTTTGATTTCACGATGATCTCGGGGATGCTGCCCGAAGCGGCAAAGCTCCAGCCGCCATTCCCGCTGAGACTCACCTGCCAGCGACCGTCGTACTCGCGGTAGTAGTGGCCCTCATGAAAAAGCACTCCCGGAAGCCCGACGGCCACAGAGATCCCGCGCTCACTGTCGAAGACCACTTCGATGCCTCCCGACTCCTTCGCGGGGGCGTGGACTTGGCCGCCACGCTTGGCGCGGTAGCCGTGCGCCGGAGCGTGCGCCGGCGGGTCTGCACTCGCAACCGGAGGCAGGGCCACGGAAAAGGTGATGGAGGTCGCTAGAGCCAAGAAGGTTCGGAGACGCATAGGGATTCCCTTGAACAGAAAGGAGTCCCTTCCTTCGGCGCAAGCGGTGGGATCCCTGAGCCCCCGATTCTCGCGCCGAGGTCGATGCGCAGGACCGTTGCAATCGACCAGCAGGGCGACTCGGAGAAGCCGCATGTAGCAATCTCGATGTGTGGCCGCGGCGACGCTTGAATAGCGGAGCACTCCACTTTTTTCCGTCCCGAAGTAAGAATCCCGTGGTCCCTCGCGTCGAACCCCCATGGAAGCAACCGGATTCACGACGGGAACCGGGACAGAGCACCCGCTGGAGGCGTACCCTCGCCGCGGCATGACTCGACGGCGCACTAACGACGCGTGGCTTCGCGATCTGCGGTCCCGGGGAGCAGCCCAGGCGTCGGCGCTTGAAGACCTTCGGGTCTATCTCCTCCGGGCGTTGCCGACCTCTCTCAAACGGCACGGCGCGGTCCCCAACGACCTCGTCGAGGACGTCGTCCAGGAGGCGTTGCTCCGCACGCTCGATCACCTGGATCGTTTCGAAGGGCGCAGCCGATTTACAACGTGGGCCACCGCCATCACGGCTCGCTTGGCGCTGACCGAGCTGCGGCGGCGGCGCTGGAAAGATGTGCCCCTCGAAGCGGTCATCGCGGATGCAGAGGGTTCCTCGGACCCTCGCGACAATGGTTCAGCGAATGCGGAAGCGGAAGCGGCAAGACACGAGATCATGGAAGCGATGGCTCAGGTAATGGATGAGGCGCTCAACGATCGGCAGCGGACGGCGTTGATCGCCGAATTGAGGGGGATGCCCCAAGAAGAGATCGGGCGCCGTTTGGGGATCAACCGAAATGCCGTGTACAAGCTCGGATTCGATGCCCGGAAGAAAATGAGGCGTGGTCTCGAAGCGCGTGGATTCAATGCGGAAGAGATCCGTACCGCGTTTAACTAGGAGATTCGGATGGCGCTCGAAAGACAGCTGATCCAGGCTCTGCTCTCCCAGATCGCTCAAACGCGGGAAGACGAGATCTCTTGCGATGAGTGCCTCGCGGGGATGGCCGAGTTTGCCGAGACCCAACTCGTTGAAACAGAGGTACCAGTGGCACTGGAGCGGATTCGAGCTCACCTCTCGTTCTGCTCCGAGTGCGCTGAGGAATACGAACTCCTCCTCCACATGCTCGCAATCGGAAGCGAGTAGAACGGGGACCCAGCCTGGGGACCTCTGTTCGTCGGTGCAGGTCGTCCCGGCAGCGCGGGGCCGGAGTTTCTCTAATCCGTCGTCCTCCGAATTTCCCACCGATCCATTCGACCTCCTCTCTGACCTCCCGCGTAAGCTTTTCATTCCCCATCGCGTCCTAGGCGCGAGTGACGCAGGATCGCGAGCCGGAATGAGGCTTGTCGCTCCGCCGAAGCTCTTACTTCTGCAACCGAACGAAGGAGCAAAACATGGCGTCCACGATTTCCATTTCCTCTGACCAAGACGTATTGCAACCCGCGGAACGGTCGTTGGGCCGCGTTCTCGAGACAGCCGGACGCCATGGCGTCCGTTACGGTCTGGTTCTCGTCCTCGTGTGGATCGGGGCGATGAAGTTCACCGCGTACGAAGCAGCCGCAATCCAAGGTTTCGTGGAACACAGTCCTCTGATGAGCTGGCTCTACAGCGTGTGGAGCGCTCGGTCGGTCTCCGCCCTGATCGGCTTGGCCGAGCTCGTCATCGCGGGCCTGATCGCCGCTCGACCGTTCTCGGCGAACCTCACGGCCGTGGGAAGCGCACTCGCCGCCGGGATGTTTCTCACCACACTGAGCTTTTTGGGGTCCACACCGGGTGTCTTCGAAGCGAGTGCCGGCGGGTTCCCCGTGCTCTCGGTCGTGCCGGGGCAGTTTCTGATCAAGGACGTGGTGTTGCTCGCCGCCGCAATTTGGTCGACCGGCGAGGCGTGGACCGCGCGCAACGAAGGACTGTGAATAGAAGGCGAATGGTTCGCTCGAATTCACACGGCGCGACGTTGCAGGTCCGGCAGAGCAACATGTTGGCAAGAGTCGATACGGAGATGAGGAACGCCTCGAACGCCGCTGAGTTCACGGCCCTTGTTGCGAGCGACCCCGCACTTTCGGAACTGTGGCGACGCGGTCTCTGGGGGCGAGAGCCGCTTGAGCCAACGGAGCAGTATCGTTTCAGCTTGCTGCTTGGGAACCTCTACTACCGCTTGGAAGGCGTTTTCCTTCAATACCGGAGAGCTCTGTTGACGGAAAACTCCTGGAGGGCGTGGGAGGAGCTCATCCTACGCACCCCGGCGAATCCTTCCGGGCGCAGATGGTGGTCGGAGGTCCGGTTCCCATTCTCCGATGATTTCTGCAAACATGTCGACGCTCTCATCGCAGCCAATGCTGCGGCTGGAGCAGCGGGTCCCCAGTGATGAACTGGGAAGCGATTGGGGCGATGGGAGAAGTCGGTGGCGCGATCGCCAGGGGTCGCGCGCGAAGAGGAAGGCGACGAGCCCGGCTTGCCGTCCCCCGGAGCTGTCGTGAGGGCGCGGGCGACCGAGCGGGATTCCACCGACGTCCGCCGGCGCTGCTGTCAAACTGCTGTCAACCGGGGCCGGGAGGGCCCCGCGCGCCGGTCCGCCCGCGGCGCAAGGGGCTGGTTCCGAAGGTGTTTCGCTGGAGCCGACGGCCGGAGTCGAACCGGCGACCTGCTAATTACGAATCAGCTGCTCTACCAGCTGAGCTACGTCGGCTCGGGCGGGAAACGCCCACACAAACAGGGACTTGGTAGCTCGGCGGTTGGGGGGCTGCCAGCCCTCGCGATGGTTCGGTGTGCGAGCGTCTGCTAGCGCCGTTCATCGCCCGAGGCGCTTCAGCGCGAAGTCGTAGCTCCCGTAGTGGATGTAATCGGCCCAGTCGATGGAGCCAGTCTGGCGCACGGCCTTGCGGGCCGCTTGCAGCGCTGCTCCGATGGCCTCGCCGTCGATCAGGCCGGCGTAGAAGGTGGCGGCGAAGATCTCCGCCGCGCTGTCGCCTACCGGCCAGTAGGTGCCCACGTAGTTGGCGACGCCGCCGCGCAGGAAGGCTTCGGCTAGGCCCACGTTGCGACGGATCCGCTGCGGGATCTCCTTGCGGCGGGCGGCGTCGTCGCCGCGCTCGGCGCCCCGCACACCGCGTGTGCGCCCCGCCTCGCAGGCGTTGAAGAAGGCCAGCGCCGGCAGGTGCGCCAGCCCCGCGAGCTGCGCCCCCGAGAGCACGCGGTCTCCGTGACACAGAATTCCGCTGCGCGATGGCTTCTCGTCGTCGAAATAGGCGTGCCCCGCGTAGTGGAGTACGTCGTAGCGGCCCGACGAAAACTCGCGCCGCAGCGTCTGGTGCGTAGCCGCCTCGCCGCGGATCTCCGTCAGCCGCAAAGCGGAGTGGCTCGGGAAGAGCGCCTTGATGCGATCGGCCTCGTCGTCGGCCCCGTCGAGATCCAGCGTGGGGTTCACCACCAGGAGCATCTCGAGGACGTCGCCCGTGCGCCGTTCCTCGAGCCACTTGGCGACCGAGAGATCATCGGCGGAGTAGCGCCGCGAGAGGCCCTGCTCGGCCGCCGGCGCCCAGTTTCCGATGCGAAGGATCTCCCACGGCAGCCGCGACGCCTGTCCCTCGTCGTGAATCACGACCAGGTGATGCTCCTTCATGCTGGCCAGACCGCGGGCCACGTCGTCCTCGAGCACGAGGGCGGCGAGTTCGCGACCCAGCCGCGCCAGGCCTTGATTGTCGAGCGGCTTCTCGATCTCTTTCTGGAGCGCGCCGATGTCGCGCAGCGCCACCTCGCGCACACCCGACAGGATGGCGGCCTTCGACTGCGCGGTGAGCAGCGCCGCCCGCAGCGTGGTGCGCGTGCGGGCGCGCTCACGCACGCGGCCGCCACGCGCCTCCACCTGCTCGTTCTCGGTCTGGCCCACGATCAGGTACGCCAGCCGGTGGCTCGAGGACGCCACCGGGCGGCGCACCGGTGCGGGCACCCGCGCCTCGCGCAGCGTGACTTCGTCGAGCGTCACGCGCACGCCCTCGAACAGATCCGTGCTGGTCAGCCGGAAGAGCTCGCGCTTGATCTCGGCGTAGGTGTCGGGGTCGTTCTCCACGATGGTGAGCCGGCGCAGGCGGTGGTCGTCGTCGGCGTCGAGGAGCCCCCGGATGTAGCCGCGCAGCTGGTGGAAGAGCGCCACGCGCACGGTCTGGCCCGAAGCGGCTCCCATCAGTACCGTCGCGAAATCCTCGACGTGGGTGCGCACGAAAGTGCGGATGACGTTCTCGGTGACGAACTCCTGCACCTCCGGACCGAAGGCGTCGAAGGCTCCCAGCCCCGCAAAGAGCACGGACTCCGCGCGCACGTCGCCGCGTCCAGTGGGCATGATGAAGATGTCGCCCACTTCGCCGGAGAACATCCGGCGGGTGGTGAACTCCCTCACCGCGCCGCCGAGCAGTTCATCGATGGCACCGGCGGCGCCCGCGGGGTCGACATCTCGAAAGAGCCCGAGTGCGACCGCGCGGGCGTCCACCTCGGTGATGCTGCCGCGCGCCAAGCGCAGGTCGAGCGCGTGCTGGCGCCGCCGCCCCACCACGATGTTTTCGAAGGTGTGCTGGTAGCCCGGGCCGGGCAGGTCGCTGGCCGGGGGCGGCGCGAAGCCGGCGGTCGACGAGGCTCCGTCGCGCGCCTCGGGCGAGACGAAGGGCGCCAGCAGCATGCGGCGCTCACGGGGGCCGTACGCCTCGGGCGCCAGGTCGATGGATGGCTTGCGCAGCTCCTCCTCGGTGACGTCGCGGCGCGCCGCGGCGCGGGCCCGCACCCAGCGGTCGGGAAGCTGGCCGGTGGTGCCACTCGTGAGGAGATCGATCACCGCCGAGGCCACCGCGCCGTTGTTGGGCAGGCTGCCGTGGGATTCCTCGATGTAATAGGTCTGGGTCCCCGGAAGCTCCGCGAAGGCCAGCGGCACGGTGCCGTCGCCTTCGCGACTCTCTTCGTACACGAAAGCGCCGTCGTCCCGGCGAAGCCCCACCGTCGTCTTCTGGTTGACGCCGGCGACGAGAAAAAAGCGATCGTCGGGCATCGCCAGGCCGTCCTGCACCACACGCGCCTGCTGGAGCAGGCGCGCGGTCGGGGCCGGAGCGTCCGTCGGCCAGGTCGCCGGATCGTAGAGGTCGAGCCCGTTCCAAGCGCTCGGGAACGGCAGCATCTGGGTCAGACCGGGCAGGGTTCGGAAGATCTTGCGCGCGAGATCTTCGGCGTCGTTTCGCAGGTCCAGGACGGCCAGGGTTGCCACGGTGGGGTGCGTGGCGCGCAGCGCCTGAACGGGCACGAACGAGCCGTGATTCGGCGTGCCGAGCATGACGAAGCGGCCGATGTGTCGGTGGTTGCCTTCGGCGGCGAGGGCGGCCCGCGCCACCAGGCCGCCCATGCTGTGGGCCACGACGTGCGTCCCGTCGCCCTCCTTCTTGACGCGCTCCAGCAGCTGCTTGCCGAGCGAGTCGAGGCTCTGGCGCCAGTCAAAGGGATGGAACTCGGCGTCGAAGCCGGCGATGCGCAGCCGCAGCTTGAGCTTCAAATAGGCGAACAGCATCACGCCGAGCGCCAGGATGCGCTTGCGGTCCGGCAGCGCGAGATCGGTGAGACGGCCCCGGGCGATGTCGATGGGATCGATCCACAGCGTGTCGTGGCCGACGAGCTTGCGCCTGGTGCCGAGCTTCGAGCCCATGATACCGGGGAGAATCAACACCTTGGCGCCGCCGCGTACCGTTCGCGCTGACGCCTGCCGCGCCAATTCGGTGAGCTCGGCGTACTCGGCCTCGCCGAAGTACGCCTCGAGCATGCCGCGGTTCTCGCCGCTCTGAAGCAGTTGCTCGATTTCGTCGTCGTTGAGCTGATAGCCCGAAACGGTCGGAATCGCGCCAGAGGACCGGTTGGGTTGCTTGCGTGCTTTCGCCGTGCGCGTTCCCGTCCCCTTGGTGGTCTTCTTCTTCGCCACCGTCTTTCTTCGGACCGCCCTCTTGCGCGACGTCATCTCGCCACTCCTCGTGTGCGCGACGCTAACTCCTCGTAGCGGACCGGGCACGGCGCACCTTGAGCTCTCGGGTCCGCTGACTGCGACGGCGCTGACGTCGCTCTCTCGCCCGCGTGGCGGGCGGGTGCCCTGGAGCGTCGGGCGGGGTGTCAGATTGACGCGCGGCCGGGCGTTGGCGTAGGCTCGGAATTCCCCTCACGGCGGCGGCCTGCGGCGTAACGATGCGACTGACCCCCCAAGACACCACCTTCCTCTACGCAGAGACCGCCAGCGGCCCGATGCACGGGGCGGGGGTGATGGTTCTCGAGGACGAGGCCCCCTTCGAAAAGATCTACCAGCACATCGAATCCCGCCTGCACCTCGTGCCGCGCTACCGGCAACGCCTCGCCCTCGTGCCGTTCAATATGGCCCGCGCCAAGTGGGTGGACGATCCCCAGTTCAAGCTCGAGAACCACGTGGTCCGGCACGAAGTGCCGGAGGGAACCAGCGTGGAGGAGGGGATCGCGTTCGCGCTGGAGCTCAACGAGCCGCTGATGGATCGAAGTCGCCCGCTCTGGGCGATGCATGTGATCGAGGGCGTGGCCGGCCACACCGTACTCTTGCACCAGAATCATCACGCCATGATCGACGGGGTGTCGGGCGTGGATCTGTCGATGGTGCTGCTCGATCTCGCGCCGGACACGCCGCACCCGGCGCCGCCCGAGCGCCCGTGGAGCCCCGAGCCGATGCCGAGCGGCTTCGAGCTGATGAGCGAAGCGCTGGCCGAAAGCCTTCAGGATCTGCGCGAAGCCCAGCCGCTGCGCGCCTTCGGCGCGACCGGTGACCGCGGCCAGCTCTTGCAGAAGGGCGCCGGGGTCGCCGCGCGTTTCCTCACGACGCCGGTGATTCAGGCCCCCTGGAACGCCGGGCTCGTCGGGCCCAGGCGCAAGCTGGCCTGGACGCGGCACCCCTTCGCCGAGTTTCGCGAGATCCGGCGCACCTTCGGCGGCACCATCAACGATGTCGTGCTGACCGTCGTGACGGAAGCGGCGGCGCGCTATCTGAGCGCGCACGACGAGATCACCGAGAACCAGCACCTTCGCATCATGTGCCCGGTGAGTGTGCGGCGCGAGGACGAGCAGGGCGAACTGGGAAACCGCGTGTCGGGGATCTTTCCGGTGCTGCCCGCGTGGCCGATGGATGTGGTCGAGCGCCTGAGCGCCGTCCGCGAGGAGACCGAGCGCATCAAGGCCGACCGGGATGCCCAGGCCCTCGAGCTCATGATGGAGTCGATGCCGCCCATTCCGCCGGTGGCGATGGCGCCCACGCTGCTGGTCGGGACGCCCTTCGACCCCACCGCCTGGGCGGCGCTCGCGCCGCCGCCCATCCCGCCGCGCATCGGGCCGCGGCTCCCGTACTTCGGCTTCAACTTCACGTGCACGAACGTGCCCGGGGTGCAGGTGCCGCAGTTCATCGCGGGTCACAAGGTGCTCTACACCGTGTTGGCGCTGATGCTGGGCGGCACCCTGGGCTACGGCGTGGCGGTGAACAGCTACAACCAGGAGCTCTTCTTCCACTTCATGAGCGAGCCGCGGCTCATGCCGGATGTGGAACTCATGCGCTCCGGCGTGGACGAAGCCTTCTACGAACTGCTGCAAGAGGCGCGTCGCGCCGCCGCCGCGGCGGACGCCGGACTCGGAGAGAAACGATGACGACGGAGGAGGTCGCCGGCCGCTTTCCGAAGCGGATCGCGTTGACGAATGGCGGCGAGGTCGAGCTTCGCCTGATGGGCCCCGGCGATCGCGACGCCGTGCTCGCCTTCGCGCGCGAGCTTCCCGAGCGCGATCTTCTCTTCCTGCGTGTGGACCTCACCGAGCCGGCCGTCGTCGACGGCTGGATCCACAATCTGGAGACGGGTCACTCGACGTCGATCGTGGCCTACGAAGGGGATCAGCTGGCGGGCTACGCGAGCGTTCACCGCGACCCGGCCCCGTGGACGCGGCGGGTCGGGGAGATCCGTGTGAACGTGGGGCCCCCCTACCGGGGGCAGGGCCTGGGGCGCAACCTGACCGCCCAGATCTTCGACGTGGCGCGCGCGCTGGGGTTGAAGAAGCTGATGGCGACCATGACGACGGATCAACCGGGGGCCCAGGCCGCCTTCCGGCATCTCGGCTTCGTCCCCGAGGCGCTGCTCGCCGACTACGCCGAAGACCGCACCGGGCGCTGCCACGATCTGGTGATCATGTCCCACGACGTCGAAGGTCTGAGCGACCGCGCAGCGGAGCCGCTGCGCGTCTAGGCCCGTCACCGCGGCCAGCTTGCATCTCGAGCCTACGGCCGAGTCCCCAAGACCGGGTCTAAGATCTAAAAATGAATTTGAAATTCGTTTTCAAATGAGCGATCCTCAGCGTCACCAATCGGGGAGTGACGCTGTGATCGTCTGCCACTGCCTCGGCCTCAGCCATCGTGATATCCAAGGCGCAGTGCGCGCCGGGGCCACTACGGTCGCCGCGGTCGGACGAGCGTGCGGCGCAGCGACAGATTGCCGCG
>CAZTOE010000186.1:0-6787 GCA_964615045.1 uncultured Spirochaetales bacterium
CTCGGCGATGAAGGCGGCGATAGTATGGGCACCTTCCGCTTCGATCAACGCGGCCAGCTCCTCGGCGAGCTGGCCGACGAAGGCGTCGTCCGACTGTCCCGGCTCCGCCTCGCGATACGGGTAGGGAGCGCGCAGGTGGCGGAACTCGGGGAGCGGGAGGCCATATCGCGCGTGGGTGACCGGCAAGCCGGTGGCACTGGTCGCGGCGATCGTGATGCCGTGATAAGCGCGCTGGCGCGACAGGATCTTGCGTTTCTCGGGTTTGCCGCGCAGTGCCTGGTAGAGCCACGCGAGCTTGATCTGGGTGTCGTTGGCGTCGGACCCCGAGAGCCCGAAAAAGACCCGCGCTACCGGCCACGGCGCGAGCCGCTGCAGGCGCTCCGCGAGGGCGATCGAGGGCTCGTTCGACATCGAGAAGAACGAATGGTAGTAGGGAAGCTTGTGGGCCTGCCGGGCGATCGCGTCGGCCACTTCGCGGCGCCCATACCCGATGTCGACGCACCAGAGCCCTGCGAGGGCGTCGATGTATTCGTTGCCGTGATTGTCGCGGAGCCGGACACCTTCGCCTTCGACGATCACCAGGGGGCCGATTTCGGCATGCTCGGCGATCGAGGTAAAGGGGTGAAAGACGCTCCGCTGATCGATCTGCTCGATAGACGTCGGCATACGCGCTCCTCGGCGGGGTCGAGCTCGGCGGCGTCTCGCTCTCGGCGGCGCCGACCGCGCTCCGGGTGGCGTGAGTATATGCCAGCCCCGGTTAAGCTGGGGACGGTAGAAAAGGGAGCCGTGAATCGTCGAGCCATGCTGACTCACGCCGCGCCAACGCCTCCGCTGCGGACGCCGCCGGTGCCGATGCGGGGCGCGAAGTCCCAATGGATGCGACGCTGACCGGGCCCCCCTACACCGGTTTTCGCGTTCCGCACCGACTCGCGATGCGGCTCGCAGTGCTCCACGATGAAGCGGATTGGCTGGAGCCCGATGCGGAGATCGCCGCCGATCTGCGGGAAAAACGGCGTCTGCTGGCCGACCGCCACCCGCAGGTCTTCGTCGAGCTCCCCGAGTCACGGCCCGCCCAGGCCGAGATTCTCCGCGCTCTGGTGGCCAACCTGGAGATGTACCACGGCGCGCTCTGCGAACGCCGCGGCGAGCATCTCCACCACCGGCCGACCGGAGCGACGATCGCTCTGAAGGATCCGACGCTGGCGCCGCTCGAGGTCGCGGCGCGCCTGGTGCAGGAAGACCTGTGTGTCATGGAGCGGCGCGGGGAGCGTTGGCATCTGAGCGCAGGGTGCGTGTGCTTCCCCACCCGATGGGATCTGGCGCCCAAACTCGGCTGTTCGCTCGTGGAGCTCCACGCGCCCGTGCCCGGCTACAACGACCAACTCTCGGTTTCGACGGATCGCTTCTTCGATCGGCTCCGACCCGGGCGGATCGTGTGGCGCACCAACTGGTCGTTGGTCGATTCCCCGGAGCTTTTCCTCCCGCCCAGTCGTCGCTGCAGTGGAAGTGGCATCACGGCGCGCAATGCCGGTGAGCGCGTCTGGCTGCGGGTGGAGCGACAGACGCTGCGCAGGTTTCCGGAGACCGACACCATCTTGTTCACCATCCGCGTCTATCGCAATCCCCTCCGCGATCTGCGGGGCCGTCCCGAGGCCGCGCGCGATCTGCTCGGCGCCCTCGACACCATGGCGCCCGAGCTTGCGCGGTACAAATCGCTTCCCGCCTTGCGCGAGGCGACGATGGACTATCTGCGGGGGCTCTGTGAGACGCCGGCAGGTGTCGGGGCATCGCCCTCGCGCTCGTCCTCGCGATGAAGCGAGTGCGCGTCGATGCGATAGACGCGGTCGGCCACCGTCCGCGCCGCCGGCTGGTGCGAGATCGCCAGCACCGTGGTCTCACCGCGCAGCTTGCCGATCGCCCGCCACACCGCCGCTTCGGTCTCGGCGTCCAGCCCCGTGGTCGCTTCGTCGAGAATCAGGAGCTGCGGATTGCGGACCAGGGCGCGGGCGATCGAGATCCGCTGGCGTTGTCCCCCCGAGAGGAGTGAGCCGCGTTCGCCCACCGGCGTGTCGACGCCCTGCGGAAGCGCGGCGACAAAGTCCCAGGCGCCTGCGCGCCGCAGGGCGGATTCGACCGCGGCGTCGTCGAAAGCGTCATCGCCCAGGGTGACATTGGCACGCACGGAGTCGTTCAGGAGAAACATTTCCTGGGGCACGTAGCCGATCATGGCGCGCCATCGGGCCAGGTCGATCTCCGCGAGTGGCACGCCGTCGATCAAGACCTCGCCACCTTCAGGCTGCAGTAGCCCGCTGGCGAGGTCGGCAATCGTGGTTTTGCCTGCGCCGGACGGCCCGAGCAGGGCCGTGATCTGACCGGCGGGAACCTCGAGCGAGGCGTTTCTCAACACGATGTGGTCTCCGTAACGGAGATCGATATCCCGAAGTGCCACCGCGTCGCGCAGGGTGGGCTGGCGCGCGCCCGGATTCTCCTCGCGGGCGCGGTCGGCACTCTCGATGAGTTCGCGAAGTGCCCAGTAGGCGCTCTCTTCGGTGACCATGTGCTGGTATTGGCGCTGAGCTTTGGAGAGGCGCGCGAGGGTGCGATCGAAGAAGAAGAGCAGCACCAGCAGCTCGGCGAGGGGGAAGCTCCAGAAGGTCACCGCGAGATAGAGCCCGGGGATTGCGAAGGTGACCAATAGTGGCGGTTGGACCGCGCGCAGGGCTTCCTTCGCAAAGACCTGGCGCCGCAGCGCCCGGTTGAGGCGCTCGGTATCGTCCTCGAGCACGGGGCCGATCCGCGACTCGAGTCCCATCGCCTTCAGCGGTTTGATCGCCTGCAAGCTGTCCGTCAGCCGGCCCAGCAGGGAGCGAAGCACCCGGGTTTGCTTGAGCCCCGCTTTGCGCGTTCTGCGGATGAGGGCCCGTACCGCGTACACGATCACCCAGCCCGCCGCGGATGCACCCAACGTAAAGCGCCAGGAGACGGCCAGCGCGAGGGCGCTGTACATCAGCGCTTCCATGCAAAGCGAGACAAAGGTCGCTCCGTAGAGGTAGGCGCGGGCGCCGCGTTCCGCTTCGCTCGCCATCGCATTGGCCGCAACGCCCACCGGGAGCTGCGTGTAGTAGCTCCACCGCGCCCTCGAAAGCGAACGCAGGAGTGAGAGCCGGTGGTCGGTAGCGACGTGGGCCACCGTGTATCCCACCTGCCGGTTGGCGAGCAGCCAGAGCGCACCCTGTGCGTACACGGCGACCAGAAGCACGACGAGGAGTGTCTCGAAGTTCGGATTGAGCCCCATCCCTTCCAGGGCGCGCGTGACCACCCGCGCGAACTCGCTCTCGGTTTCTTGCGGGCGCTGGCCTGCCGTCGCGATCGAGAGGATGGGAAGCAACGTGGAGAGGCCGATCGCCTCCGCGATCCCGCCGAGCAGCAGGCAGATCAGCACCACCGCGGACTGCAGCGGGTAGGTGCGAGCGAAGGTGAGAAGTAGCCGCATGAAAGCGGCCGCAGGCTAGCGAAGCGAGCGCGCCTGCCCCATGGGGATCGGTCTCGGTTCTCGCATGCGCTCCGTGTAGAATTCTGTCACACGGGCCAGCGCGCTGCTCCCCGGGGAGGATCCATGTCCTATCGCATCTCCGTCGACACGGGCGGCACCTTCACGGATGTGGTCGTGACGGACGGCCGGGGTGGCTTCACCGTGGGCAAGGCGCTCGCCGACCCGCGGCGCGCCTTCGGAAGTATCCGGGACGGACTCGCGAATGCCGCCGAGCAACTCGGCTGCGACGTTCCTCACCTGCTGGCCGAGGCCTCGGTCTTTCTCTATGGCACCACCCGCGCGACCAACGGCATCGTCGAGCGAAAAGTGGCCCGCACGGCTTTTCTCACCACCGCGGGCTTTCCCGACATCCTGGTCCTCAAGGAAGGCGGAAAGTTCGAGCCCCACCGGCTGGACGTCGAATTCCCCGATCCCTACATCCCGCGGCGCCTCACCTTCGAGATCCCCGAGCGCATCGACGCCGAGGGGGGCGTGGAGCATCCGCTCGACGAAGCGGCGGTACGCGAGCTGCTGGCGGATCTTCCCGCCCGGGGGATCGAGGCGATCGCCGTTTGTCTGCTCTGGTCGATCGCGAACCCGGCCCACGAGCTGCGCCTGGGGGAGCTCATTGGAGAGCTCCTGCCGGGCGTCCCGTACACGCTCTCGCATCAGCTCAATCCGATCATGCGCGAGTATCGCCGCGCGTCGGCGGCGGCGATCGACGCCTCGCTCAAACCGTTGATGCAGGAGTACCTGACGACGCTCGAGGCGGATCTACGCGGGGCGGGGTACGCGGGCGATATTCTGGTGAGCACTTCCTTTGGCGGTGTGATGCACCTCGCGGACGTGGTGCAACGACCGATCTACCTGGTGAAGTCCGGCCCCGCCATGGCACCGGTGGCCGGCCAGGCGTACGTCGCCTCCGAGGGTCTCCGCAATGACGTAATCGTTTGCGACGCCGGCGGGACAACCTTCGACGTCAGCCTCATCCGCGACGGAGAGATCGAGTTCACGCGCGAGACCTGGCTCGGCCCCCAGTGGACCGGCGACAACTTGGGAATGGCATCGGTCGCCGTGCACAGCATCGGGGCTGGCGGCGGCTCGATCGCGTGGGTCGATCCGGGTGGCTTGCTGCGCGTCGGACCCCAGTCGGCCGGCGCCGATCCGGGGCCCGCTTGCTACGGGCGCGGTGGCGGCGAGCCCACCGTCACCGACGCAGCGGTGGTGCTGGGCTACATCGACCCCGAGCACTTTCTCGGTGGACGCATGCACCTCGACGAGGTCGCCGCCGAGCGCGTCATCGGAGACCTCGCGGAAGCGCTGCGCCAACCGCTGCACCGGGCTGCCTTCGCCGTCATGGCGGTTGCCAACGAGAACATGATTCAAGCGATCAAGGAGATCACCATCAACGAGGGTGTCGACCCGAGCGAGGCCGTGTTGGTGGGAGGCGGCGGAGCCGGTGGCCTCAACATCGCACCGATCGCGGGTGAACTGGGTTGTCGCCACGTCCTGATGCCACGCACTGCCGGAGCCCTCAGCGCCTCGGGGATGCAGTTCTCCGATATCGTCACCGAGGCTGGCGCGAGCAAGCTCACCACGTCGGCCGATTTCGATTTTGATGGCGTAAACGCGGTGCTGAAGGATATTGGTGCTCGGCTCGAGAGCTTCGCGCATCGGCTGCGCACCCGCGGTGTGGAGCAGATCGATGTCCAGTACTTCGTCGAAGCGCGCTATCGTTTCCAGGTCTGGGAGCTCGAGATCCAGGTGCCCAGCAGCCACTTCGGTGACCCCGGTGATGTCGCCGCCCTCGTCGATGGCTTCCACCAAGTGCACGAACGGGTCTTTGCGGTGCGCGATCCCGAACAACCGGTCGAGTTTCTCAACTGGCGCGGCCGCCTCACGGGCCGCGTCCGGGCGGCGACCCTCGAGCCGGCGCGCCCGTTGGCCGAGAAGAGGGTTCGAGCCGCGCGCCGGCGGATGGCCTACTTCGGCGAAGGCATCGAGCGCGTCGAAACCCCCATCTACCTGGGTGATCAGCTCTCGCCGGGCGGCATCATCGAAGGGCCCGCGATCATCGAGGAGCCCACTTCGACGCTGGTCATCTACCCCGGCACCACGGCGCGCATCAGCGCCGGAGGCCGCTATCTCCTGACACCCCCGATCGAGGCTTGAGGAAGACGTCATGGCCACCGCAGCGGCAGGTCCCCCGAAGGAGCGCGAGATGGATCCCATCCTCATGGCCGTGCTGTCGAATCGCTTCGACGCGATCGCGCGCGAGATGACCAACACCCTGCTGCGCACCGCGCGCTCGGCGGTGCTGGCGGTGGTGCGCGACTTTTCGTGCTCGATCGTGACCGGGGACAATCGGCTGTTGGTGCCGGGCGAAGGACTCCCGGTGCACATCTTCGGGAGCAGCCTGCAGAGCCGGGCGATGTGCGACCTGCACGCCGATCTCGCGCCGGGGGACGCCTTTCTGCACAACGATCCCTACCTCGGCAACACGCATCCTGCCGACCACATGATCCTGGTGCCCGTCTTCGTCGACGGGGAACACCTGTTCACCACCTGCGCCAAGGCCCATCAGGCCGACTGCGGGAACAGTATCCCGAGCACCTACCACGCCTACGCAAAGGACGTGTACGAGGAGGGGTCACTGATCTTCCCCTGCGTCCGCGTGCAGCGCGACTACCGCGATATCGGCGACATCATCCGGATGTGTCGGCGGCGCATTCGGGTTCCGGATCAGTGGTACGGTGACTACCTGGCGGAGATCGGCTCGGCGCGCATCGGCGAGCGGCGGCTCGTCGAGCTGGTGCGGCGCTACGGCGTCGACACCATCAAGCTCTTCATCGAGGAGTGGTTCGCCTATTCGGAGCGCCGCATGGCCGAAGCGATCATGAAGCTTCCGAGCGGTCGGTTGAGCAACGTGGGGCACTACGATCCGTTTCCGCCCGTGCTGCCCGACGGGCTGGAGCTTCGCGTCGATGTCGAGGTCGACGCCGAAGCCGGCCGCATCGAGGTCGACCTCACCCACAATTCCGACTGTCTGGACTTCGGTTTGAACGAGTCCGTCGCCTGCGCCACGAGCAACGCGATGTGCGGCGTCTTCAACTGTCTCGATGCCGACGTTCCCCACAACGCGGGCAGTTTCAAGCGCGTCGAGGTCAAGCTCCGCGAGAATTGCGTCGCCGGCGAGCCGCGTTTCCCGCACAGCTGTTCGATGGCGACGACGAACATCGGCGACCGCATCGTCAA
>CAZTOE010000186.1:6797-9255 GCA_964615045.1 uncultured Spirochaetales bacterium
ATCACCCCGGCGGCCTTTGCGCAGCTCGCCGACGGGCACGGCCTCGCTGAGGGCGCGGTCGGGATGGGCGCCGGAGCGGCGGTCATCTCCGGGAAGGACTGGCGGAGCGAAGGCGGGGCCTTCATCAACCAGGAATGGGTCATCGTGAACGGCGGGCCGGCGTCGTCCCACACCGACGGATGGGTGAACTATGGCCTGCCGGTGGCCGCCGGCTTGATGTATCGGGGCAGCATCGAGGTCGACGAATCGAAGTATCCGATCCTGTTTCGGTCGCTACGCCTGGTGCCGGGCGGCGGCGGTGCCGGCCGCTTCCGCGGTGCTCCCGGGGCGGAGGTGGTGTACGGACCACGGCGCGACCCGATGACGGTGGTGATCTCCTGCGACGGTCAGATCAATCCGGCGCAGGGGGTGCACGGAGGGCGCGCGGGTCCGCCCGCTGCGACCTACAAGATCGACGCCGCGGGCCGCGAGACCAAGCAGCCCGGCGTGGTCGAGATGGTGCTAGCGCCCGGCGAATCCGTGCGCGGCGTCGACGCCGGCGGCGGGGGCTATGGGGATCCGCTAGACCGCGATCCCGAACGCGTGCGGCGCGACGTTCTGGAACGCTGGGAGACCGAGGAGCGCGCCCGCGCGATCTACGGCGTGGTGCTCACGGGGAGCGCCGAAGCGGAGAACCTGACCGTCGATCCGGTCGCCACACGGGCACTCCGCGACGACTTGCGCACCACTCGTGTGGCGGCGGGCTGATCGGGATGGATGAAATCGCGACCCTCGAGATCAAACGCGCCCGCGCGGCGCGGCCCATCCACGAAGTGCTCGCGGCCCGCTGGAGTCCCTATGGCTTCGCCGATCGCGGCGTGCCCGGGTCGACGCTCCACACGCTCTTTGAGGCCGCGCGCTGGTCGGCCTCCTCCTTCAACGAGCAGCCCTGGTTCTTCGTGGTGGCGCGGCGCGAGGAGGGCGAAGCCTTTGGGCGCGTGCTCGGGTGCCTCATCGAGTTCAACCAGAGCTGGGCGCGCTTTGCTCCGGCGCTCGCGATCTGCGGGGTGCGCCAGCGTTTCGAGCGCAACGACAAGCCGAATCCGGCCGCCGAACACGACCTGGGCCTCGCCACCGCGAGCCTAATGTTCGAAGCGACGGCCCACGGTCTGCGCGTCCACGCGATGATCGGCATCGAAAAGGAAGTCGCCCGGGAGCGTTTGGCGATTCCCGAGGGTTGGGATCCGCTCACCGCGGTGGCAATCGGCTATCCGGGGCTGCCGGCGGAGCTCGCGGAGAAATTGCGCGAGCGCGACCGCGCGCCCCGCGAGCGCAAGTCGCTTGCCGAGTTCGTTCACGGCGGCCGCTTTGGTGCTGCCGCCGATTTCCTCCCTTGATCGGAGCTCTCTTGGAGTACGAAAACCTGCGCTTTGAGCTCGAGGGCGGCGTGGCCCGCATCACCCTCGAGCGCCCGGACGCTCACAACGCGATCGATCTGGTCACCTGCGACGAACTCATGGCGGCGGCGATTCGCTGCGACGAAGACCCCGCGATCCGGGCCGTGGTGATCACCGGCGCCGGCTCGGCCTTCAGCGTGGGTGGCGACATCCGAAGCTTTGTCGCCGCGGGCGACGAGCTGGCTTCCCTCACCAAGCGGATGACGGCGAGCCTACACGCAGCGGTGTCGAGATTCGCGAGGATGGACGCGCCCCTCATCGCCGCGGTGAACGGCGTGGCCGCTGGTGGCGGTCTGGGACTCGTGTGCGCCTCGGACCTCGCGATCGCTGCCGAAACGGCGCGCTTCGCCAGCGCCTACACGAAATCCGGCCTGTCGCCGGACACCAGTACCACCTATTTCTTGCCCCGCCTCGTGGGTTGGCGGCGCGCCCAGGATCTCATCCTGACCAACCGTACCCTCAACGCTGAAGAGGCGCTCGCGTGGAACCTCGTGACGCGGGTGGTGCCCGCGCCCGAGCTGATGAAAGCCGCCGACGAGTTGGCCCGCGGCCTGGCGCAAGGCGCGACGCGGGCCTACGGCGCGAGCAAGCGACTCCTCCTGCAGAGCGCGGCGGAGACCCTCGAGACGCAGATGGAACGCGAGGCGCGCGAGATCGCGGACATGGCGCGAAGCGACGACGTGAGCGAGGGCATTCGGGCGTTCTTGGAGAAACGGACACCACATTACCGCGGCCGCTGACGCGCGGGCGCTATCAATCCTCACCGTCGACTGGCGCGATCGGGCCGCTGCGGCCCACGACGAGGCAGGCACTTCCGGCCTCACCCGCCGATCTCGCCGCACGGTGTCGTGGCGATCTGTAGGTCTTTCCCGCCGTTTTCGCGCGGCCCCTCAGCGGGGTGCAAAACGCCTCCGAAGCCCCCAAAAACACTGAAGCTAAGCTCGCTGGACGTCGATGATGGAGGTACCCGGCCCGCCCGCGGCCGCCGCGCTCGGACTGAGCGCCGAATTCGGCGGTTGCGA
>CAZTOE010000187.1:0-9191 GCA_964615045.1 uncultured Spirochaetales bacterium
TTCCGGCGCGCGACCAGAACTCGCGCCGTTGGTCTACGACGCGCGGGCTCTGGCGCCAGAGCTGCCCGAAGGGCCCCTGGCTATCGACGGCCAGGCGCATCAACTTCTGTTCGAACTCCGCGGTCTGGAGTTTGAAGAGGCTCGCGGAGGCCCCGGCGTCCTCACCCCGCCGCGCTGCGTCGAGGGCTTCGAGGGTGCGCTGGCGAAGCGCTTCAAACTGGTCCCGACCCTCGGTCGCGACCCACTACTCCTTGGCCACCCGCGCCACGCCGGCCTCGACCATCTCCCGAATTTGCGCCTCCGTGTAGCCGACGCCTTGGAGCACCTCTGTGGTGTGCTGGCCGATCTCGGGCGCGCGGTGGGGTGCGAGCTTGTCTGCGCCCTCCATCTGGATCGGGCTGTCGACGGTCTGCAAGCCGCCCGCGCCCTCGATCTCCCGAAAGACCCCGTTGGCTCGCATTTGCGGGTCGTCGGGAAGCTCGTCGGTGCGTTGTACCAGGCCGAAGGTCACGCGGTGGCGGTCGAGGATCTCACTCCACTCCGCCAGTGTCTTCTCGGCGAACACTCCGTCGAGGATGGCGACCAGTTCGCGGGCGTTCTCCCGCCGCTTCTCCACTTCCTTGAAGCGCGGATCCTCGTGGAGGTCAGGGCGATTGATCGCCTTGCAGAAGAGATCCCACTCAAAGGCCTCCTTCACCATCACCAGGAAGAAGTTTCTTCGGTCCTTGGTCTCGTACACGGAGACCAAGGGATTGGGCGACTCGGCGTGGGTGAAAGGCTGGAACGAACGCGCTCCGCAGAGCGCGGCCTGCGTCAGGATGCTGTTCGCCCAGGCCCCGTTCGCCATCAGCGAGGTGGAGACCTCCGTACCTTCACCGGTCCGCTCCCGGTGGTAGAGCGCCATCATGATCGCGCCGAAGAGCGTCACAGAAGTCGGGTGGTCGCCCATGCCCGGCGAAGACATGGCCACTGCGCCGCCCTTGGGCCGGATCACGTCCATCATTCCCGAGCGCGCCCACCAGGCGGTGGCGTCGTAGCCGGGCTTTTCGGCCTCATCACCCACGGGGCCGTATCCGGTGACGTGGGCGTAGATCATCTTCCCGTTCAAGGGCTTCAGGTCCTCGTAGCGGATGTGCAGCGCTTCGAGCACCGAAGGGTGGTAGTTGGTGAGGAAAACGTCCGCTTCGCGCACCAGCTTGTAGAGCGCCTCGCGGCCGACCTCGCTCTTGAGGTCGAGGGCGAGCGAGCGCTTGTTGCGGCTGTCCAGGAGCCACGGATAGTTGTATTCGCTCGTGGGTAGCGGCCGGAGCGTGTAGAGGTAGCGGTAGGGATCGCCGATGTCGGGCGGCTCCACGTGAATCACGTCGGCGCCGAAATCCGCCATCACCGTTCCCGCCGCCGGACCGGCGACAAAGGTCGCCACCTCCACCACGCGGATGCCGTCCAGAATCGAGGCCATAGCGGATTCCCTTTCTGCCCGCGACGCGCGGACGCTAGTAGCGGGCGATCACCTTCTCGGCAAAATCCTTGAAGACTTTGCGCGCCGCGGCGCGCGGCGGAAGCAAGGTGATCTCGCGTAGACCCCGGCGCTCGCGCTCCCGGATCATGTCGATGATGTCATCGGGTGTGCCGACCAGTCCACCCGACGCGCGGATCAGGTTCTCCGTGACGCAAACGCGTTCCTCGGGAACCATGAAGGTGCAGTGTCCCTCGTGGATCTGTTGGAAGCGCTTTTCCTCCGGCGTCTCCATTTCTTTCACGAGGTGCTGATAGCGTTGCCACTCTTCGGCGCATGCTTTGGGGACGAACGAGTCGTCGCCAAAGCGCCTGTAGTTCTCGTACCAGAAGTGCAGGAGCGCGGTCACCATCGATCCCACTTCGTCGATCACGCGGTCCGACGAGATCTTCTCGCCCGGCTCCAACACGCAGCCGTAGGTCAGGCAAGCGGTGTGAAAGTCCGCCGGCCACGGGCGTTCCGCTTTTGCGGCCCCCTGCTGCATCAGCTTCATGCTGTGTTCGAGAAGCTCCGGCGGCTCGTCTCCCGCCGAGATGCGCCCGTCACCGAGCGCGCCGGTGGCCCGCAGCGCCATCGGGCCGTTGGCAGCCACCCAGATCGGGATCTCGTGCTCGATGTCGATGAAACCGTGTTCGAGGTGCAGGAAGCGAATCGAACGCGTCTCCCCGCCGTAGGTGTGTTCGACTTCCTCCCCGTGCAGGAGTCCGCGCACCACCTCCAGGTAACGCCGGAACGCGGGCGCCGGCATCGGATCGTGCCCCATGACCCGCATCGCCGTATGCCCGGTACCGAGACCCAGAAAGACGCGACCCGGGGCGAGCCGATTGATCGAGGCGATCGAGTGGGCGGTCACTGCCGGGTCGCGGGTGGGCGCGATCGAGACGCCGGTTCCCAGTTTGATACGGGACGTGTGCCAGGCCGCGAGCGCGAGCGTGGCGTAGCAGTCCGACCAGATCATCTGGGAATCGGGCACCCAGCCATGGTCGTAGCCGAGCGCTTCGGCGTACTGGAGGAGCTGCCAATCGTCGATCTTGGTCGCCACCATCGCGCCGAATTTCATGCTGGCCTCCTCGGAGTGGAGAGTCTCGAATGGCCCCCTGGTGCGCATCCAAGGTGTATCACATTTCGGGTGGCGATTGACCGTTCCCCGGGCCGGCCGAGGTGGCAGGGGGTGAGAGCGCGGCATCGAGCCGCTCCGGATTGCGCGCGATCAGAACACCGGGTCCGCCGGCATCGCGCTCGGGTCCCAAGGCCAGGAAGACCAGATCGCGCTGGCGACCGTCGGCCTCGCTGTCTTGGCCGATGGTGGGCCACCCATGGGGCGGTGGCTCGAGGCTGAACCAGAAGCTTCGGCGCTCGCCGGCGTCCGCCGGCAGCAGGCGCCGGATGCGCGGCAGCGCGCGCCGCAGCAATCCAAGTACGACGGTTCCCACGGTGAAGCGCGCGTTGAATTCCACCACGGGCCGAAACGCCGGGCCTCCGTCGACTCCTACGTAGCTGAACGCGTCGACACCGCACGGGCCCCGATAGCCGCGCGCGCGCGCCGCAGCGCTCACCGCGGCGGCGGCTTCGCGCAGCGCTTCGTCGTCCTCGAGGCCCGAAGTCACGCGCCCTTTGTTGTCGAGGGTGCCGCGGTGGCCGCGATAGACACCCGCCGGGCTGACCAGCAGCGCGAGGGTTCCGAGCAGACGCAGGGTGCCATCCCCGCCTATCCAGAGTTGGGCCGAGAGATCGTTGCGGCGCTCCACCCAGGGCTCGAGGAGCGCGCCGCCGCGGGCGGCCAGCCGCTCGAAGGCTCCGCGCAGGACGGCGTGATCGAGTGTCTCTGCGCTCCCGCCGGTGCGCCCCCGTCCGCTACTTCCAAGGCGTGGCTTCAGGGTGAAGCGTTTCGCGAGTCGGGGTGGCCAGGCTGCGAGGCGCGTCTCGAGGTCCTGCAACACCGCTCCGGGGTCGTCGGCCAGTTCGCGCGGGCTGTAGACGGCCGGCAGTTCATCAAATTCGCGCGGGGCCAGCCCCTCGCGGCGCGCGACCTCGAGGGCGAATGCCTTGTCGTGAACTTGGGCAACCACTTCCGGCGCGGCGCCAGCGAGTGGCAGGCGGTGTTCGCGCGCGATCCGGGCCGCCTCGGGGGTGTTCAGCCAGGCGAAGGCGGCGCGGTCGTCGAGCTCGGCGAAGGCACCCGCAGATGGGTCACTCCACCACGGCGCCGGCGACGCTTCTACGCGCGCGCCGAGGAGCTCCGCCTCGACGGAAAAAAGCGCGCGCCAGAGTTCGACCAGCGCCTGCACCGTTCGCTCGCCGCGAGTGGCGTTCCAGACGGCGCCCTCTTCTGCAGCGATATTGGGGATGAGCAGCGCGCCTCGGTCGCTCAAGGGCGCGGACCCCGGTCCCGGTCTATCGCCGGTGCCGAAGCGAGTTCTTGCCGTGAGCGGGCCCGGCGCACAAACTCGATGAAGGGCTCGCCCAACCCGGCGCGGCGCCGCGGCTCGGATCGAAAGGGCCGGCCCTTGGCGCGCGCGGCCGAAAGCGGGAAGGGAACCGCATGCCGATACCGCTCCACCTCGGAGGGCTCGTCGGGGTCGAGCGCTTCGAGTGCGCGCCGCGCCATCGCCACGTGTCGGATCTCGTCGCGGTGGACGCGCTCGAGGACCCGCGCGCTCTCGACGTCACCGGCCGCGCGGAAGGCGTCCCGGTACCGCAAGGAGAAGTCGAGGTTGGCCTGCTCCAAGGTGAGGCCGAGGGCACACAGAAAGGCGCGCGGCCCGGCGTCGGAAGCGGCCACCGCATCGGCCTGGCGCCAGAAATAATCCGAACAGGGATACTCCTCGAGCCGGCGATCGAGGGCCTGTAGTCGCTCGAGGTAAAGGCGGCAGTGGTGTTGTTCATCCTCCAACACCTTCAGAAACGCGCGCCTCCAGGACGCGTCGAGCCCCGGCCACCGCAGGAGTGCCCAGGCGAAGAGTTCGACGGCCATCAACTCGTGGTGGGCGAAACGCGCCAAACAAAGGCCGCGAGCCTCCGGATCGCCCAGGGCGGCGGGCGCGGGGAGTTTTTCGGAGCCACCCGCCAAGGCCAGCTCGGGAGCCCGGGCGGGGCGCCGAATGGCGAGCGGTGCGCCCGGGGCGCGATCGTCGAGCTCCCCGCCGTCTGCCGCGCGCGGCGGCACCAGTTTCGCCCCCAGCTGGCCCTTCGAGAGAATCGAGAGGCAAAAGGCCCGGACCGAATCTGTACGGCAGAGCGCTTCGCTCGGGTCAACGCGTCGAACTTGGGAGCACATCCGCGCCGAACGTAGACGGCGCCGGGCGACTTCGGTACTCACGCCCCGTGGCCGCCTCGCACCTCGACCTCCGACCGGCGCCGCGAACCCGCGCAGCCAAAGCGCAGCGCATCGGGCGAATTCTCGACCGCTTGTACCCGCGACCCGACATCCCCCTCGCGCACGTCGATCCCTATACGCTGCTCGTGGCCGTGGTGCTCTCCGCGCAATGCACCGACGTCCGCGTGAATCAGGTCGCGCCGAAGCTCTTTGCGGTGGCGAACACTCCCGACGCGATGGCGCGCCTCCCGGAGGCTCGGATCGAGCGGATCATTCGGCCGTGCGGCCTGGCCCCCGCCAAGGCCAAGGCGATCCGCAATCTCTCGAGGCTCCTGGTCCGCGACCACGGGGGTGAGGTTCCCTCTGAGTTCGCGGCCCTCGAAGCGCTTCCCGGGGTCGGACACAAAACCGCAAGCGTGGTGATGACCCAGGCCTTTGGGATGCCGGCTTTCCCGGTGGACACCCACATCCACCGTCTAGCTCGTCGTTGGGGGCTTTCCCGGGGTCGCAACGTGGGGGAGACCGAGCGTGATCTGAAACGCGTCTTTCCGGAGTCCGAATGGGGACGTCGCCATCTGCAGATCATCTACTTCGGGCGCGAGTACTGCCCCGCCCGCGGTCACGATCTCGAGGCATGTCCGATCTGTAGCTGGGCGGCGTCCCAGCGCCGCAAGGCCCTCGAACGCCGCAGAGCTTGATCCGGCTCACGTCGGCGCGGCGTGTTCCAGACCCAGCACCTCGAGGTAGCTGTGGCGCACGTTCTCGGTATGGCGGTCGTAATCGCGCAGGAGCGCGCGCCGGGCGTCTCGCTCGCGCGCGCCGGGCCGATAGCCGAGACGGCGTGCCAGGCCGTCGAGATCGCCGCGCTCGACATCGAGGTCGGAAATCGATCGATTCTCCACGACGCGCAGCCGGCTCCCCAGGCGTTGCAGGAACTCGAGGCCTTCGCCCAGCGCGCGCGCGCGCTCGGGGGCGAGGAGACCCAGCCTCTCCAACCGATGGAGGTGGCTTTCGGTCCGATCGGGCCGGAGGAGCTCGGGGTGATCGGCACCGTGCCGCAGCTGCAGATACTGGACCGCGTTTTCGACGTCGAGGAGGCCGCCGCGGCCCAGCTTGAAATCGCGCCGGTGTTCGCGCTCGTCGGCCAGTTCGCGCTCCATCCGCAGGCGGATGTGATGGATCTCGGCCGCGAGCTCGGGCTCGGGCGCGTGCGACAGGGCGGCAAGGCGCGCTGCCTCGAAACGCTCGGCGAGGGCCGGCGCGCCCGCCACCGGCCGCGCGCGCAGGAGAGCCTGGCGTTCCCAGGCCTGGGCCTCCCGCTCGTGGTAGCGCTCGAAGGCGGGCAGCGAGGTGACGAGGCTCCCCTGGCTCCCCGAAGGCCGCAGGCGCGGATCGATCTCGTAGCACCGCCCTTCCCGCGTTTGGGTTTGTAGGATCGCGATCAACTGCTGCGCGAGGCGCACGTAGAAGTGCTGAGCTTCAGCGATCTCTCCGGGCGCGGGCTCTGCGACGTCGTACAGGAAAATCAGGTCGAGATCACTACCGTAGGAAAGCTCGTAGCTCGCGAGCTTTCCCATGCCCACGACGAGGAAGGCGCCGCGCTCCGCAAAAGCGGGTCGGCCGCGCCGCTGCCGCTCGGCTTGCGCGACGTGCAGCGCCGCCTCGACGCACACTTCGGCGAGGTGGGTCAAGGCGGTTTCCGTTTCGGCCCGCGAGATCCGTTCGCCGACGTCGAGGAGGCCGACGTTCAACACGTGACGGTGATGGAAAAGCCGCAGCACGTCGAGTTGATCCTCGAGATCGCCCTCTTTGCGCTCCGCGCGCAACGCGTTCAGGTCTTCGCGAAGCTCGTCGCGGCTGAAGATCAAATGCTCGGGATCATCGAAGACCGGCTCGATCAGTCGCGGGTGCTGGGTGAGAATTGAAGAGAGAAAGCGGGAACCGGCGAAGAGCGCCACCAGACGCTTCACCAGCTCGGGGCGGTCGAGCAGGAGCTCGTAGTAGAAGCGCCGGTCGCCGATCCCCTCTGCAAAGCGATCGAGGTTGTGGAGCGCGAGCTCGGGATCCGCCGACACCGCGATGGCGCGGGCCCAGTGGCCCGCGAGATCTTCCATCATGGCGCGGGTGGCGGGATGGGTGAAAAGGCCTGGCTGGTGCCGCGCAAAGAGATCGAGGACGTCTCCCGATCTGTCTTCCGGCAGCACGGCATCCGCTCCCCGCGATACTTCGGCCCGGGTTTGTGCGAGGGCGTCGGCAAAGTGGGCACCGGCGTCGGGGCCGGCGTAGTGCATGGCGCGTCCCCACTGGTCGAGACTCTCCGGATCGACCGCCATGCGGTGCGTCTGACGCTCCTCGCGCATCTGGAGACGGTTCTCGAGGCGCCGCAAGAACAGATAGGCGCGCCGCAGGGAAGTCGCGGTTTCCTCGGGGAGCAGCCGCACCTCGGCGAGCCGCTCGAGTGCCTCCTCGGTCGAGCGGTGGCGCACTTGGGGCATGCGTCCGCCGTGAAGTAGTTGCAGCGCCTGCGTCACGAACTCGACGTCCCGGATCCCGCCGCGGTCGAGCTTCACGTCAAAAATGCCTTCCTTCGAAGCCCTCGCACAAGTGGCGCGGCGCTTGAGGCTTCGGATGCTTTCCACCCCGGCTCGGTCCATCGTCGCGCGATAGATCATCGGCGCGACGTCGCGGATCGCCCGCCAGCCGAGCGCCAGGTCCCCCGCGACCGGTCGAGCCTTGGCGAAGGCTGCTTTCTCCCAAGCGTCGGCCCGGGTCTCGTAGTAGTTCGAAAGCGCGGCTTCGGACAACACCAAGGATCCCTGGGAGCCCTCGGGGCGCAGGTCCAGGTCGATGCGGTAGAGGAAGCCGAGCTCGGTGACCTGGCCCACCAGAGCGCCGAACTCGCGGGCCACCCGGCCGAAATATTGGGCGGCGTTGCGCCCGGTCGCATTGCAGGCACCGGGTTCCACGTCGCCGTGCAGATAGATGAGGTCGACATCGGAGGAATAGTTGAGCGCCTCGCCGCCGAGTTTGCCGAGGCCCAACACGCAGAAGCCGAGCTCGGGAGCTGCGTCCGCCGGTCCGGCCGCGGCGAAGTGAGGTGCGCCCCAGGCACCGCGGACGCGGTCCAGGGCGACCCGCAGCGCGCCGCCGAGGCAGACCTCGGCGAGGCGCGTGAGTTCGGCGAGGGTCTCGCCGCACCGCTCGAGCGGAACCCATTCGGGCGAGAGTTCGCGCAAGGTGATCTGAGCCAGAAACCGATACTTGAAGGCCCGCAGCAGCGAGGGTTGCGAAGCGGCGCCGCTCCGACCGAGGCGTTCTGCGAGGGCGCGCTCGAGAAATTCGTGGCCCAGCGGAATGGCGAGGTCGGCCTCCGCCAGTTCGGCGACCCACTCCGGATGGTGAGCCAGGAGCGGCCCGAAGAAGGGAGCCCGGGCGCAAAGGGTCCCGACAACCCTCAGGATGTCCTCTTTCTGGGGGTCGTGGCCCGCCGCGGTGCAGGCCGCCAGGACCCGTTCGGTGAGGCGCCGCGCCCGCTCCGGTTCCGGAGGATCGCGCAGCCAGGGGTCGAGGTTCACTCTTCCAGCTCGAGGATCAGATCGGGGATCTCGGCCGGGTCGTGAACCACGTGGTCGGCGCCGGCCCCACGGAGCTCGGCCTCGCCCCGCAGCCCCCAGGCGCAACCGATCGTCTGCGCTCCCGCCGCGTGACCCGTCGCGATGTCGACGGCACTGTCGCCGATCATCCAGGTCGTGCTGTGGGGGCCCGCGAGCCGCTCTCGCACGTGACCCCAGACTCCGGGATCCGGCTTCTGGATGGTGAATGTGTCGCCGCCGATCACCACCGAGAAGTGCGTCGCGAGACCCAAGCGCCGCACCATCGGCTGCAGGAAGCGGTCGGGCTTGTTGCTCAAGATCGCCAGATCGGCGCTCGCGAAGCGCGCCAGGCAACCTTCCATGCCGAGATAGAGCTCGGTCGTCTCGAGGCAGCAGCCCTCGTATTCGTCCCGAAAGCGCATGTAGACTTCGTGGAGCCGCTCGGGGTCGTCGGCCAAGCGCGGCACGGTGCGGCGAAGCAGCGGCACGACGCCTTCGCCGATCGCAAAACGCACCGCGGGGCCACCGACCGGAGCCAGCCCCTCCTGCTCGAGCGTGCGGTTGAGGGCGCTCGCGATGTCGCGCCAGGTGTCGGCGAGGGTGCCGTCGAAATCAAACACGACGAGAGGTTTCGGATCCGAGTTTCCCATGGCCCGGGAAGATAACGGGCTTGGCGGAAGGAGCGCGTCCTGGGGCCTGGATGAACTCCGTTCGGGCTCGTGGCATCGCTTCGCGAAGCCGGCAGCCGTTGCAAACCCCGCCTGAT
>CAZTOE010000188.1:0-9166 GCA_964615045.1 uncultured Spirochaetales bacterium
GAGAGTCTGAGCCAGAAGCAGCAGTCTTGGCTTCAAGACATCTCCGCCGCGTGGCAGGTGGCAAGCAGTTCTCTGCGCTTCTTCCGCGAGACATCCGACATCGGTACGAAATATCGCAGCTTGCCAGAGGCCTCCGGTGGAATCTCCGGAACGATCGTCCCCCGCACCTCGACTTCGCCTCCAAGTTCTCTCTCCCACCGCCGCCGGCACTCCCTGATGACCAGGGCACCTGCCTCGCACGCCGGAACGATCTCTGCGGCTATTAACCGCTCGTTGACCTGATAGGCACGGAACCTCGCGATTCCCTCCGGCACCGTATAGGCAAGGAGCGTCGCATAAATACGCCGACCGCTCGGAGTGATGATGAAGTCCTGGCTTCGCCCCATCTCTGGTATGACGACCGGCAGGTCTCGTCCGCATCGGCAGCCTGGGGCACGGATTCTTGCACGATCCGACAACCTATAGCGGACGAGGGGCGCCACGTCGCCGAAGAGATCCGTGACGACGACCTCACCAACGCCTTCTGACAACGAACTGCCATTGGGAGAGATTACCTCTGGATAGCAGGCTACGGGGAGGACATGCGGCTGCCCTTCTTCACACTCGATCGTCAGGAGGCCGCTCTCCGTGCACCCATACTCGTCCACCACCTTGCAACCGAAGAAATCCGAGATCTCGCGCCGTGTCTGGTCTACCAGCAGTTCCCCCCCGCAAATGACGACCCCCACGCCCAAGTCGTGGCCATTGAGACTCTGCTCATTACAATGATGGACGAACGAACGCAGAAGCGTTGGATAGGCATGAACGTACGAGGGCCGAAAGTCACGCATCCGTCTAAAGAAGTCGCGGCTGGTCTCTCGCGATAGCTCGAAAGCGTCCAGGCGTCGACGGTTGAGCATTCGGTCCATGACTCGGCGCTGCATGCGTTTCCACTTATCACGCGGCAGCCCCCAGAATCGGGCATGAGGTTGTCCGGGGCGAACTCCATGCCATCCGTATCCCGCCCACATGACCGCATCCATCCATGCGGTCATCTCTCGATCCTTTGCGAAAGAAAGCGGCGAGCCCGTGGAGCCGCTCGTTCTCCGCCACTCGACATTACGAGATCTCGCTAAGCCGGCGGCCCTCGCCATCCTCTCACGAACTTGACTCCTGTCCTCGGGGGCTTGGCTAGAGAGCCACTCGAGCCCTGATTGGGACAGCCCATGCACAGCCTGGATCCTCCGCTCGACATGGGAGGTCAACTCTGGCCATGGGCATCGGAGCAACGCGTCGGCGGTTCGGATCATATCTGGACTTACGCCGCGCCGGAGTCGCTGCGCGGAAAAATAGAGGCCGCGAAAGAGCCGCTGACGAGCAGTTTCTTCCGGTGACTCGGCATCCCCGGGGGTAGCAAGGTCGCGGGACCGAGCCATCCAGCGCTGCTCCACCGGAGCCAACGCTACATCTTCCCACTTATGTAGAGATGGTCGAGACGCCAGTAGTCATCCCGCGTTCGAACATCCCCCATGTTGCCGCCGTAGACGGGTGTAAACTGGAGGTGATAGAAACCCTTCGGGTTTGTGTCTGAACGATACCGAATGCCGTATTCCTCGTGAGTCAGCTGACCATTGATCCAGACCCTTAGGACGCCGTTGTCCTGCGTCGGGCCGATGTCGTTAATCCGGTAATAGAGTTCGATCTGAGTCCATTCGCCGACGTTGACCTTCCTCGAAGCGTCAACGTTCGGAGTGCGACGCTGTGCCCCACCGCCCGCATCGGATCCATCGTCTTCCATTTCGTATACGTATGGGGAGTATGTCATTGCCTGCATCACGGACTGGCCGGAAAACGTCCCCGAGAGGAAGGGCGCGGAATGGTTGTTCCGAATAGTCGATCCATAGGCAACGTAGTGCGTCTTCGTCCCGACGGTCTCGTTCTGATAGTCGGTCCCCTCGATCTTAATCCAATAGGTTACGTACAGTTCCCGATAGTCGTAGGCACCCTCAGAACTCCGGCCGGGGCCCCAAGCGTCGAAGCGAGCCGGTGATATTCCGTCCTGCATTTCAGACGGGAAGCGCAGTCGCAATGCCGACCCTGGCGACCTCGGCCCGGAAGCGTCTGGTACGATGCTGAGGTTGCCCTGCTTCCAATCGTCGCTGGCTTCCGTCCAGACTCCGGCTGGCTCGCAGCCACCTCCGGGCCGGCAATCGAACGACGATTCCGCGATCCGCGACATTCCGGCTGGTTCGTTAGTATTGCTCCCCGTAGGATTGGCTGGCGAGGCTGGGGCTTGTTCGTCCGAAGCTACATTTGAGAGAGCACCGTAGATCGCCCCGTTCTGAAATTCCCCACGAAACGCGACGACTTGGAATTCGTATCCTGTGGGTTCATCGAGTCCTAAGACTGTACACGTGATGCGGGCACCGACCTCTTGTCCGCGTACTGGTGCGGCACAACTTCCCGTCTGCACTTCGTTGGCGGTACCCCATGCGAGAGACCCCAGTTGAGTCCGCACGGCATAGTTGGCGGCCCCCCCCGCACCATCGTCGACCTCGGTGAACGCGAGAGTCGCAGAAACGGCCGTCCTGTCTAGAACGAACAGGTCGGCCACCTGACCGGGCTGCCCTACCTGTGGATTTCTGGGCCGAATCTCATTTGTCGGCTCAGCCGGATCCGCCAAATTAGACGAGCAGCTGATCGAGAATGTCGCCACAATTAGGCAGATGAGCATCGTCGCCTTCTTTGATCGTGCAGCTTTGAGTCCACCAATGAACCGAAACTTTGGCCCTGGGAGCATGCTCGTGATCTCCGCGTGGTATGAGTGCTGGCCGCCGAAACTGAATGCGATTATCACTCGCCCACGCGCGGATGCCGAAATGACCTGCCCCCCAATTTCGGAATCCTGCCAGATCTCCCACCGGCGGCCCGGCCAGCCTGGTCGCTTTGTAGCGACGGTAGCCCCGTGACTTTGCGTCCCCGGCTTTTGCCGAGTTTGCCATTTTCGGTGAGCGAGGTTCGTATCCTATGCAAGCGATGCTATAGAGAGAATCATACCGTCGACGCTCGAATACCTGAATAACGCTAGTAGACTACAGGACAAGGAGTTGCGATCCACTGCTCTAAGATGGCGGTCGAGGGGCGCGGCGATCGCAGCACCACTTCCTTCAATTCCCGATATTCCTTGCAATACAGCACTATGGCGAACTTGAGGTGGACCGAATGACTGGTTCGCAAACCCCTCTATCGAGTCAGTCGGTCTTCGCGAGCAACCCAAGGTAGGCGTTACGCAAGTCCAGCCCAATGCTGTCCCACGAGTATGTTGTTTCGACGGTCGCTCGCCCGGCCCGACCGAGGGAGGCCGCCAGGTCCTGATCGGCCAATACCTGGACGACGGCTTCGGCGAGCGAAGAAGGATCGTCCCTGACTAGGGCATTGATTCCGTCCTCAACGTCCAGTCCTTCGCACCCTACTGAGGTCGAGACGACGGCTCTCGCCATTGCCCAGTACTCGAGGATCTTCAACCGAGTGCCGCCGCCGATCCGGAGGGGTGCAATGCAGCAATGGGCATCGCTCAAGTGGGGACGAACGTCTGGGACGAAGCCGAGGGGCCTCACGCCGGGAACGGCCGCCAGGGCTTCGGCCTGGCTGCTGGAGTGCTTGCCGATCAACAGCAAGTCCGCTTCCGGATGCTCCCGGCGAACTAGCGGCCAGGACTCTCTCACGAAGAAGTCCACCGCATCCCAGTTCGGGTACATGTATAGTGGTCCCATGAACAGCACCGTCTTGTTCGGTGACGACCGAGCCGGCGAAGCCTGAAACTGCTTGACGTCAACTCCATTCGGGACGACCGTCGTCCGCGCCCCAGGAGCGAGCTCTTGCAAGCGGATCGCGTCCAGATCGGACATCATCAGGTTCAATGAAACTCGCGGAGCCCACTTCCGCTCCACCTCCTCTACACGATTCGCCTGCCAGTTGATATAGGCCCGTATCACCGCTGATTTCACGCGAGCTGCACGCAGGCGGAGGAGTTCGGATTCGACCGAGTGGTGTGTGCACGTGATGGGCTCTTCGCTCGGAAGGCTTCGGATCCAGCGATAGAGATCCATGCTGTCCAGGTGCACGAGATCGGGCCCGTGTTTCAGTACCTGGCTTCTCAAGGTTCTTTCGAACCGTGATCCCCCATATTCGTAATACGTATAGGGACGATGAGTGAGCAGGCTGAATAGATGGGTTAAGAGGCGTCTCGCGAAGGAACGTTCGGAGCTCACAGCCACCGGATCAAGGACCTCGGAGACAATGCCGGCCAAGGCGGTCCGAGCCTTCTGCACATCAGCTGCGTTTGCTTGATGATTTTGCCGATAGAATGCGAGCAACGTGACTTCGAAGGTGCGGGATAGCTGCTCCAGAATATGAAATGTGCGGCGGGTAACACCGCTGAAAGGCGGATAGGGGAGACACTGTGACAGAAAGAGAATGCTCGGTCGACCGTGATCCGATTGGGTCACTTCGGTAGCAGCTGGAGGAATCAACGCTCTCTCTGCGAGTTAAGACACGTGCCGCCGTCGATGGAGATCGGCGAGAACGAGGAGAATGGTGGCATGGCGGGTCGACTGACAACCGGGTGGCCTGGCAGGGGGGCCCACTGGCCGCAGTGCGCGAATCTCCACTGCGGCCAACGGAGTCAGGGATCAGCTATCGGACGTAGCTACATAGAAATCGTCGAGGAACATATACATATCGGTGGCAATGACGTCGTCGACCCCGCCCCAAACCGGCCCCCATCGTACGTTGTCGAAGCTATGAACAGCCCCAGAATCGCCAATGTACTTCACGTCTGTATACTCGATGACCTTTCGTCCGTCCAACCAGCCAATAGCCGTGCCATCGTTTTGGCTCTCCTTGTTCATTCGCAGGAGCAGCTCCACATGATGCCATTGACCTCGAATGAGCTCACCGTTTCCGGTATTGGGACGCAGGTTGGCACTGCCGTTCCCCAGCGATCCTTCGTCGTACGGTCCCTGGAGTCGAATCTGCAATTCGAGTGGGCCGTCTCCACCTCCGTATGCTGCAATGTAGACGGGATCGCCACCACCACCATAGCTTGGATCCGTAATGAAGAGGATCTTGTTCACGCCGGATTGATGTCCCTGCCAGTTAGCATCTAGCTTCAACCAGAAGCTCACATAGACGTTTGATCGCGGAGAAAAATCCAGCCGGGTTGCCGTGCTGACCGGTGATCTTCCACCCGTCATTCCTTTCCAGAACCTGACTCGGCCGACGTGGCTCGAAGGTGCCTGGGTGTCCGCCACACCTACGCTATAGTTGTCGTCATCCGTCCTGTCATACCAGCCATGCTCACCGACCACATCGAAGCTCCGTGCGGAAACGGAGTGGAAGCCCGCCGGCTCGTTCGGATGTCCCTCGACGCCCCCCGGGGGCTGTGGCTGAGCCGTCGGATCGGGCGACGCGGGGGTACTGCCCGAAGCCACATTCGAGAGACTCCCGTGGACTATCTCCGACGGGTAGGTACCCCGGAAGGCCACCAACTGGAACTGATAATCAGTGCTCGGCGCGAGGTCGCTCACTGTGCAACTCCGCGATCCTCCGAGAATCCCTCCAGCAAAGGGTGGGCTACAGGTTCCCTTCACATCGGTCGCCCTGCCCCAGTCGAACGGTGCCTCCTGGCCCCGGATAACGTAATCCGCAACGGCACCAGTCCCGTCGCCTACTTCTGTAAAGGTCAGGGTTACAGACGTGGTCGTAGCACTTGTCACGGCGAGATCCGTCACCTGTTCGGGAAGGGTAGGTTCTGAACCGCTGACGGTTACATACGTGTCCTTCGAGGAGTGCCCGTACGCATTGCCGTTGGCGGAGCTGAAGTCCTTGCCCGGAAAATCAGCGGTTGCCGTAGCCTGTCCTTCCGAAAACGCCCAGACGTACCCGTCGTGGTCGACGACCGCGACGGACGGGTTGGTAGTCGCCCATGTGACGATCGTCCCGTAGATCGGCTGTCCCTCCGCATCGAACACTTCCGCCAAGAAGCGTTCGACCCGACCCATCTTCGTCGCCAGTGGATCGGGTGCTATAGTCACCGAGGTTGGCTCCGGACCCATTTGCTCTTGCGGCTCGGCGGGCGACTTGATGCAGCCAGCCGCAATTGCAGCGACAGCAAGTCCAACCATCGGTGACGACCTCCGTACGGCGCGAGTGAGATTCCAGCGGAGACCGCTGGCTGTCGTGTAGGATTGAGATACCCTCTCGAGCATCGAAAGAGCCGTGCGGGACGGGGCGCCGCCGGTGCCCTTCCCAGACAGGGACCGGGATGATGCGGACATGAGCGCGTTCTCCGTAGTCGTGCGTGAGCGTGTTTGTTGTCACCGTCAGGTGATCTGAAACTCGCTCACGCGCGGAGACCGAATCCGTGGATCCGGCACTCATGCCAGCTCTCACCGGCAACCCGGCTGACGTGATCGCCCCAGAGGGCGAGGGTAGTCCCGTGGCTTTGCGTCCCCGGCTTTCGCCGGGTTTGCCCTGATCGGTGAGCGAGTCCCGATTGCTCGGGCAGCTTGGTCCTTTGAGAGAATCATACCGAAGATTCTCAAATTTCCGTGTCAGTCAAGTTGTGTATTGCGAACTATTTACGCGATTTCCACTCGGCAAACCGAGAAGAAGTAGATAGTACTCTTTGCAGGCGCAATAAGAGTTTGCGGTTCAAGAGCTCTGATCGACCTCTTGATATGCGTCTGGATACAAGAGCCCGCCGCAGTGCGTTGTTAGGCGACCCGCCGCGACCACCCGCACATTGAGTCAATCGAGGGTGCCCGAAACGTACAATTCGTCCATGAACATGAACATATCTTGCGACACCCTGTCTCCCATTCCCCCCCAGACCGGTCCCCATCGGACATTGTCCAGTAGATGAGCGGCTGCGGAGTCGTGAACAAGTCTCACGTCGGTATACTCGATGACTTGGCTCCCGTCGAGCCACCCGCGGACCTGTCCGTCGAAGTGGGTCTCCGTATTCATCACTATGAAAAGCTCGACGTGGTGCCAGCGACCGCGAACAAGCTCTGCATCATTGATGTTTGCACCTAGGTTCGCGCCACCTGTCGCGGAAGTCTCGTCATCGGGTCCCTGGAGCCGAACCTGCAGTCGCAACGACGAGCCTCCTGCCCCGTATGCCGCTACGTAGATGGGATCTCCCCCACCGCCATACGTAGCGTCGGTCAAATAGAGGACCTTGTTCACGCCAGAGCTGTGACCCTGCCATCCGGCACTAAACTTCAACCAGAAGCTGACGTAGACGGAAGAACGACCGTCAAAATCCAGGCGAGTTCCAGTACCGATGGGTGACCTCCCGCCGTCCATCCCGGCGGGGTAGCGAGCACGGCCGACGGCCTGAGAGGGGGCACCATCATCGGCAACACCGACAACATAGTTTGCGTTGTGACTTTGGTCGGACCAAGGCCCTTCGAACATCTGGTTGAAGCTCCTCTTGCCGATGGCTACGAGTCCCGCCGGTTCGTTCGGATGCCCATCGCTGCCGCCTGAGGCGACGGGTGGCATCGGTGCGGTCGGTTGAGTCGACGAGTCGGGACGGACCATCGAGTCCGGTTCGACGGCAGTGCTGGTGACGGTGTTGCCTGACGCCTCGTTCGACAGGGCGCCATGGACCATTCCCGACGCGAAGATGCCGCGGAACGCGACCAACTGGAACTGATACTTCGTATCCGCGGCCAGTCCGGTCACCGTGCAGCTGCGGATGGCGCCGACTCTGTCGCCACGCATCGGCGTCGAGCAGGTGCCGCTGGTCACATGAGTCGCGAGCCCCCAATCGAGGGGAGCCTCCTGCCAGCGCACAACGTAGTCGGCGGGCGCGCCGATGCCGTCATCAACCTCAGTGAAGGAAAGGGTCAGCGACGTCTCCGTCGCACCGGAGACGGAGAGATCCGTGACCCTTCCGGGGCGTTGGTCGGACCGCATCGTGACGATGACCTGCGTCTCGGCCCGCGATTCGGACTCGTTGCGATCATGTGCCTGGCCGACGCCCACCCCATTTGCCGGGAGTTCGGCGATGATCGTGGCGGTGCCCTCGGCGAACGTCCACACGCTGCCATCGTTGTCGACGATCGCGACGGCGGGATCGCTAGTCGTCCAGGACACGCCGGAATCTGAAATGGCCCGCCCCTCCGAATCTCGTACCTCAGCCGTGAAACGGCCGAGCGCGCCGCCCGGGGTCGTCAGTTGGTTCGGCACGACCACCACCGAGGTCGGTCCGGAGCCCGTCGGATGTCGGGCTTCATCGGGTGCCGTCGGCGAGCTGCCGCAGCCGCCGGCCAGGGCAACGAGTCCGAGGAGCAGCGAGAGCGTGCGAAGGAGGTGAGCGAAGATCCGTCGGCTCTTCCCACGAGGCGACCGGTATCCAACTGGCATGAGTTTCTCCGAAATGCTATACATGAGTTGCCTGTACCACCTTCTGGTGGTGCGACTTTCCCATGCGCGGAGACCGGATCTCGGATCCGGAACCCATGCCTGCTCTCACTGGCTGTGAGCGATGCAGGCGTCCCTCACGACGGCCGCAGTCCCGCAGCTTCCGCACACCTGGCTTCTAGCCGGGCGTGCTTTTCTTCAGTGAACGTGACCCGATATCGGGCGACCGACTTCCCCTGGATGAACCGCTGGCAGGACCGCGATTCCCTTCATCCCCACTTCCAGCTTCCACGTAGTCGCGGAGTCGACGTTCGGCGCCCGAATCGCTTCGGAGGGCTTGCTTCGTACGCCCGTTGCGGTTTGCCGTCCTTCCCCACGAGGGACCCGGTGTCGACACCCGGTGACGGCCATGGCTATGTTCGGGCCGCATAGTATCAGCCGGGGCGTCGGGCGCAAGACCGAGGATCGAGATGCAGCGACCATTCTTCATCGTGGGATTTCAGCGGAGCGGGACGACCCTGCTGCGCGCCATGCTGGACAGCCATCCCGACGTGGCAATCCCGCTCGATACGGTGGGACTGTGGGCCCGGTACGAGGACCGGCTCGAGGAGTATGGCGACCTCGCGGACGAGGCCAACGCCCACCGCCTGGTCGCCAACCTCCTTGCCGAGGAGCGGCTGCAGCTGTGGGAAGAGCCCATCGAGATCGACGAGGTTCTGGGCCGGCGGCAGCGCGACGGGTACCCCGGGATCAT
>CAZTOE010000189.1:0-9088 GCA_964615045.1 uncultured Spirochaetales bacterium
TGCAGTAGACCTCGTCGGCACCCTGTATCGCACCGGGCTCACCGACTTTCAAAACGTGCTCGACACCGAGCGCTCACTGTTTCAGCGGCAAGATGAGCTGGCCGAGAGCGAGGGTGTCGTCTCACAGAACCTGATTCGCGTGTACAAGGCCTTGGGCGGGGGCTGGGATCCGACCCGCGTCCCGGCAGTCTCCACGCCATGAGCGGGGGTGTGTGATGGGTTGCGGAGTTTGCCGCGTGCTGGTGGTGGCCCTCGCCTTGGGCGTATCCCTGCCAGTGCAGGCCCAGATGGGAGCAACGCGATGGCACGGGGGCGCGGCCCCGGCTTCGATGGGCACGGGCTGGCCGCCGCCCACCGTCGAGCGCGAAACCTACGATGCGCCGACGCCCGCCCAGACCGCGCTCGTGTCGGCGCCTCCGTCGCCGGCGCGCAAGGTGTTCGACGCCGCGGTGCTGCGACCCCTGGGCTTGGTCCAGGTGGCGGGAGGTGCCGCGGTCTTTGCGGTCACCTACCCCGTGTCGCTGCTGGTCGGAGGCAGCCAGACGGTGAAGGAGGCCTGCCTCACGGGGCCCGTCGATCAGGTATTTCGAGCGGAACTCGGAGACTTCTAGAAACGCGGCGCCGGCCTGCCGCGGGTGCGTCCACCAGATCAGGTGAAAACGCTGCTAGTCCACTACGCGTGGTCGGTAGATGGCGCGGTGCAGCACCGACAGGATCGGCACCCCGCCCTCAGTGGGCTCATCGGGTCGACGCGCCAGGATCACGACGTCGAAATCCGCGTATTCGTGTCCGCTCTTTTCGAAAAGATTCACGACCTGGGCGCGGGTTTCGAGGATTTCCCCCTCGTGGGCCCGGCGGTAGTGCTGAAGCTCGCTCGACACGTGAATCCAGGGATTGACGTCGATGCTCCGGTCGACCACCAGATTCGCGAGGCGCAAGAGCCAGGCCGGGTGAACGGCACCCTTTCGGTAGACCGCATTCGGGTCCTGCATCGCCTCCAGGAAGGGCGTAGTGCGCTCGGGCTTCCACACCGCTTCCACCGTCCCCAGCACACGTTCGCGTTCCAGGAACTCGCGGCGGGGCGGCCAGCGCGTTGCGGGGATCTCCCGCCGCGGCGGGAGCGAGACCCGTGGGGCGGGAGCGTCGCGCAGCAGCCAGCCCGTCCCCACCCCACACGCCTCCCCGTCCTCGTTGAGCGCCGTGAGCTCCGCCTCGGTGCGCTCCGCATCCGCGCGGGTGATCGCACCCTCCACCCGCACGCGCCCACCTTCGTAGATCGGGCGGCGCAGCCGCACGGCCATGCCCCCGCGGTCGAGCCAGGCCTCCCCCCAAGCGGCCACCAGCGGCGCCGTCATGTAGCCGTAGACGGTCACCCCTGGAACGAGTCCGCCCCGAAAGCCGTACTTCTGGGCGACCGCGTCGTCGTGGATCTGATTGCCGCTGTCGCTGGCGTCGTTTTCCGCCACAACGGTCCACGGCTTGAGCACCTCTCCGCTTCGCATCGATGGGGCTCCTGAAACCCGTTACAACCAGCCGCGTTCCTTGTAGTAGGCCGCGGCGCGTTCCGCGATCTGTTCGGCGATGTTTGCGGCGGCTTTGCCGAGGCCGCCGGTGGCCTCTTTCATCACATTCATGCCGCCCGAGATCACGGCCGCCGATGCCGCGCGGCCGGCGGTGGCGCCACCCACGACGGGCACGGCCATCCCGGGCATTCGACTGCCTCGGGCGGTCGCCTCGGCCTCGGCGACCCGCTGCAAACCCGTCTCGGTGGAGTGATAGACCTGGATCTGCGTCGTGAGTCGCTCGGCGCCGGCGCCAAACCCGATGATCATGCGCCGCGCGCGGTTGCCCTCGTCGATCGTCACGAACTGACCCTTCACCAGCAATGCGTTGAGTGGTATCTCGGTGACGTCGGTGCCGCTCTTCGCGTTGATCCCGCGCTCGTTGAGCTTGCTCACGGTTTGGAAGAGCAGTTCACTCTGGATGCGGAGGTTCTCGGAACTCCGGTCTTCGTGGGTCGCATCGGAAAATCCGAGCGTGTCCACCGCGACATCGTCGGAGTCGAGCGCGAAGGGATAGACGAGCAGCACGGGCGGCTTCGGGATGATGCGATCGCCGGTGTCGACACGCCGTCCCTCGACGCTGGCGCTCGCGCAGCCGAGCGACAAGAGCAGCGCGATGACAAGAGCCACCCAGGCCCGAGGTCTGAGCATGGCGATCCCTCCCACAGCAAGGCGATGATAGCGACCGGGGGCCCTGGCTCGAGCGGAAGCTCGGAGCGCGGACGCTAGGCGTGAGGGACCTCCAGCGCTCCGACGATCTCGCCGACGAAAATGTCGGCGATCTCGCGCAGTTCTTCGTCGGTGCGGTCCTGGATCGGATGCGAGACGAAAACCGAGGCCACATCGGCCCCGAGCGCCTTCGACTGCCGCGCCGCGGCATCGCGAAACTCGATTGTCGCCACGCACACCGCGGGCAGGCCGCGAATCTCGAGATCCGCCGTGTCGTGCACACTGCACGACGTGCAGCTCCCTCAGTCGGCCAGGGCTTCGACCACCGCGTCGCACTGCACCGCGATTTGATGGCGCAGGTCGACGGGTGCCGGTTTCGTGAAGGTGGGCTTGGCGAAACGCAGCACCCGGGCTCCGCGGCGCTCAAAGTGCTCCTGCAGGCGGTTGAGGAACACATCGCCGCGGGCTTTCGAAATATCGAGGAAGCCCACCGTGCGTCCTTCGAGCGATGCGAGCCGCGGCACCCGCTCGCGAATCGCGAGCGCGCGTTCGCTGGTGGGATCCAACAGAATGCGCTCATCGCGAATCCGCCCGTTGCCACTCATGAACGAAGCTCCCGGTTGACGATCTGACTGCCCATGGCGCCCTGCACCCATCCGCCGATGATGGCAGAGAAGAGCCCGGCACGCCCGCCGACGTGGACGACGTGGATGCCGCCGGGCCGGAACTTGGAAAGTGTCCGGTCGGCCATCTCCCGGGGCACGCCCTCGGCAATTCCGCCAGCGCCCCGCAACAGCTCGGCGCCGGGAATCTGGAGCAGTTCGTGGAGGCGCGCCTTGAGCGCGTCCTTCGTCCAGCCCGCGTCGCGAAACACCCGCGCGTGCTCGGGCCCTACGACGAGCATGGCGTCCGAGAAGCCCACGAGCTTGGGGTGGTGCACGGTGCGCAGGCAGGCCGCATAGCTGCGGGCCAGCGATTCCGGCTCGCGGGAAAGCTGGTCGAGGATGTCGCGCACGCCCTCGCCGGCAAAAACCGTGACGCTGCTCTTCCCCGCTTCCACCCCGAAGTCGGCCGCAAGCGGCGTCCACGGCGATCCCTCTTCGTCCTCCGCAAAACAGCATGAGAGCTTCCCGGGATTGCCGAAGGTGGCGCGATCGACCTCGCCAGGCCGGCCGCCGCCGACGTTGCGCACCACGAGCTGAAGCGCGCGGCCGATGGTGGCGCCCGGGCGATTGCCCTGGCCGAGAGCGTTGATCCCGGTGTTCATCCCGATGGCCCGGCGAATCGGCCCGTTCACGACGACGACCGGGCCCACCCCCATCGTGGTGGCGAGCACACCGTGCATGTTGAACGCGTCGGTACAGACCGCCTCGAGCGCCGCCAGAACCACCGGGAGATACTCCGGCTTGCACCCTGCCATCACCGCATTGATCGCCACCTTCTCGACGCTGCACGGCACCAGGTCGGGGGGCACGACGGCCACGACATCGTCGGGAGCCCGTGTCGTCCCCTTGAGCATCGCCATCACGCGCTCTTCGGTGGGTGGCACGACCGGAAGCCCGTCGGTCCAGCCCCGCGCGTCGAGCGCCTCGTAGGGATCTTCGAGCGCCGCCAGCTCGACGCGGCGGGCGTGAAGCGCCGAGCCGCCGTAGCGCACCGCGAGCTCCACCTCGCGGTCGGGGTCGACCGAGAGCGAGCCGCAGCCGGGTCGCCACGCGGGGAGGTCGGGACCGAGCCCGGTGCAGCCCGTGATGCGCTCCCAGTCTTCACGGTTCCAGCCCTCGGTGCGCTCCGCTTCGCGTCCGTCCTGCACGTGGATCAGCGTGGGCACGGCCTCAATCGAGTGATGCCAGGACATCTCGAGCGCGGTGTCATCGATGGGCGCGAGCCCTTTGGGAAACGAGGGATCGTCCTGCGTGTAGATCGTGAGCGACCTTTGTTGCGCGAGCTGCTGCAGAACGGGAACCACAAGCGCACAGGTGGGACAGTCGCGCTTCACGAAGACGACGATGCCAGCGGGAAGCGGCGGCGCTTGCGGAGAGGGAATCGCCATGAGGTGGAGTGTACACCGACCGTCTCACAATCTGAGTGCACAGATCATCCGCCGCCGCTCGAGGCGGGCGGGATGCCGCGCGTCGCCTGGGGCTCCACCATGCCGAGCCCGACGGCCGCTTGCCCGCTTACGCTGCGGAGATGCAGATCGCGTTGCGGGAAGGGCACACCGATGTCGGCCTGGCGCAGTGCCTCCTGGATCGCAACCCCGAGCTCGCTGCGGACAATGTAGCCGCGGTCGAAGTCCGCGATCCAGGCCCGGAGCAGAAAGTTCAGCGAGCTGTCTCCGAACTCCATGAAGAACGCCTGGGGCGGCGGATCGGAGAGCACCTCCTCGTGGGCCTGCGCGACCCCAACCAGCAGGTCGATCACCCGCTGGGCCGGAGTACCGTATTCGACCCCGACGTTCATTTCGAGGCGGCGACGGCGATCCGAGAGGGTCCAGTTGGTGACCGAATCGGCGAGCAGCTTGCCGTTGGGCACGATGACTTCGGCCCCCTGCCAGCTTCGGATCACACTGGCCCGGATCCCGATGCGCTTGATCTCCCCCCAGACCTCGGGGAGCTGCACCGCATCGCCCACCTGGAACGGCCGTTCGAAGAGCAGAATCAGGCCCGAGACGAAGTTGTTGACGATGTTCTGAAGCCCGAACCCGATGCCGACGCCGAGCCCGCCGGCGATGATGGTGAGCTTCGAGAGCTCAATGCCGGCGGCCGCCAACCCGACCAGAAGGCCCAGGAAGATCAGCGTGTAGCGCGTCAGGCTGGAGACCGCGTAGGGGATGCCGCGCCCGACGCGAAGCCTCGAAAAGACGTCCTCCCGAAGCACGTAGTTCACCAGGCGCGCCAGCAGGAACGAGAGCCAGACCGTCACGACAAACACCAGGACGTCGCCCAGCGAAATCGCGAGCGCTCCCACGGACACTCCCGCGTCCATCAACCGCGAGGACACGGACCACACCCAAGGGGTCAAGCCAAACGCATCGAGAGCCAAATACACCCACCACAGCAGGGCAATCCCGACCAGCGCCCGGTCCATTTGGCGCCGCACAAACAGGCGACGGCGAGTAATGCCCCGCAGGAGTCGCAGCGGGCGACCCACGAGGGCATACGCCATCAGGCTCTGGGTCGCTTTGAGCAACGCGTAGAGGAGGAGGCCACGAAAGCCGCTGCGCAGGGTCCCCCCACCCAGGAACTCCGCCAGATCGCCCAGCCCAAGGCAATCGGCGACGACCGCCAGGGCAAGTAGGACAGACGCGATCCGTATCGTGATCGCGGTCAGCCGTAGCATCGGCGCACCCAACGGAATCTCGGCGAGGCGGCTGGGTCGCATCAGCCACAGCAAGAAACCGAAAGCCCCCAGAAACTCCAGGATCCGGATCAAACGGTCGATGGCGGGGACGAAGTCGAACAATTCGGTGGCCCGGTCGACCAGGAGCAGCACGATGAGCGCCCACACCAACGGCAGGAAGGCTGGCGGTGCGAGGCGCCGGACGATCAACGCGGTGGGCACCACCAAGACGACAGCTACGAGGGAGAGAAACAGGGGCGGAGCTGCGGAATGGAGTTGTAGGGGAACGATCAGGGCCATGAAGAGCGCCAGCGAGATCGGTACCTCGAACAGTTGCTGGGCCTCACGCAGGTTGTAGTCGTCTTCGGCCCGGGCACGAGCCCTCGCACGCAACCGGTGGAGTCCGACAGCGAGGCCGACGAACAGCAGCAACTGAAAGCCGAGCACGCCCGCGACGCGCGTCGCGTAGCGGCCCAACACCACGATCCGCCCGTTCAGTGACTCCCTCCAGCTCTTCGCCCGCTCGTCGCGCATCGAGTTCCAGAAGGCGGCCGCCCAGATGGGCTCCCGATCGAGGGAAAAGATTCCTTCGAGTCGGGCGGCGAGCTGCGTCTGGACGGCCTCGAGGGTGTCGTTGAGGGAGGTTTGGGAGGCGGAGACGCGCTGACGAACGCCCAGGATTTCGTTGCGCCAGGTCTCGAGGGCGTCGCGCTGGCGAGCGATCTCGCGTTGGGTTTGCGCGATGCGCTCCGTCAGCGTACGCGGCGAGCCGGCCTTTCGCGCCTCGGCCAGGGTCGCCTGCCAGCGGGCTTCGAGCGTGCCGAGCTTCTCAAGCACTTGGGTCACCGCTTGGAGTTGACCGTCGATCGCCTTTTCCGATGCGCGATAGCGCTGCAGCAGCCCCCCCAGCTCCTTCTCCCAATCCTCGAGCCGCCGCACGTTGGGCGCCGCGGGAAGGTCGGCGCGAATCGCCGCGAGACGCGGCTGGATCTCGTCGGCGTTGCGGGCGACCTCAGAAGCGAGCTGCTTCAGATTCGCGCGCGAAGCCTCACTGGGAAGAAGCGCGTTGAGTTTTGCCGGTAGGGACTCGGACTCGGAAAAGACTTCTTCGAGCGGGACGGGCTCGACCGGCGCGGGCTCCCCCTGCGCGACGGAAGCCGGCGGTTCCTGCGCCGCGGAACCGACCGGGACGAGACAAGCCCACGTCGCGGTGGCGAGGGCGACACGCGTGCACCGAAGGAACGCCCGAGTACCATGGTTCATCACGGCGCCAAGCGTACCAGGAGCAGCCGTTCGGCGAGCGAGATGGGGCGGAAAATCGGACGCAAGGTGACGCCCGTGGACGCAGCACTGGGGCTGATCGTTGTGGTCCTGCTGGCCGGGGTGCTCGCTACCGCGGCGATGCTGCGGGCGCGGGCGCGGGGCGCGAGCCCCGAAGGAGCTCGAGCGGAACAGCTTGCCGCCGACGTCACCTCCTGGTGGAGCGCCGTGGAACGCCTCGCGGGAGCGCGTCTCGAAGGACGCCTGGAGCTCGCGTTGGGGTTCGATCGCACCACCGCTGCGGACATCGTCCTCAACCTCGAAGGCCACCACGATCTCGCCACCGGCGCGGGCGCTCTCGAGATCCAGCTCGCGCCGCTGCGCTTCGGAGAACGAGGACCCCGGCTCGACCCCCTCTTCCCGATCCTCAAGGGCGTCCTGACCCCGATCGCCGGCAGCCTTGAAGCCCAGGGACGGGCCTCTTGGGGCGCGCCGAAATCGCCCGGCGGAACGGTCGACGTCGCGTTGCGCAACCTCACCGTCAAAACCGAAGCCGTTGCGATCGAGCGCCTGAATGGCGTGCTCCGGCTAGGACTCCCCTGGCCACCCGGGCTGCCCTCCTCGCCCCCGGGACAGGTGTTGGCCATGGCTCGGGTCGACGTCGGACTCGAGCTCCGCGACGGCCTGGTTTCGTTCCGCCTGCGACCCGATGGCGTGGTCGAGATCGAGTCCGCTTCCTGGCAGGTCGCCGGGGGACAGGTCCGAACCGCCGGCGATCTCGACCTGGGCGCGGCGGAACGCCGTTTGCTCCTTCGCATCGAAGCGGTATCCCTGGCCGATCTCCTGGCAATCGTGAAGCTTGAAGGACTCTCCGGTGAAGGCCAGATCAGCGGGACGCTTCCAATCACGATCAGCGCCACGGGGCCCGAGGTTCACAACGGCCATCTCGCGGCCCGTCCCGGTGGGCGGATCCGGTACACCCCGGCGCAGGGGGTCGCCAAGCTCGCCGAGGGAACTCCCGGCTTCGAAGTGCTGCTCCCGGCGCTTCGCGACTTCCACTTTGAGGAGCTCACGATGGAGCTCGACGGGGGCCTCCGCGAAGAGCTCGAGCTGAGCCTCTCCCTGGAGGGCGCCAACCCCAACTACCTCGACGGTCACCCGGTGCGGCTCAACCTCAACGTAGACGCGCGCCTGGCCGATCTCCTGGAGGCCGGAGAATGGATCTACGAGATTCCCGAACGGGTCGAACGCCAGCTCGAGCGGTTCGGCGGCGACCGCCCTCCGGGTAGATCGAAGTGAACAGGATGCGGACCCGGAGCGTCTCTTGGCTGGGGACGCGCTAGCTTGGTCCGGGGGGAACGGTGGCATGAAGGCTGCGCTCGCTTGCTCCGCGTGGAGCGTCCTGACCGCCGCGGCGCTCACCGCCTGCACTCCGAAAATCGCGGTCGAGGCGCCGCGCGAACCCATCACGATCAATCTCAACGTGAAAGTCGAACACGAGATTCGCATCAAGGTCGACCGCGAACTCGAAACCCTCTTTCAAGAGGAGGACGAGCTGTTTTGAGGCAAGCGTCCCGACTCCGCGTCGTTCTGATCGGCGCGCTGCTCTGCCTGGCCATCCCTGCCTCTTTTGCGGTGGCGATGGAGCTCGATGAGGCAAAAGCCCGCGGCTGGGTCGGTGAGCGACCCGACGGCTTTCTCGGCGTCGTGGATGCGGCGAGCGCCCCCAAGGCTGCCCAGGCCCTGGTCGACGACATCAATCGCCGCCGTCGCGAACGCTATGACGCCATCGCCAAGCAAGAGGGAACCACGCTCGAAATCGTGGCTGCTCTGGCAGGAAAGAAGCTGATCGATCGGACACCATCCGGACAGTACGTGATGAACGAATCCGGCGAGTGGCTGAGGAAGTGAGCCCGCGTCGTTAGAGTACCGGGGTGAGCCAAAGGAGATCGGCGGCGTGGTGGCTTCCGGTGCTTCTGCTGCTGGCCTCGTGTGACGCGCCACCACCCGAGGCGACGACCGATGTCGGTGCGGCAGAGGCTGCGGCCCCGCTCGAGACCCTAGCCCGTCCGGTTGGTCAGGGTCATCCGCTGGCGCCGTTGCTCGGGGGCTGGAAGGGGTGGAAGGGCGATTTGGATGGCATGCTCGAGCGCCGGCTCGTCCGTGCGCTCGTCGCTTTTGAGATGCCGTTCTATTTTCTTGACGGTCCCCACCAGCGCGGTCTCACCTTCGAACTCTTGCGGGCGTTCGAGCAG
>CAZTOE010000190.1:0-9034 GCA_964615045.1 uncultured Spirochaetales bacterium
GAAGAGCCTAACTAGTCTTTCTTTGGCCCAAGAAGCGATCCGCATCGAGAACGCCCGCACCCACAATCTCAAGGGCGTCTCGTGTTCGATCCCGTTGCGTGCTCTCACCGTCGTGACCGGGGTGTCGGGCTCGGGAAAATCGAGCCTCGCCTTCGACACGCTCTACGCCGAGGGCCAGCGCCGCTACGTCACCTCGCTCTCGACCTACGCCCGTCAGTTCCTCGAACGCATGGCCCGGCCCGAGGTCGACCACATCAGCAACCTTCCTCCCGCGATCGCCATCGAGCAGCGCAACCGCGTGACCAACGCGCGCTCCACGGTCGGCACCGCTACCGAGATTCTCGACTACCTGCGGCTGCTCTTTGCGAAGGTCGGCGAGATGCGCTGCCCCGATTGCAAGCGCCCGGTCGAGGCGGGTACCCCTGAAGTGGTCGCGGACGCGCTGCTTCGCGAGCACCGCGACGAACGCATCATTCTCGGGGCGCCACTGCCCGATCGACGGCGCGAGTCCGCCAAAGCCCTGCGCGAGCGATTGTTGCGCGAAGGTTATGCGCGGCTTTGGGCGAGCGATGGCCAGCTCTTCGATCTGCGGGAGCTCGGCGCGCGCCAGTTCTCCGCGCTTCGCGGCCGCGTGCTCCTGGTGATCGATCGCTTGCAGCTCCGGAGCGGGGAGAGTCGCGCTCGCCTGGTCGAAGCGATTGCTACCGGCTTCCATCGCGGTGCTGGGGAAGTTCAGGTGTTCTTCCCGGACGGGGCGGGGCGGGGCGAGGTAGCGGGCACGCGGGGTGCGGCGCTGCGTTTTCACGAAGGATTTCGCTGCGACGAGTGCGGCCGCGCCTTCCCCACGCCAGAACCCGCGCTGTTCTCGTTCAACAGCCCCCTCGGTGCGTGCGAGTTGTGTCAGGGCTTCGGGCGCGTGCCGGTTCTCGACCTCGAGCGCCTGGTGCCGGATGCGAGTCGCTCGCTTGCCGACGGCGCCATTGCTCCCTTCCAAACTCCGATGGGCCGCGCCATGCAAGAGGATCTGCTCGACGCCTGCGCCACGCATCGGATCCCGAAGACCCGCCCTTGGCGGGAACTGCAAGAGCGCCATCGCGAACTCGTCATGGAAGGGGACGGGGAGGAATGGTACGGCGTTCGAGGATTCTTCGATTGGCTCGACAAACGCCGCTACAAGGTACAAGCCCGCGTCCTGATCGCGCGCTACCGGCGTTTCGATCCGTGCCCCGAGTGTGACGGCAGTCGACTGCGGCCCGAAGCCCGCTTCGTTTCCGTCGCGGGAGCGGACCTCGGGGAACTCTCGCGCATGACGATCGGCGAGCTCGTGGGCTGGCTTGCTCAGCTCCAGCTCCGAGGGGAGCGCGCGGAGCGCATCCTCGAGGGCCTGCGCATGCGGGCCGACACCGCGCTGCACGTCGGTCTCGACTATCTGACCCTCGATCGGCAGATGCGCACGCTCTCGGGCGGAGAGAGCCAGCGGATCCAACTGGCGCGAGCGCTCGGCGGGACGCTCACTTCGACGCTCTACGTCCTGGACGAACCTTCTGTCGGACTCCACGCCCGCGACGTCGCCCGGCTTCTCGAGGTGCTCCGGGCGATCCGCGATCACGGCAATACCGTCGTGCTGGTCGAGCACGCTCCCGAGATCATCGCGGCGGCCGACCACCTGATCGATCTCGGCCCCGGCCCGGGGCGAGAGGGCGGGGCGATCGTGGTCGAGGGAGATGTCGCGGCGGTCCGCTCCGAGCCCCGGTCGCTGACGGGTCGCGTCCTGTCGGGTGACTTTCGCCAGCGACCTCGAGCGCGGCGTCTCCCTCCGGCGGGGACGTTGCGGGTCGTCGGCGCACGCTCGCACAATTTGAAGAATCTGAACGTCGAAATTCCGCTCGGCCGCCTGGTCTGCGTCACCGGCGTGTCGGGCGCGGGCAAGTCGAGTCTGGTGCGTTCGGTCATCACCGGACATCTGACCGGAGACCCCGAGCGCGGCCCCTGCGAGCGCATCGAAGGTGCCGAGTTCCTCGAGGAAGTCGTGGTGGTCGATCCGACCCCCCCGGTGCGCAGCCCACGCTCGAACCCGGCCACGCTCTCGAAGGCCTTCGACGGAATCCGCAAACAGTTTGCCTCGACTCGTGAAGCGCGCGCCCAGGGGTTTGGGCCAGGCTTTTTCTCGTTCAACGTCGCGGGCGGGCGCTGCGAGACGTGCGAGGGGGCGGGAGAAGTGGTCGTCGACATGCAGTTCCTCGACGACGTGCGCACACCTTGCGAAGACTGTGGTGGGACCCGCTACCGGACCGAGGCGCGGCGGCTGCGCGTGCGCGGGCGCTCCATCGTCGATGTGCTCGCGATGACCCTCGACGAGGCGAGCGCGTTCTTCGCCGAAGAACCCGCGATCACCGAGCGCCTTCGGCCCTATATCCGCGTCGGCCTGGGCTACCTCGCCCTCGGCCAGTCGATCGCGACGCTCTCGGGCGGCGAAATCCAGCGGCTGCGCATCGCGGGAGCGTTGGGAGCGGGCCCGCGGCGCTCGCTCTACATCCTCGACGAACCCACCACCGGCCTTCACGCCGCGGACATCGAAGTCCTGCTCGCCTGCCTCGATGAGCTGATCGACGCCGGTGGCAGTGTGCTCCTGGTGGAACACAACCTCGACGTGATCCGCCGCGCCGATTGGATCCTCGATCTCGGGCCGGAGGGAGGCCCGGGCGGCGGGCTCTTGGTCGCCGCCGGTCGACCCGCTGGGGTGGCCCGCGCGCGGGGCTCCTACACCGGCGCCGCCTTGCGCGGCGAGCTCTAGCCGCGCCCCCCGCGTCCGGTAACGCGGCCTGAGGGAGGGCGGTAACATGGGTCGCGAGGAGGCGAGGACGCCATGATCAAGGGTTTCGCGTTGATCCCCCGCAAGCCTGATCTCTCGCGGCAGCAGTTCCACCGCCACTGGCGGGAGGTGCACGCGCCGTTGGCGCGGCGGATCAAGACCCTCAGGCGCTACGTCCAAAGTCACCGGCTTCCGGACGCCATCCCGGGCGTCCGCGAGGCTCCCTACGAAGGCATCGCCGAGATCTGGTTCGACGATCTCGAGACGGGGCTGGGTCTGGGGAGCGATCCCGACTATCTCGAAGGCGCGTACCGCGACGAGCCCAACTTCATTGCGAAGGAGGGGCCGACGTTCTTGATGACGCGCGAGAACATCGTCGTCCCGGGGCCTGCACTCGCCGCGGATGCGCCCGGCGTGAAGGCGGTGTTCCTCCTCAAACGCAAACCCGGGATGAGCGTAACAGCGTTCCAGGACTACTGGCGCAACAAGCACGCGCCGCTCGTGCCGCGCACGCCGGGGCTGCGGCACTACGTGCAGTGCCACGTAGCACCCGAGCTCTATCAGAGCGATCCCGCGCCCGCCTTCGACGGTGTCGCGGAGCTCTCCTGGTCCGATCTCGAAAGCTTCGGCTCTGCTTGGGCGTCGGACGCCTTTCGGGTGGAGCAGCTTCCCGACGCCGCGAACTTTTTGGACTTCGAAACCACGGTGACGCTCTTGGTCGAAGAGGTTCGCGTCATTTGGCCCTGAATGCTTTGATGCATCAACCGTGACAAGGAGCTCGTTCATGCGCTTTGAGGGGAAGGTCGCGATCGTGACCGGCGGGGGGCGCGGCATCGGCCGCGCCGAATGCGAGGCACTGGCCCGCGAGGGTGCAGCCGTGATCGTGAACGATTTCGGCGGTGGCGCCGACGGCACTGGTGGAGCCCGAGGGCCCGCCGACGAGGTTGCCGACGCCATCGTCGCGGGCGGCGGCAAGGCGCTTCCGCACTATGGCGACGTCTCGCAGATGAAAACCGGCGAGGAACTCGTGCAGCTGGCGCTGCAGCACTTCGGGCGGCTGGACATCCTGATCAACAACGCGGGAATCCTGCGCGACCGTATGCTGCACAAGATGAGTGAGGCGGAATGGGATGCGGTGATTGCTGTCCATCTGAAGGGAACTTTCGCCTGCACGCGCGCTGCGGCGCCGATCTTTCGCGAGCAGCGCTCGGGTGTGATCGTCAATACCGGCAGTGAATCGGGTCTCGGCAATATGGGGCAAAGCAACTACTCGGCGGCGAAAGAGGGGATCGTCGGCTTCACGCGCACCGCCGCCTTTGACCTCGGCCGCTACGACTGCCGCTGCAACGTGATTCGACCTCGCGCGGCAACCCGTCTCACACTCTCCGACCAGCTCCGCGAGGCGGTGGAGCGCGCCAAGAAGGCCGGCGAGCCCGCGCCCGACATGAGCCGCCTCGAGGCTTGGGTTCCCGAGGCCGTGGCGAGCTTCGTGGCGTGGCTCTGCTCCGATGCCGCGGCCCACCTGAATGGGCAGGATTTTCTGGTGAGTTCGGAGGGGGTCAGCCTGATGTCCCAGCCTCGCCCGATCGGCCGGGTGGAGATTGAGGCGGGTTGGGACCTCGAGCGTCTCGACGCTGCCTTTGCGGACGCGTTCGCGCCGATCCCGCGCTACATGGGGGGCTGACGCGTCGCGGGCGGACCAAGCGCTAGACGGCGTGGGGATCGGCGCGGACCCCCCAGGCGATCCCGTTGCGCAGCAGTTGCGTAAAGGCCTGGGATTCCCAGGCGCCGCGGAAGAGCAGGGGAGTGCGGCCTTCGGCGTCGACGCTCGCGTCGACGAAGGGCTGAACGTTGCTGAGCGGACTGTGGCAATGGCCGAGGGCGATGTAGGTCACCCCGCCCGCGCCCACCTCCCGCGTGTAGCCCAGCACACGGGTCTTGCCGTCGGCTTGGAGCGAGGTGTCAGCGTCGTAGACAAAGCCGAAGCCCCGCGGAGAGGGATCCTCGGGGAGCTCGGTCGTGAGCAGCACCCGGCTCGTCGGGTCGCGCAACTCGATCAGGTAGAGCTCGTCCATCACTTCGAACGACTTTGGCAAACCCCGAGTCAACGCCGAGCCCCCATCGTGCACGTCCACGCGAAACTTCCTCACCGGCGGGTGGTTCAGGAAGAAGCCGCCCAGGGTCTCGTGGTGCGCCATGCGGACCATCTGGCGGACGTGTCGCTGGCCATTCACCGGCGCGGCTTTGCCCCCGCTCGTCCCGTGGAGCGCCAGCCAACGGCCGCCCGCGGCCAGCCAGGAGCGGAGCGACCCGTCCTGCTCCGGGGCGGGGAAGGGGCCCGCTACGTAGGTCACCAACAGCGCACAGTCCGCGAGCCATCGCTCGAGGTCGGCGTAGTCATTCGCCACCGTCGTCGCCGCGGCCGGCTGCTCGTGCAGAAGCTCGAGCAGACGCAGCCGCGCGTAGTCCATGTCGTGGCCTGCGGGCGCGCCGGCGGGGAAGCCGCCCGCGATCAGATGGACTCCAACCGGGCCTTTGGTGGTCGCGCTCCCCATCGGTACCTCCCAAGGGGTCGGGGGAGCGAGATGTTATCCGACCAGAGCGACGGCGTCGGCGATCAGGCGGGCGAGCTCGGCATCGACTTCGAAGAAATCGACAACAAAGCCATCCCAAGTGAGGCGCTGCACGACGCCGGTGACGACGATCCGGGGCAGCGGAGCGATCTCCAGGGCAACCTGGATCTCGGCCCCCTTCTCCGGTTGGGTGCGCGAGTCTTCGAGGCGCGCCCCGTGGGTGGAAAGATCCGCCAGCGCAGCAATGCCCCGAAGCCTGCTCGTGCGCCATTTCACTTGAATCGGGAGCCTTACTCTCGGACTGCGCCGACGCTGGCAGGGGCGATTCTTCTCCCGTCGTTTCCGGTCGCCGTCACCCATTGGGCGTGGATCGGCCGACCAGCCTGTGACTTGAGGCACTTGTTGCACATTGCAGCGCCAGTTTTGGCGCTCCGTGCGGCCCTCATGCCGTCAGGCTCGCGGCCCGATAGACAAGAGCGATGGACCCGGCGCTCGTCAAAGACCGCAAGAAGGTAGATGCGATCCTCAAATCCGCCGCGCGGTCCGGTGCTTCGGACGTGCACATCAAGGCGGGCGAGCCCATCCTGCTGCGCGTTGGGGGAAAGCTGCACCCCGTCAACGCGGAGCAGCGCCTTGCGGCCAAGGACACCGAGCGTTTTCTGAGGGCCCTCTGCGCGGCGCGCTACGAGCAGCCGAACGTCGATGCGATCCAGGAGATGGACTTCTCCCACTCGGTCGCGGCGGTGGGGCGCTTTCGCGTCAACGTATTCCGGCAACGCGGTAGCCTCGCCTTGGTGATCCGCGTGATCCCCGCCCTGGTGCCGACGTTCCGCGATCTCAACCTGCCCGAGATCGTGCGCTCCTTGGCGGAGGAGCGCCGCGGGCTGATTCTCGTGACTGGCACGACGGGGAGCGGCAAGTCCACCACCCTCGCGGCCATGCTCGGCCATATCAACGAGCAGCGCACCGCCCACGTGATCACGATCGAAGATCCGATCGAGTTCTACTTCACCAACCGCAAATCCTCCATCGTCCAACGTGAGATCGGGACCGACACGAGCTCGTTTCCGATCGCGCTGCGGGCGGCCCTGCGCCAGGACCCGGACGTGATCATGATCGGTGAGATGCGGGATACCGAGACGATCGACATCGCGATGAAGGCCGCCGAAACCGGGCATCTCGTGTTGAGCACCGTACACACGACCGATTCGGCCAAGACGATCCAGCGCATCCTCGGGGTCTTTCCCACCAACGAAGAGGCGATGGTTCGGACGCGTCTTTCAGAATGTCTGAGTGCCGTGATCTCGCAACGCCTGTTACCCCGCGGCGATGGGGCCGGTCTGGTCCCCGCGGTCGAGGTGATGATCGCGACCCGCTTCGTGCAGGACTGCATCCGGGATCCCCACCGCCGTGGCCAGGAACTCCGGGACGTCATCGAGGACGGCCGCTACCACGGCATGCAGTCCTTCGATCAGTCGCTGCTGCAACTGGTCCGAGCAGGCGCGATCTCCCGCGAGATCGCACTGGGTGCGGCCACGAGTCCCGCGGACCTCGACCTTCGCATGCGCCTGGGCGACACGGAAGGCCTAGAGCTCGACCATCACAACTACGCGGTGGCTGAAGGAGAGGGGGAGCGGGGCGGAGGTCTCCTATCCGGGGGGGAAGCCGCGGCGAGTGCCGCTGGGGCGCCCGAGTCCGAGGAAGACGCTTCGGCAGAAGAGCGTCTCGTCGCCAACGGCTGACTACGGTCGGTAGCCGAAGCGCGCCGGCTCGGTGGTCAACTGGAGCTGGGCCAGCCGGATCCACTCGCACAGGATCTTGCGGGTATCTCGGGGGTCGATGACCTCCTCGATCGAGAAGGTCTCGGCGGTTCGGTGGGGAGAGCGAAGCCTGCTGAGGCGCGCTTTGATTTCCTCGAGCAGTGTGTCGCGCCGATCCCCCGCGTCGATGAGCTCCTGCTTGTACGCGACCTCGACTCCTCCCTCCAGGGGAAGCGAACCCCAGTCGCCCGAGGGCCACGCGTAGCGAAGGCTGCGCGTTCCCGGCACCTGATTCGTCGCTCCCGCTACACCGTACGCTTTGCGGATCACGACGCAGGCGTACGGCACCGTCGCCTGGCGGAGGGCGGCCCACGCGGTCGAGCCGAAGCGGATGGTCGCCTCCTCTTCGGCCTGCTTGCCGATCACGAAGCCCGGGCAGTCCTCGAGGTGGATGAGCGGCAGGTGGAACGTGGACGCCAGGTCCGCCAGACGGATGAGCTTGCGACAGCTGTCGGCGGTCCAGCCCCCTCCGTAGATGTAGGGGTCCGACGCGAACAGGGCGCAGGGATAGCCGTCGAATCGGGCGAGCCCCGTGATGATCGACCGGCCCCATCGTTTGCCAATCTCGAAGAATTCGCCCCGGTCGACGACCGCTTCGATGATCGATCGCATCTTGTAGACGCGCCGGGGATCGCGCGGCACGATCGAGAGCAGCGACTCCTCGCGGCGCGCGGGATCGTCGCCGGTCTCGATTCTCGGGGGCAAGGCGCCGACGTTCGTGGGCAGGAAGGAGAGAAACCGCCTCGCCATCGCGAAGGCTTCCGCCTCGCTCTCGGCCGCGTCGTCGACCGCTCCATTCGAAGCGTGAATATCGGCGTGGCCGAGCTCTTCCTTGGAGACGTCGCCGAGCGACGCCCATTCGACGAGCGCGGGGCCCGCGATCATCATCTGCGCGGTGCCGCGGACGATCACGGAGTAGTGCGAGGTCGAGACCCGCGCGGCGCCGATCCCGGCTACGGAGCCCAAGGCCAGGGAGACCGACGGAGCCACCTGCAGATGGTCGACCACCAGGCTCCAGCCGGGCATCTGATTCATCTTCACCCGGCCCGCCTGCTCGATCGTCTTCACCGAGCCGCCGCCTCCCATGCCGTCGACCAGGCGGATGTGGGGCAGCTTCATCTCGAGGGCAATCTGCTCCGACGCGTCGCGCTTCTCCGCGATCGAGGCGTCGGCGCTTCCCCCGCGGACGGTGAAGTCATCCCCCGAGACCACGCAGGGGCGCCCGTCGATCTCGGCGATCCCGAACACGAAGTTAGAGGGCGAGAGCTTCACCAGGTTGCCGGCATCGTCGTACACCGCCGTGCCGGCGGTCTTGCCGATCTCGTGGAAGCTGCCCGGATCGACGATGTGAGCGACGCGCTCGCGAATCGTCTTCTTGCCGAAGAAGTGTTGGCGCTCGACCTTGTCGGGGCCGCCCAGCGCTTCGGCGAAGGCTTCGCGCCGACGAAGCTCCTCGATCTCCGGTTTCCAACTCATCGGTTCAAGGGCTCGGGGGGACCCAGCCGCGAGCGTGGGGCGCGTTGAAGTTCACCTTGACCCGGAGCGAGCGGAAAAACCACCGGTCGGTCTGCTTTTCGTACTCCTCTTCGTACTCGGCCAGGATCCAACTGGCCTCGTGAGACCCTTCCTCGGTCACGATCGTGCATGGGCACAGGAGTCGCCAGCGCCCAGTGGCCTCGTCGCCATCCACGGTGATGATCGGATTCATGCTGAGGTGGGCGGCCTGAAGAATCTCGCTCGAAACCCCCGCAAAGAAGGCGTGGATCTTGGCGCGACCTTCGTGCCGTCCGAAATCCTCCCCACCGTCCCATACGCCGTTCTCGGCGAAG
>CAZTOE010000191.1:0-9021 GCA_964615045.1 uncultured Spirochaetales bacterium
ACGCGCTGAAGCGCGCCGAGCAATTGCGGAACGGCCCAAGCCGCTCCACCGCGCCGAGCGAGCTTCAAGTCCTCACCATCGCCAACAACAAAGGTGGTGTCGGAAAGTCGACGGTCGCCGCGAACCTGGCGTACTCCCTGAAGGCGCTCGTCCCCGAGCGACCGATCTTGTTGTTGGGGCTCGACGATCAACTGACCCTGGACACGATATACGCCAACGGCCGCTCCCGGGTTCCGCTTTCTTCTGCACTCCTGCATGGCGACCTCCAGGAGGCGACGACGCCGGGTCGCTTCGGCGTCGAGTTCATCGCCGCCGACCGAGATGTGTCCCGGCTGAACCACCGCGGGGTCGAGCCCGACCTGATGCGTCACTGCCTCGAGGCCAGCGGTCGCTGCGGGCTGGTCGTGATCGACACCAAGAGCGACTTCGAGGGCCTTACGCAGAGTGCCATCGCGGCTGCGGATCTGACGCTGATCCCCATCAAGGATCACCCCTCGCTCCAGGAGGCCCAACGCATCTTCGAGCTGTTCGACTCGTGGGGACGTTCCTGGGACCGCGCGCGCCTTTTCCTCTCGCTGATCGATCGTCGGGTGCGGTTTCAGCACGGAGAGGACGTGCTGGCGGTACTGGTGGGGCGGGTCCGCGCGCTGGGCTTTCCCTTGCTGCAGAGCTTCTTCACCCGGAGCCCTAAGGTGGAAGCGCTCGCCCTGGACGCCGAAGGTATGACGCGACCTCTGGCACGGAGTGCGCCGGGTTCGATGGCCGACAACCAGTTGGGTGCCCTCAGCGAAGATGTCGAGAGGGTCCTGGCGACTCTCCGCGATGTGCCTTTGGGCAGCGAGTTCGAGGCGCGGCCCAGAACCGCGTAGGAACGCCGTCCTGGTGGGACTTCGCTCGCCTAGGGCTCGCTGCGCGCGAGCGCCTCCGGCGCTCCGTCTGGAATGAACTTCGCTCGCCTAGGGCTCGCTGCGCGCGAGCGCCTCCGGCGCTCACTTGCCCCCGAAATTGGGGGTTTCGAGCTTCGGCCACACGTGGTTCATGAAGCGTTCGAGTTCTTCGATCACGTCTTCCTTGGGCACCTGCGCGAAGTGCCAGATCAAAGTGATGTATTCGGCCGGCACCCGATCGTAGATGCGTTGCCACTGGTCGATGGAGTCCCGGACCGTGCCGCCCACGAAGATTCCCGAGGACTTCATGTTCTCGAGAAAATCGATGTTCGGATCCTGGGGGAACTGCGGGAAGAAGGGGCCGTAGAAATTCTTGTAGATATCGAGGTCCCACTCGGTCAAGCGGCGGTCGTACTCCGCGCGGCTGTCGCACAGGTGAGGCCAGCGCACGATGTTCTGGCGCTCGCCGAGCTCGAAGTGATGTCCGAACGCGGCGGCTTCGTCGACGTAGACCCGGGAGTTCTCGACCACTTTGTCGAGCGGCATGAAATAGACTGGGATGAAGCCGTGCTTCGCGCAGAAGCGGATCGATTCGACGCTCTTGCTTGCCGCGACCATCACGGGAGGGTGCGGCTGCTGGTAGGGCTTGGGCACTACGCAAATCTTTCGCAGCACTCCGTCCGCATCGATCTCGCCGACCCCGCCGGCTTCGCTGGCGATTCGGCGGGCCGGGTAGCCCAGCACGCCGACGTCGAAGGGATACGGCGCCTCGTAGTATCTGCCCTTGAGCTCGACCGTGTCTTCGGTCCAGCAGCGCAGGACCATCTCAGTGCGTTCCTCGAAGACCTCGCGGTTCTTTTCGTCGTCGGCGCTTCCGTCCGAGACGGTGGCGACCGAGTCCACGAACTGGCCGAGGATGTTGGTCCAGCGCGACTGGTAGCCGCGCGCGAAACCCACCCAGAACTTGCCCTCGGTGATGTGGTCGAGAATCGCGGTTTCTTCCGCGACGCGGATCGGGTCCTGGGTCGACATGACGTAGCCCAACGCGCCCACGTGCATGTTCTTGAGCTGGCCGGCCCACCACGCGTTGAGCACGCCCGGATTGGGCCCCACCTCGTAGCCCTCCGAGTGGAGGTGGTGCTCGATGGTGCTGAAGCCCCAGACCCCCATCTCGTCCGCCGCCTTCGCGATGTCGAGCCAATCATGGAGCACGCGGTGATAGAGCTCGGCGTTGCGTCCGAGTGGTCGCGCGGCCTTGCGGCCTTCCTCGCCCACCGCGGGCAGCATCGGATAAAGCTGAATGATCACCTTGGGCCTGGGCATGGTCGACCTCCTGCCGGGCAAGCTTAACGCAAGCGGGTTTCCGCGGCGCTTAGCCCCGCTCGGGGTGCGCTGGGCCTTGATCGGACTTCGCTCGGGCCAAGCCCTCGCTGCGCGGGGCGCTTGGCGCCCCTTGCTGTCAACGTTTGCGTAGATTGGCCGGCAGGATCTTCTTGCGCAGGCGGAGCGCGCCAGGGGTGACCTCGAGGAGTTCGTCCTCTTCGATCCACTCCAGGGCCGCCTCGATCCCCATGCGCCGTGGCGGGGTCAAAATTTCGCTTTCGTCTTTGCCGGCGGCCCGCACGTTGGTGAGTTTTTTGGACCGGCACACATTCACGTTGAGGTCGCCCGGCCGGCGGTTCTCTCCGACGATCTGGCCCTCGTATACCGCCTCTCCCGGCCCCGCGAACATATTGGCACGCTCCTGGATCTTGAAGAGCGCGTGGGAGGTCGTCTGCCCCGCCTCGGTGGCCACGATGGCGCCCACGGAACGGCGCGGGAGCTCGCCCGCCAGCGGCTCGTACCCCCGCACTGTGCGGTGGAGAATGCCCTCACCGCGGGTGTCGCCCAGGAACTCGGCCCGGTAGCCGAACAGCCCGCGGCTCGGTACCACAAACTCGACACGGGTCTGGTCGCCGCGTTGCTCCATTGCCACCAGCCGCCCTTTGCGCCCCGCGAGCTTCTCGAGCACGGAGCCGGCAAAGCGTTCGGGAACCTCGGCCACGACGTGCTCGACGGGTTCGCAGCGGCGGCCCTCGATTACGCGCACGATGATCTCGGGCCGCGAGACGCTGAACTCGTAGCCCTCCCGGCGCAGGGTCTCGATCAGCACCGCGATCTGCATCTCGCCACGCCCTGAGACCTCGAAGGTGTCGGGTTGCGCGGTTTCTGCAATGCGCACCGACACGTTGCTGAGCGCTTCGCGGTGCAAGCGATCGCCGATCTGGCGGCTGGTCAGAAAGCGTCCTTCGCGTCCGGCAAAGGGCGACGTGTTCACCGCGAAGCGGACTCGGACCGTCGGCGGATCGACCTCCACGCGGGGGAGTGCCTCGAGCCGTTCGGGATCGCAGATCGTGTCGCCGAGTTCGACGCTTTCGACGCCCGCGATGATGACCAGGTCGCCCGCGAGGGCCTCTTCGATCTCGCGTCGCTCCAGGCCGTGGGCGGCGAACAGCTTCGTGATGCGGAAGCGCTCTACGCGGCCGTCTTTGGCGAGCCGCGCCACGGTCTCCCCCCGCACCAGGCGGCCCCGGGCGACCCGGCCGATGACCAGACGGCCCACGAAGTCGTCGTAGCCGAGGGTCATGGCCTGGAACTGGAGCGGCCCCTCGAGGTCGACGTTGGGTGCGGGCGCGTGCTCGAGCAGCGCTTCCAGAAGGGGGCGGAGGTCGGAGCCTGGCTGCCCCGGGTCAGCGGTCGCGATGCCCTGCTTCGCCGAGGCGTACACGACCGGAAAGTCGAGCTGGTGATCGTCGGCGCCCAGTTCCACGAGCAGGTCGAAGACCTCATCGACGACGGCTTCGGCGCGCTGTTCGGGGCGATCGATTTTGTTGACCACGACGATCGGCCGCAGGCCGTGGGCCAACGCCTTCCGCAGCACGAAGCGCGTCTGGGGCATCACGCCTTCCACGGCGTCTACCAGCAGCAGGACCGCATCGACCATGCCGAGCACCCGCTCGACCTCGCCTCCGAAGTCGGCATGGCCGGGGGTGTCGACCAGGTGGATACGCACCCCCTCAAACTCGATCGAGGTGTTTTTGGAGAGAATCGTGATGCCGCGTTCGCGCTCCAGGTCCTCGCGGTCCATCACCCGCTCGGCGTTGTCCTGACGCTGCGAGAGAGCCCCTGTCTGGCGCAGCAGACCGTCCAGCAAGGTGGTCTTGCCGTGGTCGACGTGGGCGATGATCGCCAGGTTGCGGATCTCTTTGCGCGGTGCCTTCATGGCGCGTCGCAAGCTAGCGCGCAGCGAAGGGCGTAGCCCGAGCGGAGCCCACTCAGGCCGGGGATTGTCCCAAGCGTTCCGCGAACATCCGTTGCACTTGTTCCGCCAGCTCCTTGGCCGTGAGCGACTGGAACGTCTCGTATGCGAGGGGCTCGAGGACGCTCACGCGGATGCGATGGCGGCCCTGCAGGACGAAACCCCGCCGGGGGAGGGCGCTCCCGCTGCCTTCGATCAGGATCGGCAGCAGGGGCGTATGGCTCCGGAGGGCGAGTTCAAAGGCGCCGGTTTTGAACTCGCGCAGCTGCCCGGTGCGTGAGCGGGTGCCTTCAGGGAACAGCATGATCGAACTACCCTCGGTCAGCTGTCGCTCGGCCTCCCGCATCATCTTCACGACGCTCGGGCGACTGCCGCGCCGGAGCGGGATGTAGCGGTTCAGAAACATGTTCCAGCCGATGAAAGGCACTCGGAAGTTCTCGCTCTTCGAGACCCATTTGAAGTGGGAGAAGAGTCGAAACAGCACCAGGATGTCGAGGGTGGAGAGGTGGTTCGCCACCATCACGTACTTGTCGTTCCGCCGCAGGTTCTCGCGTCCGGAGATCTCCACGCGCCAGGCCGGATTGAGCCACGTATAGAGCGACGCCCAGAAGCACGTAAAGCGGTGCAGGACCCGGCGCTGGCGGTCAAAGGGCGCCGTAACGGCCCAGATCAGGAGCGCCAACGGGAAGAGCGCGACCGAGCTCAGGGCGAAGAAGGCCCAGAAGAGTACGGATCCGAGTGCGCGCGCCATCGGTGGCTCAACCTAACAGCTTCGGCGCGGAGGCGCCGAACCACGCGATCCCGGGCTCGCCCTGGAAGCGCTCGGCCATCACGCGCAGGGCTTCGGGATTGTCGTCGACCAGCACGAACCGCCGCCCGAGTTCGAGGCACGCCGCGCCCGTGGTCCCGCTGCCCGCAAAGAAGTCGAGGACGCGGTCGCCGGGCCGTGAGGAGGCGCGCACGACCCGGCGCAGGATCGCGAGCGGTTTCTGTGTCGGGTAGCCCGTCCGTTCCGAACCGGCGGTGGGGACGATGGTGTTCCACCAACTGTCGGTCGGAAGTTTGCCGCGGGCCGCCTTGGCCGGGCCGACGAGCCCGGGCGCCAGGTAGGGAATCCGGTCGATCGCGTCGACGTCGAAGACGTAGCGTTCGGCGTTCTTCACATACACCAGGAGGTTGTCGTGTTTGGGCGCCCAGCGCCGTTTGGAACGACCCCCGAAATCGTAGCTCCAGATCACTTCGTTCAAGAAGCACGCGCGGCCAAAGATCTGGTCGAGGAGGATCTTGCAGTAGTGCACTTCGCGATAGTCGCTGTGGAAGTAGAGCGTGCCGTGGGGGGCCAGCACGCGGTGGGCTTCGCGGAGCCGCGGCTCGAGAAAGGACAGGTAGTCGTCGAAGAAGTCGCCGAACGACAGCGTACTCGTGATGGTGGTCTCGTAGCGGTGGCCCTGAAAGCCCACCCGGTCGCCGCGCTCCGAGCGTCGGGTTCGCACGCGTTGGTAGCGCTGCGATTTCCCGGTATTGAAGGGGGGATCGATATAGATCAGGTCCACGCTCTCCGCCACCGTGGCGCGCAACACGTCGAGGTTGTCGGCGAGATGGATCTCGTGGGGTGTGGCCCCGTGTTTTGCGATCATGGCTCGAGCCAACCGAGTGCGGCAGCGATCGCGTAGAAGACGTAGCTCTGTTCCTGCACGCCGTGGAAGAGGGCCGCCCCCGGCCCTCCGGCGTAAAGCGGCACGTCTTCGCCGGAATGAGTCTCCACAGCCAGTGGGACCGCCGTGGTCTGCCGGTAATCCGGGTGCTGGGGGTTGCCTTCGCCGCCCGTGGCTTCCGGGTCCCCGTACTCCAGGTCGCGCCGGATCGATGCGCCGCGCGTCCCGGCCGCGGGGCTTGCTCGGAAGTGGCCCGGGCCGTTGGCGTAGCCGAGCGCGGTGTAGGGACGCCCTCGGAGATCGAGCGCCGGCCCGGGCGCGGGGTTTCCCGTTGCGTCGTTGCGCACGACGTAGCCCAGGATGGGATTGCCGCGCGTCGGATAGCCGGCGAGCGTGAAGACGTGGCCGTGGTCGGCGGTGACGACGATCAGCGTGTCTGCCGGGCGTGTTTTGGCGCGTGCCACGCGGACCGCCTCCGAAAACTCGCGGGCATCGCTCAGCGCGCGATAGGCATTGGTGAGGTGGTGCGCGTGGTCGATGCGCCCGCCCTCGACCATCAGCACAAAGCCACGTGGGTTGCGCGCCAAGAGGTCGATCGCCGCCCCCGTCATCTGAGAGAGCGAGGGTTCGCCCGCCGGATCCGCGGCGCGGTCGGCCTCGAAGCGGAGGTGGGAAGGCTCGAACAGTCCCAGGACGCGAACGGGATCCGCGCTGCCGAGCGCCTCGAGTTGGTCGCGGTTCCAGACGTACGCCGACCCCGGGCGCGCCTGCCACTCGGCGATGAGATCGCGTCCGTCGAGGCGGCTGCCGTAGCGGTCGGCATACTCGGGGTCGCGATGAGCCTGGGGCTGGAACGCGCTGCGTCCGCCCCCCATGGCGACCTCGAGCCCATCGCCCGCCGCAAACTCGACGAGCTGACGCGCCAGGTCCGGAAAGCCGGCTGCGCGGGCCTCCGCGGGGAGCTCGGCGTCGCTTTCCCAGTCGCGATTCGCGCTGTGGCCGTAGCAGGCGGCCGGGGTCGCATGGGTGATGCGGGTGGTCGAGACGACGCCCGTCGCCAGGCCGCGCGCTTCGGCCTCTTCGTACAAGGTGCGGACGCGCGCGGCTTGGACGCTTCGGTAGTCGCCCAACACGACGGATTCGTCGACGCCGAGCACCCTCGACTGGGTCTTCACCCCGGTGACCATGGCAGTCATCGTGCCGGCAGAGTCGGGCACTTGTTGGTTGGTGTTGTAGGTCTTGAGCAGCGCCACGTAGGGCAGGGTGTCGAAGGCGAGCTGGTGCTCCTCGCCCGAACCACCGGAGGCCTGACCAGCGAAGATGCGTGCCGCGGTGACGGTAGAGATCCCCATCCCGTCGCCAATGAAGAGGATTACGTTCTTGGCGCGGCCGGCGTCGGGCGCGAGCTGGCGAGCCCGCGAGAGGGCGGCGAGCCCGTCCCGGACCCAAGCGTTGCCGGTCGCGAGCGCGAGAGGCGGAGGCGTCGCCGCCGGCGGTGAGGGTGCCGGTCGCGCGCAGGCGCTTCCGAGCCAGATCGCGCAACCGACGGCGCCGGTCCACGCCCGGCACCTGCCCGAGCGCCCACGCCGGTCGCGATGTCGTCGGGTCGTGCGCGGCGTGTCGCGCCGCTCTTGACCCGGGCTGGGTCGCCGCCTCACCATGCGCGCCTCCACGGCGGTCCAGACAAGGCGGTCCGCCCTCGTCTTGGGGAGGAACACCCTTGACCTCCAATCAGAACCCGCAAGCGGGGGTCGCCCAAAGCTCGGCTTCCAAGACGGTCCGCTACGAGATGCCTGCTCCCCATGTCGCCCGCATCGTGCTCGCCGGGCCGGAAGCGCGCAATGCCCAGGACAAACGCATGACCTATGAGTGCTCATCTGGGTGTGCGACCTGATCATCTCCAGGCGCGCGCGCGAACGGGGTCACTGACGGAAGTCCCGCCGAACATCGCGAGGGTGTGGCCCGCTGGGAGAATCTCTAAAGGCGTCGCAGCTCTCGCGACCGAGCGCCACCGTGGTGGTGATCCCTGAACCCTCAGCTCCGAGAACCCCTCAGCTCTGAAGCTGGGCGAGGATTTCCTCTTCGTCGGGGAAACGCCCCGTCTCGTGCTTGGAATAGAGGCGCTTTCCGTCGACATCGACGTCGAAGACGCCGGCGCTCCCCTTCACCAACTCGGGCTTGATGCCCAATTCTCGTTCGATCCGCTCCGCCAGACTGGCGGCCCTCGGCAGGTAGTTTCAACGCACGCAGTATTCGATGCGAACTTTCACGGTTCTCCCCTGTTCTACCGGAGCTCTCGGCGGGTGCGGCGATCCGGGACCGCGAGCTGGTACGATAGCGCTCCTGAAACGGGGAGGAGAGCCGTGCTTTCGCGACAAGACGTCATCCCGATGGAGATGCAGAACATCCATCAGCGCTTTCACTACACGCCCGGCGTGCGCGTGGGGGACATGCTCTACATCGCCGGCCAAGTCGGGCGCAACGAGAAGCTCGAGGTCGTCGAAGGGGCGGAAGAGCAATTCGTTCAAGCCTTCGAGAACGTGAAGAAGGTTCTCGATGCTTCGGGAGCGCGGTTCGACCAGGTGGCCGAGATGGTGACCTACCACACCGATATGCGGCATCTGCAGCTCTTCATGGAGGTGAAAGACCGCTACTTCACGGGGCCGCGCTATCCCGCGTGGACGGGAATAGGCGTGACGAGTCTGGCGATGCCCGGGCTGCTCGTCGAGATCAAGTGCACGGTGGCCTTCGCCTGATTCCCGCTAACGGCGGAGTGGATCGAGGTAAGCGGTGCCGCCCAGGCGGCGCATCTGCGCCTCGATCCACGCGGCGCGTCCTTCCAGGAACGCTGAAGGAGCTTCGGCGCGCAGTCGTTTCGGGTTCGGCAGGACGGCCGCCAACAGCGCGGCTTGCCGAACGCTCAGCGCATCCGGTCGGCGGTCGAGCAAACGCGGCGCGGCGACGCCCACGCCGAAGAGTCCGGGCCCGAACTCCGCGATGTTGAGATACACCTCGAGAATCCGGCGCTTCGGCCAGAGCGCCTCGATCCAAATCGTGAGGTAGGCCTCGAGCCCCTTGCGGAAGAGACTGCGACCGGGCCAGAGAAAGAGATTTTTCGCCACCTGTTGCGACAGCGTGCTGGCCCCGCGCAGCCGTCCGCCGCGCCGGTGCTCCTGCAGGG
>CAZTOE010000192.1:0-8923 GCA_964615045.1 uncultured Spirochaetales bacterium
GGGAGGGATTCGAACCCTCGATACGGTTTCCCGTATGCAGGTTTAGCAAACCTGTGCCTTCAGCCACTCGGCCACCCCTCCACGGGGTGGGGATCATAACGGATCGCCGAACGACTCCGGCCGGGTCTCGCTGTCCGCGAAGCCCTCGGAACTAGAGCCGCAGCGTCGCGCGACAGGCCGCTCGCAAAGCTGGGCGCCGGGACCGCGCCCGAAGGTCGCGTCGACCACCTCGGGTGCGTCGCGGCGCAAAGAGGAACGCGCGCTCGGGCAGAGGTGGGCTGCCGCGGACGGAGGCCGAGAGACTCATGTGCGGCGGACCGGCGCCCGCCGGGCGTGCGGCTCCCGACGCCCGCACCACGGGCAGTGACGCCAGAACTGCTCGCTCACCGGGCCGCGGCAGCGCGGGCAGCGCTCGGGAAGCGCCGGATGCGACCAGGGCCTTCGGGTCGGCGTCTTGCACAGCGGGCAGTAGCGCATGAAAGGCCGCAGCTGGCCCTCGCAGCCGCGCCGGGAACAGTGGCGTTCCGCCAGTGGATCGGGCGGCGGGCGGCGTCCATTGCCTTCGAAGCGGCCCTGGTAGCACCACGGGCACGAGGTCCACTCCGCGCGCACCCCGCGCTCGCAGTGGGGGCACACGAGGGGATACCGCGTGACTTCGCGCAGTGAATTGTCGCGCGTACCGCACCAGGGGCAGTGCGACATCGGCTCTGAAATAGGTCCGCCGCACCGGTAGCACTCGTAGTGCAGGCCCAGGGCGCGCCCGAAGCGCCGCCCGAAGAGCTTCGTCTCGAGCTCAAACGGGGTTGTGCTGGGCGCGCGGCTGGTGCGGGCACGGCGCCGGGTCGGAGCGCGCTTACGCCCGTCGAGGGTCACCCCGTCCAGAGCGCGCTGCAACGCGCGGTGGAACTCGGCCGCATCCCGGTAGCGGCGCGCGACGCTCACCTGGATCGCCTTGCGCAACACCCGGTGGATGGGCTCCGGCACGCGCCGCTCGAGACGGGGGTGCCGCTCAAAGGGCCACTCAAAGGGCCACGTGGGGAGCGCTCCCGTCAGGGTCTCGTAGGCGATCAGCCCGAGCGAGAAGACGTCGGAGGCGAGCCGCGGTCGGCCGTAGGCCTGCTCGGGCGCCATGTAGCCCAAGGTTCCGGCCTCGGTGAACCCGCGCGTCTCCGCGAATTTGGCTACCCCGAAGTCCCCAATCGCGGCGCGGCGATCGGAGAAGATCAAGATGTTCTCGGGTTTCAGATCGCGGTGCATCACCCGATGATGGTGCGCGTAGGCGAGCCCGGCGGCGACGTCCAGGATGACACGCAGGCCCACCGCCACGGAACGCTTGGCCCCCATGTACTGCGCGAGGTTGCGCTCGGCGAGGTCGGTCGCGATCACAAAGTGATCGTCGATCCAATCGGCGTTGCGAACCGCCACAATGTTGGGGTGCGAGAGCCGGGCCGCGATGCGCGCCTCGCGCTCCACGGTGTCCCGGCCCAGGCGCTTCACGAACTCCGAGATCGCGACCTTGAGGGCGACATCGCGCTGCTCGACGGTATCCCTCGCCTTCCAGACTTCCGCGAAGCTTCCGGTGCCGATCCGGCGCTCCAGCCGATATTTGCCGAGCTTGGTACCACGACGCATGGGGGCGGTTCGAACGGGTTCCTCACCGAAGAAGAACGGGAATGGAGGGGCGAAGACCTCAGCGCGATAGACGGAACAAAATGAAGGTCAGGTCGTCGGGCTTTGAGATCCCGGTCGCAGCCCGCATGCGCTTCTGGCATTCGTCGGCCAGAAGCTCGGCGGCTCGATCGAGTGGCCCGGAGCGAATCGTCGCGATGATCTCTTCTTGGGTCAGATTATCGAAAAGGCCGTCGGATCCAATCAGGACGGTGTCGCGCGGGGCGAGGCGCAGCGTGCTCCCGATGTCGATCCGCATCTCCTCGGAGCCCACGAAGTTGGAAACCAGGTGTCGGTCCTCGTGCGCCAGGGCTTCGTCCTCCGACAGCAGGCCCGACTCGACGGCGTAACCCACCGGCGAGTGGGAAAGGGTCTGGAGTTTGAGCTTGCCGCGCTGCCCGACCACCCAGATCTCGGAATCGCCGACGTGGTAGGGCCGCAGCAAGCCGGCGCCCACTTCGGCCACGGCGAGGGTCGTCGCCGCCCCCACCCCGAGGTCGCGAACCGCCCGATTGGCGCGCTCGAAGCTATCGAGAATCGCGGTGCGCAGGGTCTCTTCGGCGGGCTTTTCCTCGGCCAGCCGCTCCGCCAGGGAACTCACCGCCAGCTTCGAGGCCGTACTGCCGGCCCGGTGACCGCCGACGCCGTCCGCCACCGCCAAGGCGGCCCGGCCCGGATCGGGCGCGAACACCACCGCGGCGTCTTCATTGGCGCTCTCCTTTTCGGGAGCGCGGGCGGAGAACATCCAGGCGAAGCCGGGACCCGCATCGACGCCAACCGGCTCACCGCCGAGGTGTTCGATCAGGAGTCGCGAGCTCATGACGCTGCCCCCTCCTCTCGTAGGATTTCGCGGGATCGCGCCGCGCGCGGGCCTCGCCAGCCCGAACCGTCCTCGGGCCCGGGCTGGCACCAGCAAACCCGAGCGGTTGGCGGAGAGGGTGGGATTCGAACCCACGAGGCGCTCTCACGCCTGGCGGTTTTCAAGACCGCTGCCTTCAACCACTCGGCCACCTCTCCGCGCAGGAAAATCAGGCACTTAGGCGATCGGTTGGGCTCGGGTTGTGCCAGGTTCAAGTGCCGATAACCCCTTTGGCGGCGGTCAAGTGTAACGGAGGCTGCTGATGTCAGCGGCACAGCGTGTGCCGGGTGCGCGGACCTTCAAGAGGGGCAACAGGTGGTGGTTCGACGTATGGGTCGGCTCGGAGCGGGTCAGAAAGTCGGGGGGCCGGACTGAGGAAGAGGCGAAGGCAGCGGTGGCACAGTTCCTTGCCAACCTGGCACAGCCCGAGGCCCCCCCCGGAACGCTCGGATCGATCCTCGATCGATGGGTCCAGTTCCAACAAGCGTACGGCCGGAAGCCTCGAACGGAGCGCTATTTCGGCGCCGACAGGCCGCGCGGGGAGATCGACTCCGACGCGCTCCAGGCGTTCGTCGCGTGGCGCCAGTCCAAAGGGAAGAAGCTCACGGGGTACACGGTCAACCGCGACCTCGCCGCCATCCGGGCCGCCTGGCGGCACGCGCACGAGGACGGCAAGGCGCCGAGGCCGCCCAAGTTCCGCACGCTCGATGCCGACGAGCCGAACCCGAAGCCCGTGTCGCGTGAGGAGTTCGCGCTGCTGATGCTCCACGCGGACGAGCGGATGCGCGCGGTGTTCGTGCTGGCCGGCGTCCTGGGACTCCGGAACTCGGAGATTCGGCGGCTTCGCTGGCGCGACGTCGACCTGGATCGCGGGCGGCTTCGCGTGGACATGCTGCACTCGAAGAACCGGAGCGAGCGCGTGCTGCCGATTCCGCCCGCAGTGGCGGAGGTGCTCGAGGCGCACCGCGATGCGCGCGGCGACGCCGGCGCGGGTGACCTAGTGTTCGTGAACCGAGTCGGAAAGATGCACACCGACCATGGTGGACGCTGGCGCGTCGAGCGAGACGCTTCGGTCAAGCCTCGGATGGAAGAGCCGGGAAGTGGTCGAGCGCTACGTCAAGGCTTTCGAGCAGAGCCGGAACAGGGCCGTGGAAGCCGTCGCTGATGCACTGCTCTAGAATCCATTGGGTTCGCGAAATAACAAAAAGGCCCCGAAGCCTAAGAAACCTCGGGGCCACCAGGTGAGAAGCTCTGCGTAGGATTTCACTGGCTCATTGGCTCACCTGGTGGAGCCGCCGGCGCGGCTTCGCTCTGGAATTGTGAAACCAACCACCCGCGAATCTTCTCGACCGTCGAATTCTCCCAGTGCGTTAACAGCTGCCACCCACCGGCTACGAGAAAGGGCACGACGAAGTAGAGCGCTCGAAGCCAGAGTGGGCGGTCGGTCCAAATCGACTTGCGAACTTGGGAGAAACGAGAGTCCGAATCTCGACGTTGGGATGGGAGTGACGGTCGAATCGTGTCCCCCGCGGCAGGCGGCCGCGTGGGGGCCCTGGCTTCGTCTAAGACCGTTTTGCCTTCTCAATATCCGTCCCAGCTGATTTCGCTCCGCTTTTCCAATCGACGATCGCACTCGTTTCGAGAGCATAGATCGAACCTCTGACGAGATTCAGTCTCCCCTTGGCCACCGGTAGCGATCAGAATACGATCGATGGTGCGGGCGGTGATGACTCTCTGGATCTCGATCTTTCGAAGCGCCGCGGCGCTCTTTCGCGCGCGCGAGGAACAAGTCCTCGTCGAGCTCGCCCTCCGGCAACAGCTCGCGATCTACGCTCAGCGCCAGAAGAAGCCCCGGATCGCCTCGCTGGATCGAGCCTTTTGGGTTGCTCTTTCGAGAACATGGCCGGGCTGGAAGCGCGTCCTGGTGGTCGTTCAGCCTGAGACGGTGGTTCGCTGGCAGAAGCGTCGCTTCCGAGCCTACTGGCGCTCGATCTCGACGCCCGGGCCCGGAAGGCCCCCGATCTCGGCCGAGATCCGGGTTCCCATCATCCGAATGGCTACCGAGCCTGGAAGATCCACGGAGAGCTGTCGAAGCTTGGGATCCACGTGGATCGATCGACGATCTCGCGATACCTGCCGAAGGCCACGCCAGACCCGGGCAACCAGCAGCGCTGGATCACTTTCCTCCGAAATCACCGCGACTTGATCACCGGCATGGACTTCTTCGTCGTGCCCACCGTCCGTTTCCGACTTCTTTGCGTCTGGTTCGCGATCGACTACGGCAGGCGACGCGTCCTCCACTTCAACATCACCGAGCACCCGACGTCCTGCTGGGTGGTCCAGCAGCTGCGAAACGCCTTCCCCAATAAACCCGCGCATCGCTTTCTGATCCTCGACAACGACGCGATCTTCTCTGCCCAGGTAGCCGCTTCGATCGGCAGTCTCGGCCTTACTCCCAAACGGACGGCGTTCCAGAGCCCATGGCAGAATGGGACGGCGGAGCGCTTCGTGGGCAGCGTTCGCAGGCCGGATGTATACGCTCCAAACCCATGTTGAGAACTTTACGGCCCTCGTCGAGGCGCTCGACCTCCGAGACGTCACGCTGGCGCTACAAGATTGGGGCGGCCCGATCGGTTGCCAGTTTGCGCTTCGCAACCCGGAGCGGGTGAAGAGAATCTCCATGGCGAATACAGTGTGCGGTTACGGGATCGATCCAAAGCGGTTGGCACAATCGGACTGGTTTCAGTGGATCGCGGGTGGCCTCGAAACGGGGCGAACCGAAGCCGTCCTGCGTGAGCTCGGAAGCGCGATTCTTTCCGTTATGAAGTTGATCGGATTTACCGCCAACGTCGATCGAACCTGGATTCGCGCGTACAGCGCCCCGTTCCCGGATCGGGAGTCATGCATCGGAGGCTATGAATTTCCGATTGACGCAATTGAGGGATGTTTCGGCCCCTACGTCGAAGAGATGGCTCCGCGACTCGACGTCCTTCGCAAGATTCCGGCGATGTATTGCCATGGACTCGAAGACCGCGCGATCCCCGCGGACCTCGCTATGGATTCCTTCCGCAGCGTGTGGCCGGACGAGCCTATCGTGTCCCTTCCCGGTGTGGGCCATTTCTGCCAGGAAGACGCACCTCAGACCCTCGTCGCGTTGCTGGAGGTTTTTATGCAGGGAGCGCGCTAAAGGCGCGCCGACCGCGCCTAGGTCGCGTCGAACACAGCCGAGAGAAATTGGCGGTGAATCCTTTCCGACTCAGCCGTCGTGCCACAGCGTCCTCCTCACAATGGTCGCCGCAGATTCCGCACGCCACCCTCCCAACCCCCAGCACCCACTAACTCCCTCTCGTACCATGATTTGACTCATCGGCACAGCCGCGATCCGGTTAGAAGTCTCAACGCGGTGAAGCCGAGGTGGCCCAGAGGGTTCGCCGACGGGAGGTCGCAAAGTCGCTGTTGCGACGGAGTCCCAGCAGCCGCTCTACGCGTTGGCGGAGACAGTCGTGCGTTGAGGGAGCAGCAATGACTAGGTTGCGACGGACTCGCGTGAGCGTCCCATTCTGCGCAATGCCCGGAGTCATCGTGCTCCTCCTTGCGGCGTCCGGAGCGCGGGCAAGCGGATAGGACGCGGGCGCGTTGGATAGGGCGGCGCAGAACCCAGTGAGCGACGCCATAGCGGGCAGGCAGGCCAGCCTCGAGGAGATGCTTTCCTACTTTGACAGTTTCGACTTCTGGTTCGATATCGTGACGCCGCAATCGCGAAGCGGGAAGAGGCGGGATCGCATGGTGCTGCTGCAGGTTCAAGCCTTGGACGACAGACCCCTGCGCAACGTGACAGCGGGAGACTCTGCGTAGCGGCGCGCGTAGGCGCGCGCGAAGCCCCCGAGGTCGTGAAAGCCCCACCGGATCGCAATCTGGGTGACGTTGCCTCCCTCGGACGCGGCACGGGCGAGATCGAGCCGGACTCGCGTGAGACGAGCCGCCTCGAGGAAGGTGGAGACGGTCACGTCGTAGGTCTCGCGAAAGACGTACTCGAGCGTGCGCGCGCTGACCTCGGTGGCCCGGCAGAGATCCACAACACGCGGAGGGTCGCTCAAATGGTCGAAGGCGTACTCGATCGCCCGCTTCAAGACGCGTCGTCTGCCTGCAAACGAAACCCGCGGACTCCGTTCGCGGGCTCTGCGAAGCACAGCGGACAGGACCAAGTCTAGGGCTGCCTCCTCCACGTGGCGCGCGGGCGTGGCGGGGGCGAGCACTTCAGCCTCCTGTAGCAGGATCTGGACTTTCGGTGCGAAGCGTGGATCGGGCGGCATCAACCAGGCGCGGTCGAGGAAGGGCTTCGGGTCAGGCATACCGAGATCAGCCGCGTAGCGCCGCAGGGTCTCGATGGAGAAGATGACGGCACGGGAGTCATACCTCTCCGGAACCGCCCCACCCCAGCCATCTTCGCCGTGGGTGACACAGAGCGCCCCGGGTTCGACGTCGTGGCCCACATAGCGGAAGGCGCCGTGTGTCGGAAGTGGCGCAAAGACAGAGGCTGTCCCCGGCGCGGGAGAGCCGTGGACCATCGTGGGGCGCAGGCAACGCTCTCTCGACAGGCGAACGCCTCCGATGACGACGCTTCGACTCTCGAATCGAAAAGGATTCCCACTTCGCGGAACGAAGCGGAAGTCCCGGGGTCGCAACATCGCGTTTGCCTCGTCCGGATCACCAGCCATGAGGAGAGCGCTAGTTCCCCGCTGGGCTCGCGATTCTTGCGCGTTTCGCATAGCGTCACTCTACCCCAAAGCCGCAAACTTCGACCAAGGGGGGACGGAGCACTCTTGACCGATCACACACCCAACCTCGGGCCCTCGGTGAACGCCGAGAGGCTTGAAGGAAGAAGGTCTGACAGGAGAATTGGAATGATGCGTCATGGACTGACTCTGCTGCTCATCGCCGCGCTGGGCCTTCCCATTGCCGTGCTGGCGCCGAGCTGTGCCCTCGCTCAGTCGAAACCCAACATTCTTTTCATCGTGTCCGACGACACGGGTTACGGCGACCTCGGCCCTTACGGCGGCGGGGAGGGGCGCGGCATGCCGACGCCCAACATCGATCGCCTCGCGGAAGAGGGAATGACGTTCTTCTCCTTCTACGCCCAGCCGAGCTGCACGCCAGGCCGGGCGGCGATGCAGACCGGCCGCATCCCGAACCGGAGCGGCATGACCACCGTGGCCTTCCAGGGCCAAGGCGGCGGTCTGCCCGAGGCGGAATGGACCCTTGCGTCGGTGCTCAAGCAGGGCGGCTACCAGACCTACTTCACCGGAAAGTGGCACCTCGGCGAGGCTGACTACGCGCTTCCCAACGCGCAGGGCTACGACGAAATGAAGTACGTCGGACTGTACCACCTGAACGCCTACACCTACGCCGACCCGACCTGGTTCCCGGACATGGATCCGGAGCTCCGGAAAATGTTCCAGAAGGTGACCAAGGGGGCACTCTCGGGGAAGGCCGGCGAGAAGCCCGTGGAGGACTTCAAGATCAACGGCCAGTACGTCGACGAGCCGGGCAAGAGCGTCACGCTGCACGGCGTCACCTATCCCGACGGCGTCGTCGGCATCCCCTACTTCGACGGCTACGTCGAGAAGGCGGCCCTCGAATTCCTCGACCAGGCAGCGAAGGACCCGAGCAAGCCCTTCTTCATCAACGTCAACTTCATGAAGGTGCACCAGCCGAACCTTCCCGCGCCCGAGTTCGAACACAAGTCGCTCTCGAAGAGTAAGTACGCGGACTCGGTCGTGGAGCTGGACGCGCGAATCGGTCGCATCATGGACAAGCTGCGCGCGCTGGGCCTGGATGACAACACGCTGGTGTTCTACACGACGGACAACGGCGCCTGGCAGGACGTGTATCCGGACGCCGGCTACACCCCTTTCCGCGGTACGAAGGGAACGGTGCGCGAGGGGGGGAACCGGGTCCCGGCGATCGCGGTGATGCCGGGCAAGGTCGCGCCGGGCAGCAGGAACCACGACATCGTTGGCGGTCTCGACCTGATGGCGACCTTCGCGAAGGTGGCCGGCGTCGAACTTCCGAAGAACGATCGCGACGGGAAGCCCATCATCTTCGACAGCTACGACCTGTCGCCCGTGCTGTTCGGGACAGGAAAGTCAGCGCGCAAGGCCTGGTTCTACTTCACCGAGAACGAGCTCTCGCCCGGAGCGGCGCGGGTCGGCAACTACAAGGCCGTCTTCAACATGCGCGGCGACGACGGGCAGGCCACGGGTGGCCTCGCGGTGGACTCCAACCTGGGTTGGAAGGGATCCGAGAAGTACGTCGCCACCGTGCCCCAGATCTTCGATCTCTGGCAGGACCCGCAGGAGCGCTACGACATCTTCATGAACAACTACACGGAGAGAA
>CAZTOE010000193.1:0-8888 GCA_964615045.1 uncultured Spirochaetales bacterium
ACCTCACCCAGGGCGAAGCGATTCAGGGTGTGGTGACGCGTTGCCTCGGCGAGTTCGGGCAGATCGACATCCTCGTGAACAATGCGGGCAGCGCCCGGCCGGGCAAGTTTCTCGAACTACCCGACGAGGCCTGGCTTGACGACTGGAAGCTCAAGTTCTTTGGCTACATGCGCATGGCGCGCGCGGTGTTGCCTCAGATGCAGCGGCAAGGCGCCGGCGTGATCGCCAACGTGATTGGCACCGGTGGACTCAAGCCCACGGCCAACTACATGATCGGCGGAGCCGCCAACGCCGCGTTGAATCACTTCACCAAAGCGCTCGCAGACGAGGGCTCCAAGCGCGGAGTACGGGTGGTCGGGATCAACCCGGGACCGATCCTCACCGAGCGCTTGCAGCGCTTTCTGTCGACGATGAGCCCGGGGAGTGCCACCCCCGAGGAAGCGATGCGGCAAATGACGCCCATGGGCCGGGTCGGCACACCCGAAGAGGTGGCCGATCTGCTGCTGTTCCTGACATCGGATCGAGCCGCATTCATCCACGGCGCCAACATCACGATTGATGGCGGAGCCAATCCGGGACTAATGGGTTGAGCGATCGCCGCGGCCCGACGCTCGCCGGCCTCGTGGGGCATGAATGGGGTGCTGGGACTCAGAGGTCCAGACGTCCCGCCCGGCCGAGTCGGGGTGCCCAGTAGCTGTGATCGAAGCTCACGCGCTCGACCCGCCTCCCGCCAGAAGGGGCGTGCACGAAGGCGCGGTCGCCGACGTAGATCGCGACATGCGAGGTCTTTTTCTCCGATAGCCGGAAGAACAGAAGATCGCCGGGCTTGAGGTCCTCCAGGGAGACCGGCCGCGTCAGCCGCTCGAGGCGGGCGGCCGAATGGGGCAGCCCCGCAATCCCCGCTTCGCCGTAGCTGTAGATGACCAGGCCACTGCAGTCGAAGCCGGACGGCGAGGTGCCGCCAAAGCGGTAGGGCGTACCGACCAGCGAGGCTGCGATGCCCGCTGCTGCAGCTCGGGCGCCTGGCCGGGCGACCACGCGAGCTGCTTCATGCATTGGCGGACGTCGGACCGGAGCGGTCGTACACGCGGCCGCGCCCACTGCAGCGAGCAGAAGGAGGCACCCGGGGCGAACCCAAACGCAGCGCCTTTGCGAACGCACTCGATGCATGGCTTTCTAATCGGCGCGACGCCCTCTACACCCAAGCGGCTCAGGACTGCGGTTCGCGAGCTCCGTGACGGCGCAGCTCGTCGAGCACCAGATCGGCGTTCACGACCAGAGCCCACTGATCGACCAGTCGTTTACCGTCGACCGTTGCGGATTCGATGCGAAAGCCCCCGGAGCGCGCCCTGCGGAGTGTGCACGCAAAGTTCCCGAGACCTGCAGCGCTCGTTTGGCCGTCCTCTTGGTACGCGATCGCGACGTGATTCCGGTGGGGATCTGCCGTTACGCGCACGATCTCCGCCCGCTCCATCCGCGCTCGGAAGAGCCTCATACAAGCTTCCGTCGACGGCTCGGAAGGGGCGTGGCAACCGACCAGCAAGATCGCTCCACCCAACCAATACGCTGTACGCATGCGGTCCCTCCCTACGGCGCGGCCATCGCGGACGGTCCCCGGGGCCCCGCGTAGTCCAACAGCGAGAGCGGCGGAACGGACGGGTGACTGTGTGCGCCAAGCCACAGCAGACAACGGGCAGGGTCGATGATTCCGAGCGGTGGCCCGCCGGCGCAGGGCGTGTGCTTCGCCTACCGAAACGGGTTTACACCGTCCGCGGTCGGTAGCGCGCCAAGTAGGGCGAGGGGTCGCTCGCGGCCGTTTCGGCCATCAAGACCTCGGGGCGTTGGTGGCGCCGGGCCTTCGCGCGCGCCGCCTCGTCGCGCGGGTCGGGGCCGCAATAACTCCCCAGGTCCCGGCTCCACTCGAGCACGGCGCGGCCGTAGCGGATCCGTTCGCGCTCCCAACGGGCCATGCGACCCTGGTCGCCCAGCGCCGGCGCGAGGGCGGCAGCATCTTCGGCGGCCTTCGATACGCCCATTCCGACGTGGGGCCGCGCGGTAAAGGCCGCGTCTCCGATCAGGACGACGCCGTCGTGAACTAGACGCTCACACCCCAGATCGTAGATGCCCTGCAGGAATGGCTGCGGGGTGGCTCCGATGATCGATTGGATCTGGGGCGCCAGCGACCGCCGCGCCTCTTCGCGCATCGCGTCGACAAAGTGCCGTCGGATGAGGTCGTGCGGGATGCCGTTCTCGTGAAAGGTTCCCCCGGCGTCGGTCAGGTGTTCGCGATAGCGGTCGGGGCCGGCCGTTCGATACCAGCCCCAGTTGTACCAACGCTGGCCCGGCTCGACGACGTCCTCCGGTCCGGCCACGAGATAGCCCAGCCAATGTCCGCCCGGCGCCATGTTGAGCGCCAACCGGTCCGCGACTTGAGCGAGCACTGGAGGGTCGATGCGGTCTTCGTCGAACAGGCCCCGCCAGACGAAATAGCCGCAGTAATCGCACCCGACCTCTGGCGCCACCAGGCGGCGCACGGTCGAGCGACTGCCATCGGCACCGATGAGCCAATCGCCCACGGCCCGGGTGCCGTTGTCGAACACGGCGCGGATTCCCTTGCTGGACGGTTCGAGGCCGACCAGAGCGTGACCGTGGTGATATTGCGCATCGGGGATCTGAGCGCGCAGGAACCGGTAGATCAACCCCCACGAAGTCATGATCTGTGGCATGTCGAGCTTCCCGATCACGGCTCCGGAAGCGTCGAACACCACGCGTCCCCGGGACGCCACGCCCATCTCGTCGCGCAACTCGATCCCGGCCGACCGTACGGCGTCGTAGAGCGCGTTGTGGGTCGCGATCCCCGCGCCGCGGTTCGCGAGTGCCTCGCCCGCGCGCTCGTACACGTGCGCATCCCAGCCTCGGCTGCGCAGCAGGATTGCCGCGAAAAGTCCAGCCATCGAACCCCCGATGATCAGGACGCGGCCTTGGGGGAATGCTCGGGTCATCGCTTAGGTCGGGGGCTCAAAATCTTCGAGGAAGCGGATGTTCTCGCGCTCGATGCCCTCGAGCACGACCGGCAGGCCTCCGCTGCGAATCATCCATTCGAGGCGATGGTCGCGGTACTCGCGCTTCATCAAACCCCGCTCGACCCACTCGGCAACGCCTTCCATGCCGGCAATCGAAGCGGTCGCCTCTTCGGCGGTCGTCGTCACCGAGGGTCGTTCGTGAACGCGCTCGAGCCACCGGTGCAGCGGCGAGCGCGGCTCGGGCTTGAACCCGAAGCCCCGAGACCCGTTCAAGTACGGCACCACGCACAGGTCCGCCCAGCCGAAGGCGTCGCCGTTGAACCAATCGCGGTCGCCGAGCTGATCCTCGAGATAGCGGAACCACTTCCCGAGCTGGGTGCCCGCGCCCTCCCAGAGAGTCTCCGCCACGGTCCCCTTGCCGCGGTGGAAGAAGCGGACCTCCCCGAGACCCCAATTGATGGCCTCGTAATGGGTATCCATCACGTCCTCGATCATGCGGACTCTTGCGCGCTCGCGAGGCGTCGCTGGCAGCAGAGCGGGCTCCGGCCAGCGCTCCTCGATATATTCCAGAATGATGGTCGAGTCGAAGATCTCGAAGCCCCCATCGACCAGGGCGGGGACTTCCATCCGCGGGCTGACTTTTCGAAAGCCACTCGCGCGAAGTGCCCCTGTGCCGAGCCCCTCCGGCAACCTGGCCTCGAAGGGGACCTGTTTCTCGCGCAGTGCGATCTTGCATTTCTGGGCATAGGGCGAGAGCGGGTGCTCATAGAGGACTAGCGTGTCCACGGCCCCTCCTCAGGCCTGCGTTTCGGAGACTGAGCGCCAGCGGATTGAGCGCAATCCTGACCGCGGATGCAAAGGTAGCCGGGAACCCAGAAACGATGCGAACCCCGCCACCGCAGGCTGAGGAGGGGAATCCTTACCAACGGCGACGGGGCTCGGAGTCGTGGCTGCGCCGGGCGGGCCGGGCCCCGATGGCCAACCACTGACGCGAGAGCAATGCATCGTGTGTGCCAACCATGAGATCCCGAAGTACTGCGCCTCGCGCCACACGGTTGTGCCGGATCCAGATCAGGATTGCGACGTTCTCGTGGCATCCCCAGTCCGGACTGCCCAGTCCCCGGACACGGCTTTGCCGAAACCATGGGCATGCTTTCGACCGGGTAGAGCCTGGGCCGAGGGCGGCACGATCTTGCGAGCGCTGCGCGGCTTTCGGGGGAGGTCGCCTGGCACGCTGGATGCAAGCTGGATCCGGTGAGGCGAAACGGGCGTCCGCATCGAACCGGGGGTGAGACGATGAGCCAACGAACGCACGGGCCGACCCCGCCCGCGCCGGATCTCCTCAAGCGCGAGCGCGATCACGCCCCCGGCGCCTCCGATTTCGAGACGAGTCCCACGCCGAAGGCGGTCATCCACTCGAGAGACAATCTCAAGCTCTATCACTTCCTCCCGACCCACGAGGAGGTGTACCGGGTGCCGGTGCTCCTCGTGATGTCGCTCGTGAGTCGTGTCTACATCCTCGACCTGATGAAAGGGCAAAGCCTGGTCGAGTACCTCGTGAACCGCGGATTTGACGTCTACATGATCGACTGGGGCGTGCCGCGTCCCGAGCACTCCGGTTTCGGTCTCGAGCGCTACGTCCTCGACTTCCTTCCCGAATGCGCGGAGAAAGTCCAAGAGCATGCGGGCGAAGCCGATCTCACCATGGTCGGCTACTGCATGGGCGGCCTGCTCGCGTCCATGTACGCGGCCCTCCATCCTCAGGGTCCGCTTCACAACCTGGTTTGTTTCACCACGCCGGTGAACGCCGCGGGGATGGGGCTCTTTCAGCGCTGGAGCGATCCCGCGATTTTCGACATCGATCGCATCGTCGATGAGGTCGGCAACATTCCGCCGGAGTTGATTCTTGCGTCGCTTCAGGCGCTGCGCCCCCTGCAGCGGAGCGCCGGACAGCTCCGGCTGCTCGGCAACGCCGACAACGATGCATTCGTGCAGGCGCATCTGCGCCTCGATCGCTGGGCGATGGACCAGATTCCCTTCCCGGGGGAGACGGCGCGCCAGCTCGTGAAGGGCTTCCTGCGCGACAACAAGTTGGTGCGGAACGAGTTCGAGGTGGGTGGCAAGCGCGTCGACTTCGGAGCGATTCGTGTACCCTTCTTGCACGTGACGGCGGAGTACGACCACATCGTCCCCCACGCGTCATCACGAGACCTCGTCGGGCTCGTGGGGAGTGCGGACAAGCTCGAGATCACCCTCAAGGGTGGGCACGTGAGCCTCGTGGCGGGCGGCAACGCCGTCCATCGCCTCTGGCCGAAACTCGACGCCTGGCTTTCGGAACGATCCGTCTAGGGGCCTCGCTCAGGCCTCCACGGCGTACAGGCGCCAGACCTCGGGAACTCCCTTGAGCGATCGCTCCCCGCGGTCCACAAAGCGAAGCCCCGAACCAGCGACCAAGTCCCGAACGGTACTCGAGACCAGGACCTCATCGGGTTGCGCAGCCGCTGCGATCCGCGCGCCCAAATGGACCGCGATTCCCGCCAACCGATCCCCGAGGACTTCGCACTCTCCGGTGTGAACCCCGGAGCGCACCGATAGACCGAGACGGGCGACCCCGTCGCGGATCGCCATCGCGCAACGGATCGCGCGCGCGGGTCCTTCGAAACGCGCGAAGACACCGTCACCGGTTCGATCGATCTCGACACCCCGATAGGTTCTCAGTGCCCCGCCGACTGCCTCGTAGAATCGCCGCAGATCGTGGCCCCAGTGGGCATCCCCCAAAGCGGCCGCACGTCGGGTCGAATCGACGATGTCGGTAAAGTACACCGTTGCGAGTACGCGATCGGTGTCGTGGGTTCCGCGTTCGCCCGTTACGAACTCCTCGATCTCTGAGAGAATCGCTTCGCTATCTCCGATCCAAGGGAAGTGGTCAACGCCCCGCAATTCCACGTAGCGCGCGCCGGGGATGTGCTTCGCGAGATGGCGGCCACCCTCGACGAGCGTCACCGGGTCCTCGCGGCGATGGAGGACGAGGGTCGGGACGCGAATCGAAGGCAATACCGTTCGCACGTCGGTGTCGGCAAGCATCTCGACCAGCTTGCGCATTCCGCCGGGACTGACCGCATAGCGTTCGAAGCGAGCCCACTGGTCGAGTAGCCCCGGGTCTCCCGCGGCGCTCGGCGCGAATAGCACCGCCGTGATCCCGCGACCCCAGTCTCGTTCGATGACCGCGAGGAGCGCCTCGATCTCCTTGGTTGCGACGCCCAAGGGATAGTCGGGCGCGTACATCACCCGCGCCAGAGTTCCGTAGAGCACCAGGGCCTGGGTGCGGTCCGGGTACGCGGCGGCGAAGAGCGAACACATCGGTCCGCCCTCCGAGAGTCCCACGAGGACCGCCCGCTCTGAGCCGGCGTCGTCCATCACGGCCCGCACGTCGTCCATGCGCTCCTCGAGGGTAGGGAGCCCCGCCACTCGGTCGGACAAACCGGTCCCGCGACGGTCGAGAATGATAAGCCGCGAGAATCGCGCGAGCCGTCGCAGGAATGCCGCATAGGAAGGAACTTCCCACCCGTACTCGACGTGGGATACCCAGCCCGGCACCAACACCAGGTCGATCGCGCCCTCGCCCACGACCTGGTAGGCGATACTGACGTTGCCGCTGCGAGCGTAGCGGGTCGCCGGCACCGTCCTCGGCAGTCGTTCATTCCACAGGAGGCCGAGGTCCGGTCGTCTCCGCTCGTAGCTCTCTGCCGCCATGCGCTGGCCCCTATCCGAGGTGGCCTCGTCACGTGCGGCCGCTGGCACAGAATACAGAACCGCCGCTCGCTGGCCCGCGTTGCACTGCGGCGGTTCCGCCCGCGTTGTCGCTACCATGGTCCGCGGCTTCCGGCCGCTTGCTGGAGCCCACGGGCAGGAGGAAGCGATGTACAAACTCGTGAAGGGCGTCCAACAAATGATCGACGAGGCCCGCCTCGAGATCGAGAATCTTTCCGCGGAGGAGGCGAAGCGGCGCGCCGACGAGGAGAACGCCCTGCTGATCGATATCCGCGATGTGCGCGAGCTCGAGCGCGAGGGGGCGATCCCCGGCGCTTTTCATGCCCCCCGCGGCATGCTCGAGTTCTGGGTCGACCCGGACTTCGTCTATTTCAAGCAGGAGTTCGCCGAGGACCGCGAATTCATCTTGTTCTGAGCGGGAGGCGGACGGACAAGTTTGTCCGTGAAGACGCTCCAGGATATGGGCCTGCCCAAGGTCTCCCACATTGTCACCGGCTTTGGCGGCTGGAAGGAGGCCGGCTTTCCCATCGAGGAGTACTCCCGGAGCAAATAGCTTCCCGCTTCGGCGCCGGTCGCGTCCCGCGCCCGGGGCGGCCCGACTAGGCCGCCAGAGCGGGGAGCCGAAGGGGCTCCACTTCCCAGCTGCGAAGCTCGGGCAGGCACTTCTCGGCGAAGAGCCGGAGGCTGCTCTCCGCCAGGTCGTACGGCATCCCGCCGTAACTGAAGGCGGGCATCACGGCGTTGGCGCCGATCATGTCCCGGATGTTTTCGAACTTCGCCAGGACCTGAGCGGGCGTGCCCCAGGGCATGAGATTCACGAAATCGTCGATCGCACCCTGAGCTCCATGTCGCTCGAGGTAGCGGGTGATGTGCGTGTAGAATTCGTAGCCTTTCACGCCCTCGTGGGGTGCCTGGGCGAACTCGTAGTGGCGCATGACGGAGGCGTAGTTGGCGCCGATCCATTGGCGGGCGCTCTCTTCGGCCCGCTCAGCACTCTCGTCGACGAACACCATGCCGCCCGAAAACGGCGGCGGCGGCTCGGTGTGGTTGGCCTCGCGGAAGACCTGTGTGTACTGGGCGAGATCGTCCTGGACCACTTTCCACGGCTTCTGCGGAATCACGAGAACGCCGATCCCGAGCTTCGCCATGAGGGGCATCGATTCCGGCGAGACGGCGGCCGCGTAGGTGCGACCTTTGAACGAGTGGGCGGGGCGCGGTCGGATCTCGCGGCGGGGCTGCGTGCCGAACTCGTTGTCGTATTCCATGTAGCCCCTCTCGAGCGCATCCAGGACGAGTCGGGCGTACTCGACGAAGCGCTCGCGGCTCGTGTTCATATCGACCCGGAATCCCTCGTATTCGATCCGGGCCAGTCCGCGACCCAGGCCCAGGATCATCCTCCCGCCCGATAGCTGATCGAGCAGCGCGATGTTCTCCGCAGCGCGCAGCGGATCGTGCCAGGGAAGCACGATGACGCCCGAGCCCAAGAGCGTACGGGGGTGTTTCCCGGCCTGGTAGCTGAGCCACTGAACCGGATCCGGACACATCGTGTAGTCGTCGAAATGGTGTTCGACGGTCCACAGCGATTCGAAGCCGAGTTCGACTGCGAGGTCGCACATGCGCATCTCCCGTGCATAAACCTCGGTATCGCTCAGCGCGTTGAACGGATTCTGAAAGACGGCGGTGTACCCAACGTGCATGCTCGTTCTCCCTCGTGAGGTGTCGCGACCTCTGGGCCCACGTTAGCTCGATCTGAGGACCCTGGGTCCCCTTCCTTCTATGCTGGGGGTGTGGTGCGGTGGCGGGCTCTGGTTTTGGTCTTGGAGATCGGCTTCGGATCGGCGTTGGAACTGGCCGTGGGATTGGCTTCGGCCTTCCATCGACGGCGAGAGCCCAGATCGTCACCTACAACGCGTCTGCCTTCGCGCCTGGCGATCCAGCGGATGACGAGGCGGCGGAGCAAGGGCCCTCGTCGGGGCTCTCGCTCGAGGCGGAATCGCTCATCCTGCTCGGCCTGGCCTCGCGCTGGCTCAGAGGAAGCGCTTGAGCAGCACCGAGTGCATCGCACCGCGCAGATCGGTGTAGACGACGCCCGCC
>CAZTOE010000194.1:0-8862 GCA_964615045.1 uncultured Spirochaetales bacterium
AAATGGGCGCCTTCTTCATCCTGTTGGTGACCGCCGGGAACGAGACCACCCGCAACGCCATCAGCCACGGCATGAAGGCGCTCTCCGACCACCCCGACCAGCGAGCGGTCTGGCAAGCGGATATTGAGGGGCTCGAACGCTCCGCGGTCGAAGAGATCGTGCGCTGGGCCTCTCCCGTGATCTTCATGCGGCGCACCGCGAGCCGCGACACGGAGCTCGGCGGCCAACGCCTTCGCGGTGGCGAGAAGATCCTCCTCTTCTACAACTCGGGGAACCGCGACGAGGAGCGGTTCACTGAGCCTTACCGTTTCGACGTGCGGCGTTGGCCCAACGAACACGTGGCCTTCGGCGGCCCGGGGCCCCATTTCTGCATGGGCGCCAACTTGGCGCGCCGCGAGATCGGCGTCATGTTCCGCGAGCTCTTCCGACGCATCCCCGACCTGGAGATCACGGGCGAGCCCGACTACCTCGTTTCGATGTTCATCAACGGGATCAAGCGTATGCCGTGCCGCTTCGCGCCGGGCCGGCCAACCCCCGGGTGACCCGCCCCGACCGCCCGCCGCGGCGCGCCGCGCTTCCGCCGGGCAAGCTGCCGGCCACCCTGCTGCGCGAGCTCCTCGCCGCCGGCCCCGCGCTGCCGCCGGAAGTGCGGATTCGCCCGGCGGTTGGTGAGGACGCCTGCGCGATCGATGTGGAGCGGGGCACGGTCATCGCCGCCACCGACCCGATCACTCTCATGGGGAGCGGCGTCGGCAGCCATGCTGTCGCGGTCAATGCCAACGACGTCGCCGTGATGGGCGCCCGACCCCGCTGGTTCCTCGCGGCGATGTTGTTGCCGCCGGGCACCGACGAGGACGAGGTGAGGGCTCTTTTCGCGGACACTCGAACCGCCCTGGCCCAAGTGGGCGCAGCTCTGGTGGGCGGGCATACGGAAGTCACCGAGGTCGTGAGCCAGCCGGTCGTCATCGGACAGATGCTCGGCTGGTGCGAGCGCGGTGCGGTGATCTCAACCGGGGGCATGGGCGCGGGGGACACGATCTTGCAGATGGGTCCCGCGCCGGTGGAGGGAGCCGCGGTGCTGGCGGCCGGCTTGGCTGCCCACCGACGCGCGGTCGTCGCGCCCGAACTTCTCGCTCGCGCCTTGGCGGCGCTCGACGATCCAGGGATCTCGGTGGTCGCCCCCGCCCTCACCGCGGCCGGACTCGGTGCCACCGCGCTTCACGACCCGACCGAGGGCGGTCTGTCCGCCGGCCTGCACGAACTGGCCGAAGCCTCCGGCCTGGCGATTCACCTCGACGGCGAGCCCGTGCTCTGGTTCGAACCCGGGGTTGCGGTGGCCGAGGCTGTCGGCGCCGATCCCTGGGGCACGCTCGCGTCCGGGGCGTTGCTCGCCGCCTTCCCCTCGACGCACGCCGCGGCCGCCCGTAAAGCGCTCGAAGCGGAGGGTTTCGCGTCCCGCGCGATCGGGGTCGCCCGGGTCGGCCAAGGGGTGTTTCGCGGCGACGGAAGTCCGCTGCCGCGCTACGACCGCGACGAGCTCTCCCGGGTGCTGCCAGGCGGGGCCGGCTAGTTACACGATCCGCGAATCGTGTTTTCCCCAGTAGCGGTCTCGCAGGAGACGCTTGTAGAGCTTCCCGGTCGGAAGACGCGGGAGCTCGGCCAGAAAGTCGACGGACCGGGGGCATTTGTAGTGCGCGAGGTGTTCGCGCGCAAAATCGAGGATCTCTTGCTCCAGCGCGGGCGAAGACTCGAAACCGTCCAGCGGTTGCACCACAGCCTTCACTTCTTCGCCAAATTCCTCGTTTGGGACGCCAAAAACGGCGACATCCCCAACCTTAGGATGGGTGACCAGAATGTTCTCGATCTCCGCGGGGTAGATGTTCACGCCGCCCGAGATGATCATGTAGCTCTTGCGGTCGGTCAGGTAGAGGAAACCGTCGTCGTCCAGGTAGCCGACATCGCCCAGCGCCGACCAGTTGGGATGCGACGGATGTTGCGCGTCCTTCGTCTTCTGCGGGTCATTGTGGTAGGCGAAGGGCATCTTCTCGAGCTCGAAGTAGACGAGCCCTGTCTCCCCGGTCGGCAGTTCGTCGCCGACCTCATCGCAGATATGGAGCTTCCCGTATACGGCGCGACCAACGGAGCCGCGGTGTGCCAGCCACTCCTCCGAAGTGAGAAAGGTGAGGCCGTTGAACTCGGTTCCTCCGTAGTACTCGACGAGGATCGGTCCCCACCAGTCGATCATCTGCTGCTTGACGCGTTCCGGGCAAGGTGCCGCTGCATGGATGGCGCTGCGGAGGCTCGACGCGTCGTAGCGGGTCCGCTCCGCCTCCGGGAGTTTGAGCATGCGGCTGAACATGGTGGGAACGAACTGGGCTTCCGTGCATCGGTAGCGCTCAAGGGCTCGGAGCGTCGCCAGGGCGTCGAACTTCTCCATCATCACGACCGTGCCCCCCAGCGCCTGGACGAGCGTCGAGAAGGCCAGCGGCGCGGAGTGATACATCGGCGCGGGCGAGAGATAAACGGTGTCCTGCGCGACGCCAAACAGCGCCTGAAAGAACCCCAGCGCCGGGTCGGGATCGTCGATCATGGCGCCGGAGAGCGGCCGTTTGATGCCTTTCGGCCGCCCCGTGGTGCCTGAGCTGTAGAGCATCGAGGCACCGCGCGGGCGCTTCGCAAGAGGCGCGGCGGAATGCGACGCGAGCGCCGCCTCGTAGCGCTCGTAGCCGGGGACCTCGGCATCGACCATGAGCCGCGTCTCGCAGCGGGGAATGCCAGAGATCAGCGCCAGGGCCGGCTCGGCCAGCGCGGCCGACGTCACCAACACGCGCGCTTCGCAATCGTCGATGATGTAGGCCGCTTCCTCGCCGGTCAGGTAGCGGTTCACCGTCGTCAAATAGAGGCCCGAGCGGATCGCGGCCCAGTACACCTCCAAGTAGCGGAGTTGGTTCTCCATGAAGACCGCGACATGGTCCCCGGGCCGCAGACCTCGCTTCCACATCAACTGCGCGAGGCGATTCGCCCGCTCGTCGAGCTCGCGATAGCTCAGAGTCTCCCCGGAACTCGCCAGGATCAGGGCCGGCTTATCGGGAGTTTCGCGGGCATGAACGCCAGGATGCACGAAGCTTCTCCTCGAGAGACTCCGAGGCGCGGGGACGGGGAACGCCCCCGTGGACTAGGGAGCGCCCGGCTTCAGATGCTGCACCTTCGGCAGGACCTCGTTCATCAGGAGCCCCATCGAGGTGTGCCAGGCTTCGGGCGTATCCGCGTAGTCGAAGCCAAGCACGATAAGCGTCCCGAAGCCTCCGAGCTCCTCGTACACGGCTTCGATCCGCTCGGCCACGGTATCCGGCGAACCGATCAACCAGTTGTGTTTGGCGCAGTACTCGGGGGTGACATCGGAGTCCGGCACGCTCGGATCGTGCTTCAGATTCTCGAGAAACCCGAAGTGCCCGAGCAGACGCAGGAGATATTCGCCCTCCATGCGCCCCATCATGCCGCCCACCGAGAGCTTCCACGCCTCTTCGTCGGTCTCGGCGACGAATACCTCGCGCACCATGCGCCATTGCCCCCGGTGGGCATCTCGCCCGACCCGTCGTGCCCCTTCTTCGACGGCTTCCCAGTGGCTGGCCACATAGCCCGGGTTGAAGTTGAGACTCATCGGGATGAAGCCGTGCTCGCCGGCGAGCTTGAGGGTGTCCGAGTTCTTCGAAAGGCCGGCGATCCCGATCGGCGGATGGGGCTGCTGGAGGGGCTTCAGATGGGGCCGCAGCAGCCCGAACATGTCGCCCCCTTTGGTGACGTGCCAGAACCGCCCCTGGTGATCGAACTCGTCTTCGCTCCACAGACGCAGGATGATGTCGAGCGCTTCCCGGGTCATCTCCCGGTTGACACCGGCCATGCCGTCGACGTTGAACATCGCCCAGTCGCTGGGAAGCCCCCCGGCTGCGATGCCGAAGTTCAGCCGACCCCCCGAGATGTGATCGAGTATCGCGACGCGGTTGGCGAGTTCCGCTGGGTGGTGATAGGGCAGCAGGAACCCGCCCGGGCCGAGCCGAATCCGTTCAGTTTGCGCGAAGGCCTGGGCGACCAGGAGGTCCGGCGCTGCGTTGGGCTCCCAGGGGGCGGTGTGGTGCTCGCCGATCCAGCCTTCGGACATCCCGAGCTCTTCCGCCCACCGGATTACCTGGAGATCCCACTCGTGGCCGGCGCGATAGTCGCGCTCGGGCGGATGCGAGGGCATCGTGAAATAGCCGATATCCATGCGTGAAACCTCCTGGGCCGGATCTTAGAGCGCCTCGCCAGCAGGTGCCGCCCGCCGGCCCGCGGCCACTCGCCGATCCACCGCGTTGTCCGCTTGACGCACCGCATGGGAGTCGCGTAAAGCGGATCCGTGGGAAAGATCATCGTCGAGGTGCGCTGCAACGAGTACGCGATGCGGGGGGCCAACCCGAAGGTCCCATGGTCACCGGAGGAAATCGCGGCCGATGCCGCCTCCTGTCGGGAGGCCGGCGCCGCCCTGCTTCATTTCCATGCCCGCGATCCCCAGAGTGGAGCCCCCTCTCACGATGTCGCCCTTTACGGCGAGACGATTCGTCGCGTGCGCGAGGCCACCGACCTCCTGGTGATGCCCACCCTCGGTGCGCACACGCTCCAGGACCCGCTGGAGCGTGTCGCTCACGTGGCCCAGCTGGCTCGCGAGGGGGCGACCCGGCCGGACTTTGCACCGGTCGACCTCGCGACCACCAACCTCGATTCGTATCGAAGCCCCCAGGGCTTCGCGACCGAGGATCTCGTCTATGTGAATACGACCGGGGGTCTGCGCGCTCAGATCGGCGCGATTCGCGGGGCGGGTGTCGCCGTGAATGCGGTGCTCTGGAACGTGGGCTCCGCGCGATTGCTAGGCGCTTTTCTCGAGCTGGGCGTCCTCGCATCCCCCCAGCCTGTCGAGGTTGTCCTCTCGGATCGGATCGTGGCGTGTCACCCGGAAAGTGACCGGGGGCTCGACGCGCTGTTGGCCTTTCTGCCGGCGGGCGCGGGACCCTGGATCGCGCTTTGCGCCGGCGGCAACGCCCTCGAGTTGGTCGAAGCGGTGGTCGAGCGCGGCGGCCATCTGGCCCTCGGGCTCGGCGACTTTCCCCATCGCCAACTCGGACAGCCGAGCAACGCGGAAGTGGTCGCCGAGGCGGTGCGCCGTGCGCGCCGCGCGGGCGCGGAGCCCGCCACTCCAGGCGAGGCCCGCGCGCTCCTCACGCGCTAGCGTTCCTCGAGGCCGACCCATTCACCTTTGTGGCCTGGGAGGTTCTCGCAATGGCCGTACCGACCAAGTTCGCCCACGTGGTCTATCGCACGCGCCGTTTTGAGGAGATGCTGCAGTGGTACCAGGCCGTCTTCGAGGCCAAGGTGCAGTACCGCAACGATGCACTCGCGTTCCTCACTTACGACGACGAACACCACCGCTTCGCCCTGGCAGATCTGAACGTCTTCGACCCCAAGGGCAGCGACCCCGAACGACGAAGCGCCGTGGGTGTGGATCACGTGGCGTATACCTACGCGTCCCTGGCCGATCTGCTGAGCACCTACGAACGGCTTCGGGAGCTCGCCATCAAGCCGTACTGGTGCGTGCGCCACGGCCCGACGCTTTCCATGTACTACCGGGATCCGGATTCCAACCAGATGGAGTTTCAGGTGGAGTGCTTTGCCACGGCGGAGGAGGCCAACCGCTACATGCACGGCGCGGCCTTCGCCTCCAATCCCATTGGGATCCAATTTGACCCCGATGAACTCCTCGAGCAGTTTCAAAAAGGAATACCGGAATCAGATCTGCTGCCCCGGCAGGAGGTTGTGTCGAACCCCTAGACTGGAGATGAGGTACTCGGCATGATTGAATTCTTGGATCCACGGGCCGAAGCGAGTGCGCCGATCGAACCTTACGCGCTGAGCGTCGATCCCACGGCCGGTCCCATCGTGATTGGACTGCTCGCCAACGGGTTCCCAGATTCCGCCAATTTCCTCGCCCACGTCGAAAAGGCGCTGGCCCGAGAGCTCCCCGCCGCTCGCTTCCATCACTACGACAAGGGCGACGCCTCGTCGGTCGTGCCCGATCCTCTGCTCGAGACGATCATATCGGAATGCGGGGCGGTCGTAGCCGCCTACGGTCACTGAGGCAGCTGCACAACCGGCACCGTGCGTGACGGCGTTGAACTGGCCCGCCGGGGCATCCCGGCGGTCGCCCTGGTGACCGAACATTTCGCCGACCAGGGGGACTTCGTGGCCCGCTCCGTCGGACTCCCCGATCTTCCCCGGGTTCACCTCCCCCATCCCGTCGCGGGAACGGGCGACGCCAACATGAGGCGGGTGGCGGACGCGATCGCCCCGCGGCTTCTGCGAGCCTGGCAGGGGGTCGCGCGATGATCGGGCGAGCGCCGGTCCTCAAAGCCCCGGACGAGGCGAGCGCCCTCGAGGAGCTTCACCGGATGGGGTGCACCGACGGGTTGCCGGTGGTCATCCCCACGCCCGACCGGGTGGCGCGGATGGTGTTGGCCACCTGCCTCGACGGCGATCTGTCCCTCGGCGCGATGGGACCGGCGCTCGGAGCCTGTACCGTTGAAAAGCTGGCCATTGCAGCGGTGATGGCCGGCTGCACGCCCGATCACATGCCGGTGGTGTTGGCTGCGGCCCGGGCGGTGATGAACCCGGCCTTCGATTTGACAGAAATGCAGGCCACTACCCACTGCACCGCACCGCTGCTTCTGGTGAACGGACCCGCGCGCAAGGAATGCGGGCCCATCGCGTCGGGGTTCGGGGCCCTGGGCCCCGGTCACCGCGCCAACGCCTCGATCGGACGCGCGTTGCGACTCGCGATGATCAACATCGGCGGGGGCCGGCCGGGTCGCTCGGACATGGCCCTTCTCGGACATCCCGGGAAATTCACGTTCTGCCTCGCGGAGGCTGAGGAAGAAAGCCCCTTCGAGCCGCTCCACGCGGCGCTGGGGTTCGCCGCGGACAGCTCGGTGGTGACGGTCATCGGAGCCGAGTCACCCCACTCGGTGATCGCGGTCACCGACGCCGACGACCCGCGCTCGGCCGATCGCCTGCTCTCCTCCTTGGCGGGTGCCTTCGCCAATGCCGCCACCAACAATGCGGCACTGGGGGGCGGCGCCGCCGTCGTCGTCCTGAACCCCGACCACGCCAACGCCCTGGCCGTCGCCGGTCACACCCGGCGTTCGATCGCGCGGGCGATCTACGAACGCGCGGCCAACCCCCGTGTCGCGCTCTCACAAACGGGCGTGGCTGGTATCTTGCGTGGCGCTGGAGATCCGGTCCGTTGCTTCGCCACACCCGACGACGTACTCGTCATGGTGGCGGGCGGCGGTGGACTGTATTCGGTTGTGATGCCCTCGTGGTGCGCGGGGCCGCACCGCAACCGCGCGGTCAGCCAATTGATTGCGGTCGGCCAAGCCTGCGATCTCCCCGGCGCGTGACAAACCACCCGGGGTGTTGAGGTCGCAGAGTGTCCATGCGACGAGACCGTGATATTTCGTCGAGAATCTGTAGAAACTATACGCAGAAAACTGATTTATATCAATTTTTCTGGTCTTCTTTCGCCGGCACCGGTCGCCTGCTCCACCGCGTAGGCGAGCTGAAGAACACCCCAGTCGTCGCGGTGCCGCCCGACAATCTGGAGCCCGATCGGCAATCCCTCGGCAGTGAAACCGAAGGGCACCGAAATCGCCGGGTGCCCGATCAGGGAGATGTAGAAGCAAGACCGCATCCAGTCGATGTAGGTTTCCATCGCGACCCCCTCGATCTCGCGGACCCATGGCTGGTTCAGGTCGAAGGGGGGGATCTGCGAGACCGGCGCGAGCAGGAACTCATAGCGCTCCATGAAGCGGCGGATCCGGTGATAGAGCGCCGTGCGCCGCAATTCCGCGTCGCCGACCTGGGTGGCGCTCAGCGCCCTTCCCCGCTCGATGTTCCACTGGATCGTGTCCTTCAACTGTGCGAAGGCGGCTTCCTCGAGGTCTCGAAAGCGCAGCGCGAAGTGGAACGCCCGCAAGGTCTGGAAGATCGTGTCGGCGTCGGAGAAGTCGGGCTCGGCGTCTTCCACTTCGCAGCCCACCGTTTCGAGCGCGCCCCGCCCGGCCTCGAGCGCGGCGGTGACGCGGCGGTCGACGGGAAGCCCGCCCAGGTCCCGGCTCCAGGCCACACGCACCCCTGCGAAATCCCGGGCCAAGGGTGCGGCGAAGCGCTCTCCGGGCTCGTCGATCGAGATCGGCGCGCGGGGGTCGGGGCCGGCCATGGCCGACAACAACAGGGCACAGTCCTCGACTCCCCGCGCCATCGGTCCCAATACCGAGAGACCCGACCAGGCGAGCGGCGCGGGATAGGAAGGGACTCGGCCGGGTGAGGGACGAAGGCCCACCACATTGCAGAAACTGGCGGGATTGCGGAGCGAGCCGCCCATGTCGCTCCCATCCGCAATGGGAATCATCCCTGCAGCGAGTGCCACCGCGGCGCCGCCGCTGCTTCCCCCACAAGTCACGGTCGGGTCATACGGATTGCGGGTTGGGCCGAACACCTCGTTGAAAGTCTGAGAACCGGCGCCGAACTCGGGCGTGTTGGTCTTGCCAATCGTGATGGCACCGGCGGCGCGCAGGCGTTGGACGATCAGGTCATCGGCCTCGGGAATATGGTCGCGGAACAGGGGCGAACCATAGGTCGTCCGAATCCCCGCAGTGTCGACCAGGTCCTTGTGGGCAATCGGCAGACCGTGGAGCGGTCCGAGCGGGCCGCCCTGCGCGCGGCGAGCGTCGGCCGCGCGCGCGCTCCGCGTGCCCCTCGGCCACAAGCGGCTGGAGT